>NZ_BAAJXA010000036.1:0-100734 GCF_057537855.1 Streptomyces diversicolor
ACGTCATGAAGCAACCCCGAGCCGCACTCGTGACCGGTGCAGGCGGCGCCCTCGGCCGGGCCACCGCCGTCCGGCTGGCCGCCGACGGACACGATGTCGCCGTACTCGACCGCGACACCGAGTCCCTGGCGAGCACCGCCGCGCTGGTGGAGCAGACCGGCGCGCGCGTGCTCGCGCTCACCACCGACCTGCGCGACGCGCAGGCGATCGAGGAGGCCGTCGGACGGACGGTGACCGAACTGGGCGCGCTGCGCGTGCTGGTCAACAACGCGGCCGTGTACCCGAGCCGGGCCTTCCTCGACGTACCGCTCGCCGAATACGAGGAGGTCGTGGCGGTCAACCAGCGTGCGTACTGGGTCGCCGCCCAGGCCGCCGCGCGGCACATGACGGACGGGGGCGGCGGGGCGATCGTCAACGTCGCGTCGATCACCCTGCACGGCGGCTGGGACTCACTGGCCGCCTACATCTCCACCAAGGGTGCCGCCGTCGCCCTGACCCGCGCCCTCGCCCGGGAACTGGGTCCCGCCGAGATCCGCGTCAACTGCGTCTCCCCCGGAGCCTTTCCGACCGCGGCCGAGAACATCCACGAGGACCCCGGGGCCTACCGGCGCCATGTGCTCGACCACCAGGCCCTGAAGCGGCGCGGGCGGCCGGAGGAACTGGCCTCGGTGGTGTCCTTCCTCACCGGCCCCGACGCCTCGTTCGTCACGGGTCAGTGCGTCGAGGTCAACGGAGGGTGGGTGATGGCGTGAAGCTGTACGGACGTTCCCACGACCGGCAGTCCCTCGCCCGGCACGCGGGCGACCTGAGCGCGGCGGGCGGGGTGCGGTCCGTCGTCCTGGACGACGGCTCCGAACGCGGCATCCGCACGCTGGAGTTCCGCACCGGTGCCGGACTGTCGTTCGACGTGCTCGTGGACCGGGCGATGGACCTCGGCGGGGCCGAGTTCGAGGGCCGGGGCTTCGGCTGGCGCTCGGCGACGGGCTTCAGGCACCCCGGACTGCACGAGTACCGCGACGACGACGGCCTGTCCATGATGCGCAGCTTCTCGGGGCTGCTGCTCACCGCGGGCCTGGACCACACGCTCTTCGGCGCCGAGGTGGACGCCTCGCAGTACCGCTATCCGCCGCGGCGCACGGCCGTGCACGCCCTCCACGGGCGGGTCGCCAACCTGCCGGCCCGGCTCACCGGGTACGGCGAGCGGTGGCAGGACGACGGCCGCTGCGTGCTCTGGGCACAGGGCGAGGTGCGCCAGGCCGCGGTCTTCGGGGAGCACCTGCGGCTCACCCGCCGCATCGAGGCCGACCTCGGCGGCAGCGAGATCCGCCTGATCGACCGGGTGCGCAACGCCGGCTTCGACCCGACGCCGCACATGTACCTGTACCACGTCAACATCGGCTGGCCCTTCCTGGACGAGGGCGCGCGCTACGAGTTGCCGCCGCACCGCACCCTGTGGCGCAGCGGCAGCGTCGCCGAGCAGGGCGTGTCCCACACCGAGATGCCCGCCCCGCTGCCGGGCTTCGTCGAGCAGGTCTACGAACACGAACTGGAGCCCGACGCGGCGGGCCTGGTCCGGCCCCGCCTGGTCAACGAACGCCTCGGCGTCTACTTCGAGTTGGAGTTCGACACAGCGCAGTTCCCGTCCTTCTTCCAGTGGCTGCACCTGCGCGAGGGCGCCTACGCGGTCGGCTTCGAACCGTCCACACACCATGTGCAGGGCGAGACCGCGGCCCGGGAGGACGGGTCCATGACGTTCCTGTCCCCCGGTGAGGAGCGGGAGTACACGACCACGTTCCGGGTGGGCCACCTGGGCTGACCACCGGATCCGCGGCTCGGGCGGACACGGCGGCGCGGCCCGTCACGGCGTGTGCCGGGCCCCCTCACACACGTACACAGTCAGCAACGCCGCCTTCACCAGCAGCACGGGGAGCAACGGCGCCGGACAGCAGGCGCTCCAGCAGCGGGACGGCGGCCGCGCCAAGGATCAGCAGCGTCATCGTGTCCAGGACGCGCCACTGGACCCGCCGGGGCCGTCACCCCGTCAGTGACAGCCCGGTCAGCAGACCCCTCAGGGTACGCGGTCGGCGCCTGCACGCCCATCGCGACACGGACAGCGGCGTTCTGGCAGCCCATCGCGACCGCCACCGTGCCCGGCATCCCCGTGCGCGCCCAGCCGCGGCCCTGGACCGACGTGAGACCGCCTGCCGGCCTGTGTGCGGTGCGTGATCACCGGTGGCGAGACCGCGCCGCCCGACCCGGTGCGCCGCCGGCAGGCCGCGGTCGGCGGTGCCACCTGGCTGTTCAACACCTACGGCCCGACCGAGACCACGGTGGGCGCCACGGCCGCACGTGACCGAGCGGTCCGGGGACGTAGTGCCTCCCGCACGACGAGGCCTGCCGCCAGCAGCAAGCACAGCAGGACCGGTGTCACCGGCTACGGCGCTCCACCGGTCGCCTGAGCTGCCCAGCAGCCCCGGCGGGTAGAAGGTGTGTGTCTGACCCCGTGCGCCGGACCGTGACGGAAGTCGCTTCGATCGGTCACAGACCGGCGATGTTCTCGGCCCTCTTCCACCGGGCTTCGGCGGCTTCCCGCCGGAGCTGGTCGCCGGTGGCGCCGACGTCCTGCGCCCGGACGAGACGGGCCGCGTGCTCGGGGGCAGGGCGAGGGTGATGTGGCCGAAGGCGGGCGTCGTCGGTGGTACCCGGGGCCGCGGTGAAGCCGAAGCGGGGCGCATCTCGATGACGATGCCGGTGCGGGTGGCGGCCTGCCGACGGGCGACTGCCCGGATGCGGGGCTGCCGACGGGCGTGCACCGCGTCCTCCAGGCGCCACGCGAGGCCGGCGCGGGGCCGGCGGGGTGCTGGAAGCGCCGCAGACCCGCCGCCCGGAACCGGAGGAACTGCGGGCGGCGGTATCCCAGCTGAAGAAGGCGGAGCGTGAGCTTCGCAGCGAGCATGCCGCTGAGGTCCGCGAGCTGAAGGACACCGTGGCCACCTACGCCAACGAGATCCAGGTTGTGGCCTTGCGCAACGCCGAGCTGGAGACCCAGAGTGCCCGCCTCCTCGAACGGCTGCGGCAGTCCGGGGACGACGCCGCGGCCCTGCCGGCCCCGAGCCCACCTTCGCCCTGACGGGCGCGTCACCTGCCAGTTCGCGCACCCTTCAGCGGTGTGACTAATGTGTCGCGCGCCAGGCATATGCGTCCCCCCACGGGGAACACGTTCCTCCCCCGAACGGGGTGTATGGACCTTTGTCTGACAGAGCACACGGCCCGGGGGAGTGAGTATGCGAGCAATCTGGTGAGGCGCGAGCTGGACGAGACGGCCGCCGGCGGCCCGATTGGGGCCCGCCTGGCCGCCTGGCGCCGCTACCGGGACTTGACCCGGGATGGCCTCGCCTCCCGAACCGGTCTGGAGCTCGATTACCTCGCCGGGCTGGAGACGGGCCGGGAGTGGGTGGACCGCCGCGGCCGGCTGGCAGCGCTGGCCGCCGCCTTGCGGCTGGATGTCGCGGACCTGACCGGGCAGCCCTACCCGCCGCGTGGGGAGGAGCATGCGGCGGTGCGGGCGGTCGCCTTCCACCTGCGGCGCAGCCTGGTCCGCCGACAACCGGATCGCGCTCCCGGCGTGCTACTGGAGGAGCTGGCGGAGCGGACCCGGGCCGCCGCACGGGCCGACTCCGCGGGCGATGAGCACCACCTCGCTCTCGCGCTGCCGGAATTGATCGAGGCGGCCGACCGCGCGCTGGCCGCCGCTGCGGGGCCCGGCCGGGAAGAGGCGGTACGGCTGCGTGTGGACGCGCATGTACTGGCCGCCGGACTGCTTCGGCGCCTGGGTTACAAGGACTTGGCGTGGATGCTGCTGCACCGGGCCCGCCCCGGCACCCGCGAACCGCTTCCGGTACTGGTCGAGGAGGTGCGCCTGCTGATCGACTTCGGCCTGCCCGAGTACGCGCTGGCCCGCGCCGACCGCGCCGAGGACCTCGGAGCCGACTGGGAGCTGCCGGCGCTGGCCGCCGTCGCCCAGGCCATGACCGGACGCCGCCCGGAGGCCGAACGTCTCCTCGCCACTGCCGCCGAGCGAGCCGACGGCGCACGGGAGTCGGCCCTGGTGATCGCGGCCCGCGCCGCCGTCGCCGCCGAGGTGGGCGACGCGGCCGGGTCCGCCGACCACGTACGCGCGGCGGATCATGCCGCGCTCGACGGCGCCCATCGCTCCAGTCTGCTGGTGGTCGCCGCGGCGGCCGAGGCCCGCCAGGACCGTGCCGACCAGGCCGCTGCTCGGCTCATCGAGGCCGACGCGGCGGCACCGCTGCGGCTGCGGCTGGACCCCTTCGCCCGGGACCTGGTTGCCGCGCTCACCGACCGAACCACCGTTCACACCGCGGCGGTGCGGGATCTGGCCGAGCGGGCCGGGCTGCGGTGATGCCGCCCGTCTGGCGGGAAAGACCCCTGGAGGCGACAGGCTCGCCCTACGCTACGGCTGAGGCACGGGACTTGAGGCGGGGGCGATGAACGAAGATCAGGCGGTCAGGATCGGCAAGCGTCTGCGCTCGGCCCGCCGCCAGCGCGGGATGAGCCTGCGCAACCTCGCGGGCCTGGCCGGAGTGTCGGTCGGCTACCTGTCGATGGTGGAGAACGGCCAGCGGCTGCTGGACCGCTCCAGCCTCATCACCTCCTTCGCCGAGGCGTTGCAGATCGCCCCGTCCGAACTGACGGGCCAGCCCTTCGCCCCGGTGGACCCGCACACCAGCGCGGCCCGCGAGGCGATCCCCGCCCTGCGCCTGACGCTGATGGGCCTGACCATGGCCGCCCCGCCGGACCGCCGCCCACCGCAGGTTCCGGCGGCGGTGCTGACCGAACGGGTGGCGAAGGCCAACCGGCTCTATCACGGGGCCGAATACGGCACCCTCGCCGCCGGGCTGCCGACGCTGCTGGCCGACCTGCACGCAGCCGCCGAGGCCGCCGACGGCGCAGCCCGCCGCGAGCTGCTGAAACTGCTGGCGGACGCCTACCATCCGGCCTGCACCCTGCTGCTGAAGAACCTCGGTTACACCGACTTGGCGTTCATCGCGGTGACCCGTGCCGCCGAGGCGATCGCGGAGCTGGACGACCCGGTCTACTCCGCGCTGTCCGGCTTCTTCCACACCCATGTGCTGATGGCGGCTGGCAGTCCCGCCCAAGCCCTGGCACAGGCCACCGCCGCCGCCAACACCCTCGAAGCGCACCTGACGAGCACCGATGCCCATGCGCTGCTCGGTGAACTCCACCTGATCTCTGCCACCTCGCTGACCCAGGACCGGCAGCGGCCCGGCAACACCCGTGCCGAGGATGTCCGCGGCCATCTGGCGGAGGCCGCCAACCTGGCCGGCCGCACCGGCGAGACGCGGGCCTGGCACCTGAACTTCGGCCCCACCAACGTCGGCATCCACAAGGTGAGCCTGAACACCGACCTCGGTCGGCACGGAGCGGCCGTCACCGCCGGGGACGGGGTCCATCCCGAGACGCTGGCGGAGGCTCCGGGACGGCAGGCCGCCTTCCACGCCGACCTGGGCCGGTCGCTGGCCCATCTGCGAGGCCGGGAGGCCCAGGCGGTCGCTGCCCTGCTGACCGCCGAGGAGATCGCACCGCAGCGCATCCACGCCAACGCGCCAGTGAGGAACACCGTCGAGTTCCTCACCGACCGACAGCTACCCGCCCACGCAGCGCGGGACCTGCGCGGTCTGGCCCACCGCATCGGCCTGCCGCTCTGACCGGCAACGTCTACGTCTCCCTGCCCGGGCTGAGCACTTGAGTCCCGTGCGTGGCTGGACGTTCGCCAGCACGTGGCTTCTGTGCAGGCGCCGTACGCGGTTGAGCACGTTGGTCTGTACGCAACCTCCCGCATCCGAGCAGGCATTCCCCCACTGACCTTGATTCGGGGCTCGGGGATCGTGGGTTCACCATCGTGAACACCTCTGCGTGCTGGGGCTCTTACCTTCGGTCACGGTCCGGGCGGCTGCCGCTCGGAGAGAGGGTGAGTCCCGCGATGTCCAGCACTGTGATGCGCCACGACTTCCAGGTGATCTCCGAGGCCGAGTACGTTCCGCTGGCCCGCCGCGAGACCGCCAAGGTCCTTGCCGGCTGGGGCATGTCCGAGGAGGTCGTGGGCACCGCCTGTCTGATCGTCAGCGAGCTGGTGACGAACGTGGTGCAACACGCGGCTGTGCTTTCGCCCACCGCCGCTGTCTCCCTCACTGTCGAGGAGCAGTCCGCGCTGGTGCTGGCCGTCGCGGATGCCCACCCGCTCAAGCCGAAGCCGCTCCTCGCTGCCCACGACCTCGGTGGCCGCGGTCTGTTCCTGGTCGACGCCCTGGTGAGGGAAGTCCACGGCAGAGCCGAGGTCCTCCCGGAGGCCGAAACGGGCGGCAAACGGATCGTCATCCGTCTTCCGCTGGCTCCGGTTGCGGCCTGATCCACCTGGCGTCAGACGGCGGCTACAGCGCCGTACGACCTGCACCTCCCACCACCACACGAAGGGGAACAGCTGATGCTCGAATCGGTCCGCCACCTTGGCCAGGTGGCCCGCGAGTGGAATATCAACCCCGAGGATGTGCTGCTGATCGCGCTGAACGCCTCCGGCGCCCGGTCCCCGCTGACCAAGCCGCGCATGCGCTTCCGGCTGCGGCTGGACTCCCGCCCCGACACCCCGCTGTTCCTGATCCTCTCGCTGGGCCGTGAGGACTCCCCGTTCGAGCTGGACGAGTACGAGCTGCGGCTGAACGGCGAGAAGGTCGGCGAGGTCGACGGCATCGAGGACGACGACGCGGTGCTGGGCTACTGGCGCAACGGCACGAAGATGCTCACCCTCAACTCCAACGCCCGCAGCCAGTGCACCGGCTGCGTGTTCTGCCCCAACACCCTCGAAGACGCCTCCGACCCGAAGATCAAGGCCCTGGACCTGCCCGGCTACCTCGGCGCTCTCGCGGCGAACTCCGGCATGCAGGATCTGTCGGCGGTGGAGACGGTGACGGTCTGCACCGGCTGCTTCCTCTACGAGCACCTCGCGCTGGACCATCTCGCCGAGGTCCGCGCGGCGATGGGCCACAACGGCTGCACCGGCACCCTGCACTTCCTGTCCTCGGTGCTGAGCAGCGACGAGGGCATGGATGCCGCCGCCGGTCTGGGCCCGTTCCACCTGACGCTGACCGCCGAGTGCTTCACCGAGCGGCGGCAGATCCTCAAGGAGTCCAAGGCCAAGCTCACCCCCGCCGAGATGACCGCCGCTCTGGGCCGGGCGAAGCAGCGGGGCGTCACCACCGACTTCACCTACATCGTCGGCCTGGATCCGATCGAGGAAGCGATCGGGCACTTGAAGGAGTTCGTGCCGGTCACTACCGCCTTCCCCCGGTTCCAGACCTACCAGGCTCACAACGCGTTCATGGACGTCTACCGCACGCCGGGCTCGGACACGATCGAGTGGCACCTGACCATGCGCCGGCACCTGGAGGAGCTCTTCGCCCCCACGGGCTTGCGTCCGCAGTGGTGGCAGAACTACCGCAGTCCGTGGTGCTTCACCTTCGCCGGGGAGGAACTTGCGGGGGCGAAGATCTGATGACCTCCCTCACGGTTCGCGCACCCGCCCAAGCCGGACTGGCTACGAAGAGTGTGGTCCGCGCCGTCCGCGCCTGGCAGCTGCCCCCACAGCCCGCCGGGCTGCCGTCCGAACTGCCCGAGCCGGTTGCCGCCGCCGCAGGTGAGCCGCCGGCGGGCCCGGCCTGGGCCGAGCACCGCACCCGGTTCGCCATCGAGCTGGTCGGCGACGGAGTCTCCGGCTGGCATGCCCCGGTCGCCGAGACGGTCGCGCAGATCATCGCCGACGACCTGTCCTCCGGGCTGATCGGGCACGATGCCACCGCACCCCGCCGCCTGGCCTACCGCAAGAAGACCGGGCGGCACCGCAACGGCGCACACGCCCGGCAGGCCGCCTCCGCGGTCGAACTGGCCTGCTGGGACCTGGCCTCCCGCGCCACCGGGGTGAGCGTGACCGGCATGCTGGGCGGCACCGTCCGGCCCAAGGTCCCCGCCTACGCCTCGGCACTCGGCCTCGACCCGGCCCACCCGTCGGCCCCGGAGGCGGCGGCCTGGATCACTGCGGCGGGCTTCTGGGGGCAGAAGTGGCCGCTGCCCAAACCGCTGATCCTCGCCGGTCCGAGGGCGGTCGCGAAGGCGCTCGGGCGGCTACGGGAAGCGGCGGGTGACGGCCGGTTCATGGTCGACGCCCTGGGCCGCTGCCGCCTGGACGAGGCGATGCAGTTGCTGCCTGTCCTGGCCGATCTGCAGGTGACCTTTGTTGAGGAACTCCTGCCGCCCGGCTCCTTCGGCTGGCACCGGCTGCGGGCGGCCGGAACCGGAGTTCCCCTGGCGGCGGGCGAACACGCCGTCGACGAGTCCGAGCAGACCCGGCTGCTGACCGGCGAGGCGGTGGATGTCTGGCAGGTCGATCCGGGCTGGTCGGGCGGGCTGGCCCGCTCCCTGCACACCACCGAGCTCGCCGCGGACCTGGGCGGGCATCCGGCACACCGGCGGACAGCTTGGCCCCGCCCTCGCCATCGCCCAGGGCATGGTGCTGGACGCCCCGCACCGCCTGGTCGTCCCGCTGATCGGGGACGGCGAGCTGGAGACCGGGGCGACCGCGGCGGCCTGGCTCGCCCGCCGCGCCCTGCACGGCAGCGGAGAGCACGGGGCGGTGCTGCCGGTGGTGCTGGCCAACGGACTGAAGATGGGCGGCCCCTCAGTGCTGGCCGGCATGAGCGTGGACGAGGTACGCGCATATTTCACCGGTCTCGGCTACGAACCGCTGATCCACGACGGCGGCGACCTGCCCGGTTTCCGTCGGCTGCTGGCCGACGCCTTCACCCGGCTGCGGCCGCTCGGCGAGCCCGGTCGGCAACCGGTGCTCGTGCTGACCATGCCCAAGGGCCACACCGGACCTGAACAGGTGGCCGGGCGGCAGATAGCGGGCACCCCGGCCGTCCACAAGACCCCGCTGAAAAGCCCCCGTCACAACGATGCGGAGTTCGCCGCGCTGGCGGCCTGGCTCGCCTCCTACCGGCCCGCCGAGTTGTTCACCACCCAGGGCCGCCCGACCGACCTGGTCCGCCAGGCCCTGCCCGGACCGTCACCCGAGCCGGGGACGGCCCGGCCGTCGGCCCCGCTCGCCTCCCGGGGGCCCCAGCCCTGGCCGGACGTGTCCGCGGTCGTCCTCGAACGCGCGGCAAACGGGGCGTTTCGCCTGTTCAGCCCGGACGAGATCGCCTCCAACCGGCTGGGGGTGACGACGGACGATGTGCTGCCGCCCTGGGCGACCGAGATCCTGAATGAGGAGATCTGTCATGGCTGGCTGCAGGGCTACACCGAGACCGGCCGGGACGCGGTGCTGGCCACGTACGAGGCCTTCGCCCCCGTCAACACCAGCCTGTTGGTCCAGCATCTCAAGCACCGGCGCCTGCGCTACCTCACCGGGCAGGGCGGGCTGCCGTCGGTCAACTACCTGATCACCTCGCTGGGCTGGCGCAACACCTACACCCACCAAAACCCCGGCCTGGTCTCCTCGATGCTGGAGATCGAGGACGGCTTCGTGCACGTCTACACCCCAGCGGACGCCATGCGGGCCGCCGCCGTCCTCGCGGCGATGCTCGCCGAGGGCGACCGCGTCAACTTCCTGATCACCGACAAACACGCCGGCCCCGCCTTCCCGCCGGATCCGTTTCGCGACGAGCTCACCGACGGCGCCGCCGTCTGGCCCCACCTGAGCCACCACGGCCGCCCGCACCTCGTCCTCGCCTCGGCCGGGGACATCCCGGCCCGCGAGCTGACCGCCGCCGCCACACTGCTGCGCCGGTCTCATCCCGAGGTCAAGATCCGCTATCTGCATGTCAACGACCTCGCGGTTCTCGGCCCGGCACCGCACTGGCCCTACGCTCTCGATGAAAGGACCTTCACCCGCCTGTTCGGCAGCGATATCCCTGTCCTGATGGCCGTTCCCACCCATCCCGCTCCCGTCCGCGCGCTGCTGGCCGCCCGTGGCGAGACCAGCCGGTTCCACGTCGTCGGCTACCGGGAGCCCAGCCGTCCCACCACCCCCGAGGGCCTGCTGGAGCACTGCGGCCTCTCGGCCGCCGCCCTCTCCGCCCAGGCCGCCCTCATGATCAAGGAGCACAGCGGATGACGACCCTCGATACGGCCTCCCCGCCCGACCCGAAGGCCCTGGACGCCTTCGACCGCGAAGGGTTCGTCGTACTACGCAACGTGATCACGCCCGAGTGGCGCGAGCAGGCCGCCGCGGCGGCGATGCGGCTGCTGGCCGGCGACCGCACCCTGGGTAGGGACCGCAGCGTCGACGGCAAGGACGGCTTTCGCGGCCTCGTCGCCATGGACGACAGCTTCCTTCCGCTGGTCACCAACCCGAAGGTGCTGCCCACCCTCGTCGCGTTGCTGAGCGCGAACCTGCACCTGATGTCCAGCAACCTGATCTACATGCCGTCCATCCCGCCCGGCGGCACGCGCACCATCCGCGTCCCCGAGCGGCACGGCTGGCACCGTGACATGAGCTCTGCCACCCGCGACCTCGGCACCGATGTTGTCCCGCGCATGTCGATCAAGGCCGCTTACTTCCTCAGCGACCTCACTCCTGACGCCGGCGTCACCATGGTCCTCCCTGGCAGCCACACCGACACCGGACCCGTCACCGTCCCGGCCGGAGCCATCGACCCGCCCGGCGCGATCACCCCCGACGTCGGCCCCTGCGACGCGTTTCTCTTCGAGAACCGCACCTGGCACGCGGGCGGTCTGAACACCTCCGGCCACCCCCGGCTGGCGGTGATGATGCAGTACGGCTACCGCTGGCTCGCCCCCGTAGACGACCCCGCCCCCCAGCTACTGGAACGCGGGGACCTGACCGACATCGAGCAGCAGCTGCTCGGCCGCCCCGACCGCAATCCGGACGGCTCCGTCACTCACGAAGGCGCCGGAGCCGCCCCCCTGCGCACCTGGTGGCAGCACCTCAACCCGGACCCGGCTCGTTCTCCGGAATGACACCGCACACGGCCAACTGAACGCGAAAGACTGACGAGATGACCTCTTACACGCCCGACGAGCTGTTCGCCTCCACCGCCCCCTACTACGCCCGCTACCGCCCCGGCTACGACCAGGCTTTCTACGACATGCTGGCCGCGCGCTTCGCCCTGGACGGCACTCAGCGCGTTCTGGACCTGGGCACCGGCACCGGCGTGCTCGCGCTCCCCCTCGCCAAGCTCGTCGGCCACGTCACCGCCGTCGACCCCGAGCCCGGCATGCTCGACGAAGGCCGCAAACTCGCCGCCGAGCAGGACATCACCAACATCGGCTGGCGCCAAGGCGACTCCACCACACTGCTCGGCATGGGCCTGGAACCGGTGCTGCTGACCGTGATGGGGGCCGCCTTCCACTGGATGGACCGCGACCAGACCCTTCGCGACCTCGACCAGATCGTCGAACCGAACGGGGCCATCGTCCTCGCCTCCGGCGGCGCCCCTGGTGACATCGAGCCCGCCCCCTGGCTCCAGGTCGTCGCCGACGTCCGCACTCACTACCTCGGCCCCGAGCGACGAGCCGGATCAGGCACCTACTCCCACCCCAGGGAACGCCACCAGGACGTCCTCGCCCGCTCCCCGTTCTCCACCGTCGAAACCGCCCGCTGGGACCGCACCGTCACCCGCACCCTGGACGAGGTGATTGGCCTTCAGTTCTCCTACAGCTACTCCAGCCCCGCCCAACTCGGCGACCACAAGGACGCCTTCGAACGCAACCTGCGCCAGGCCCTCACCGAGTTCAACCCCGACGGCGTCTTCGACGAAGTCGTACGAACCGAAGCAATCATCGCCGCCCGCCCCTGACCAGCCGCCCGCTGCTGTCTGGCCATGACTCCTCGTCACGTGTCCAGGCAGTAGCGACGTCTTGAGACACTCCAGCGCTGGAACACATTGACAGACCGCATAACGGCGCTTCGCAGCCGCACCATCCCCCGAAGCCGCTATGTCTTGTCAAGCCGCTTGAGGGAGTTCGCATATCCGTCTTGCGTGCTCCGGCAGCGCAAGCCGCCACCGTCGGGGACCCGGTCGCCAGCAGGACCAATGGCACCGTCATCGAAGACGCCGCCTGCGCCACCGTGTCGCTGCTCAACGAGACGCGATCATTGGTCAGGAAGGGGAAGCCGCTGCTGCGGATGCCTCTTCGCATGGGCCGATCACGACGAACAGCTGAGGACCGCCATGACCACCGGAGCCACAGACAGCCCCGCCTCCCTGTACGGAAGCGCCTCCCTGGCGTTCGGGATACTGGGCCTGATCACCGCGGTACTCGCCGGCTACGTCGGCATCGCCTTCCCGGTGCTGTTCGGCGCCCTCGGCGTCACCTTCGGCGCCCTCGGCCTGGCCAAGCGTGTCCACCGAGTCCGATGCACGGTCGGCCTGGCGACCGGCGCACTGCCGTTGCTCTACTTCGTCTTCCTTCTCGTCACCTTCGGCGGCTGAACCCGCCACCAGGATCCGGCATCCCGGGCCGGGCCATCGGACGAGACGCAGACAACCGGCCTTCAGCCGGGGGTGGGGGGCCTGGCGCGGTGATCACGGTCGTCCACGGCCATCGAGTGGCCAGACACAGCCAGTGGCGGCGGAGAGCAGCCGCAGTGGGGACTCACGTGCGCTTCCGCGGTGTGCAGTGACGGGTGGTCGCCCTGTCCGGGCAGGACGTCCACCTCGTCGGCCCGGACGGAGCGTCGCGGAGCAGGCAACGCTCACCGTGACCGACCAGCTCGGTCCCTACGGCACCGTGCCACCTGGCGCACCGTCAGGAACGGGCTCGGCCGCATCCACCAGGTCACCCTCGCCGGCCCCGCCGGGCCGCCGCGTCTGTACGGAAAGCGGTGCTGGGGCGTATGCGGCTGTTCCCCTGTCCCGAGCCAGGCCGAGGAGTCGGCTGTAGTGGCCTTCGAGAAGGACGAGCTGTTCGTGTGTGCCTTGTTCAGCGACCCTACCGTCGTCGAGGACGACGATCAGGTCGGCGTGCCGGACGGTGGCGAGCCGGTGGGCAATGATGAGGCAGGTCCGATCGCGGAGAAAGGGCTGGAGGGCCGTGTGCAGTGCGTGCTCAGTGGTGTTGTCCAGGTGCGATGTCGCTTCGTCCAGGACGACGATGTCCGGTTCCTTGAGCAGTACCCGTGCAATGGCAAGGCGTTGGCGCTCTCCTCCGGAGAGGCGTACACCGCGATCACCCAGCACGGTGTCCAGTCCATCCGGCAGTTGGTCGATGAGATGCCGGATCTGAGCTGTCGCGCAGGCAGAGAGGAGATGGTGGTCTGAGGCGTCCGGCCGGGCCATGAGCAGGTTGTCCCGGAGGGAGCCGTGGAAGAGGAAGGGGTCCTGGGTGACCACCCCTATATGTTCACGCAAGCTGTCCAGCGCAAGGTCGCGGATGTCGTCGCCCCCGACCTCGATGCGCCCTGCGGAGGGTTCCCAGCATCGGGTCAGTAACCGGGTGAGGGTGGACTTGCCTGCTCCCGTGCCCCCGACGATCCCCACCGTCATCCCCGACTGAACGGTGAAGGTGACGTGCCGGAGCACGGGGCGGGAACTGGCCGCAGAGGCATCCCCCTCGTTCACGGAAGCGGGGCGCAGCGAATCAGGGGTCGTGGTCTCCCGCGGAGGATAGGCGAACGCCACGTCGGTGAAGGAGATCTGACGGCCTGTGACCGGGCGGGCCCCAGGACGGTCGGTGATCGCCGGGGCGAAGCACATGATTTCGCGTATGCGGTCAAAGCTGACCAGGCCCTTGACCAAGTCGAGACGGCAGGCCGGCAGAGCGGTGAGGGGTCCGTACAGGGCAGTGAGCAGGCCCACCAGGGCCACGATGGTGCCCACCGTCATCTCTCCCCCGGCGATCGAAGCCCCCGCCGCGACGTACACCACGGCTGTGGCGGAGACGGTCAGCAGTGTCAGAGCGGCGCCCATACGGGCGTCGACCAGGGAACCGCGTACCGTCGTGTCCCGCAGGGCCGTGACCGCATGACGGAACCGCGCTGCTTCGCGTGTGCCCGCGCCGAGGAGCCGAATTGTCTCCGCACCGCCCGCACTCAACCGCTCGGCGGCCAGTGAGTCGAGATCCGCCGTGGCGGCCAGTTGAGTCCGGGCGATACCGCGCAGTACGGTCCCGGCGCGCGCGGTCATGGCATAAACCGCGGGGATCAGGGCAGCGGCGACCAAGGCGGCACGCCAGTCCAGGGCCATGAGTGCAAGGCCGGTGAGCGCGAGGGTGACCAGTGACGAGACGGCCATGCGTAAGGTGCGGGCGACCAGGTCGTGCATACCCTCCACGTCACCGTGGAGCCGCGAGACGATGGCTCCCGCGCGTGCACCGCTGAAGAAGGCCGCGGACTGGTTCTGAAGGTGGCTGAAGAGGTCGCGTCGGATGCGGGCCGTGATGTCCTCGGCGAGCCGGGCCACCATCCAGCGTTCGCAGAGCGCGATGCCGGCGGCCACCACACCGGTGAGGAACAGAGCCGCCCCCAGCGCATACACGCGGGTGAGATCCCCAGCCACGGCACCTCCGTCGATGAGACGCTGTGCAAGGAACGGAGGCAGGAGTCCCGCGGCGGCATTCACGGTGATGAGGAGAACGGCCAGCATGCTCCGGGTGCGATAACGGGCAAGGAAGTGAGGGAGAGACGCGTAGACGTCGTGCGTCATGGAGGAGCCCCGTCTCGGTGGCGGTGAGTGAAACAGCTCGGAGGAAGGGACGCGGCCCACAGGTCCTGTGATCCGCGCCCCGTCCCTGACTCATGTCACTGTGCTGCCGTCATGTCAGCCGCAGGCGAAGAGAGAGATCTCGCTGGGGCGGTTGTCGCCGCACGACCACAAGCTCACATCGCTCGCCATGATGGTGGATTCTGTCTCGGCAGGGGCGAGACCCTGCAAGTCGTAGATGCTCATACCGTTCCTCCTGTGTCGTGCCCCCTGCGTCAGGGGGCGGGTTTCTCCCAGAGCGGTGTTCCAGCCCGGGAAGCTCAGTGTGTGTTCACGTCAGGAAGGGAAGGCTGACCAACCGGTTACGGTGCCTGACGCCATGGGCGGCGGCCAGGGCCAGCAGCACCCCGGCGTTTCCGGACGCCAGATCCATGGACAGGCGCAGGATCTGGTTTCCGGGGAATGCGGTGTGCCCTTCCCATTGCAGCGCGTGCCAGTTGAGGCCCCTCACCTGTTCAACGGTGTGACTCGGGGAGGTCGGCAAAGCAGTCGCATTGAACAGGACCATGCCCGCACGACCGTCGAAGAGGCCGGAAAAGATGTAGAAGCGGGACCGAGCCGCTTTCTCGATCGCGCGCAGGCTCTCCGCGAAGTGCGGGTCCTGACGGTGCTCAAGGTAGCGGCGCAGGACGAACGCGATGCCCACGCTGCCGGTGTTGAGATACGGCAGCACGCGCCAGCCGTCGTCGACCTGCAGGGCCCCATGGACGTCGGTTACGCAGCGCTCCAGGTCCAGCCTGAGCGCGGCAGCGGCTGCGTCCAGGCAGTCATGGGATCCGGTGGCCTCGAACATGTGGATGAAAAGCAGCGCGGGACCAGAAGCGCCTCGCATGAGACCTGCGGGTGCTGGAGGCCCCGAGGCCGGCTGACGTTGCGTCCGGACTGCGATGCGCTTCTGTACGAGTCCGACGACATGCTCGGCCAGGGCGCGGTACTGACCGCTGCCGCAATACTCGGCAAAAGCAAGGAGGTTCAGGCCGATACCCGAGAGCCCGGCATACAGACTGCTGTCCAGGCGGTCGAACGGCAGATCCAGGCATTGCTCCAGCAGTTCCACGGCTTCGTCCCGACACCCCAGTGCCCACAGTGCGTATGCGATGCCGTGCGAGCCGTCGTAGAAACCGGGTGTGAGGGTGTCCTTCGAGCGCCGCGCCTGACGGACCAGCCACCTGGCTCCCTCCGCATGGTCTTGGGCACCGGTGCACCGCAGTGCCCAGAGCACACCCGCCGCGCCGTAGGCGAAGCTCAGCCCTCCATGCCCACGGAACTGCTCGACGTCTCCGGGGTACAGGCGATCACCTCGCCCCGGCGTGGCGCTCGCCGTGATCGCCGCGGCCAGTGTGTCCCGAGTCGTCGGCCAGGTCGGTTCGTCCAGGTCGATCCCGATCGGGGTGTGCGCGTGGGCAGTGCCCGCTGTCGAGCGCCTGTGACCGAGAAGGGCCACGTCATCATCGAAGTACGACGGCGGCAGGCCGAACGCGCGCGCGATCAGGTCGGCCAGTTGGCGGGCCTTGCCCGGATCCAGGCGTATCAGGGTGGTGACGGGGGCGAACAGTGCCAGGCGGAGCGCGGCCAGCGCGTAGTGATCGGCGTCGAATCCTGTCCGGTCGGGTGGCGCGCCGAATCCGGGATGGCCCAGTGTCAGGCGTCTGGGCTCCTTCTCCAGCCAGCCGGCCTCGAAGTCGACGAGGGTGACGCGGGGGCCCGCAACGCTTTCCTGGACCAGAACGTTGAAGGGGTGGAGGTCACCGTAGACGACACCTCGCTCGTGGATGCCCTCCAGCGCCTTCTCGACGGCCTGCCATACCTGCCGGCACCACGTGGCGTAGTCCGTGAAAGCGTCGGGTGACCGCCCGTCCGCCACGAGGGGATTGCGCTGGGCGTAGCAGGCGTTCAGGGGCGTTCCCTCGATGAACTCCTCCACCAAGTACTCGTTCTCGCCCAACGAGAGGTAGTCGACCAGCGCCGGTACGCAGGGCAGGCCGGCAAGGCGGCGCAGAATGTCCCGTTCGGCGCGCAGCCGGGTCACGGCGTCCTGGAGAGCCGCGTCCAGGCCCGCGTGTGACCGGGCCTCCTTGACGATCAGCTGCTTCCCGGTTGCCGGGTCCTCGGCCTCATAGACACCGCCTCCGTTGGAGAAGTGCACTGCTCGCGTGATCCTGTAGGGGAAGGCACTGACGGTGAGCCGGTTGCGCCGGTCCAGCTCGGGCTGGAGAAAGCCGGGGAGCACGACCCACTCGGGGGTTCTGAAGACCGGGCCGCGTGGATCGGGAACGAGGTTGCCTCCCGGGTCCTCGATTCCCGGGCGCACTGCTCCGGTCCCATCGACGAAGGGGCGGTACAGGAAGGCTCCGTACCGTACGTACAGGGGCCCTTCCTGCCAGCGCAAGTCGCTGAGGATGTACGGTCCCTGCCGGCCGTCAAGCCTGCCGCCCAGTTCCTCCAGGATGCGTCGCAGTGCGTTTTCGTCAACCGGGTAGATCGTGGCCAGCTTTCCGCTGCCGGCGCGTTCGGCGTACTTGGAGTTCTTCATGAGAAACTCCCGTGGCCCCACAGTGATTTTGAAAGCCAGACCGCGCTCCAGGCAGTAGTCGTACACGATCGTTGCCACATCGACCGCGTTGTCCGGCTTCGCGGAGACATGGAGCTTCCAGCCCTGCGACGGCAGCTTCGTATCCAGAGGGGCGTAGGACCACCAGCCCTCGATCGCGGCCCTGCGCCAACCCTCCGGTAGTGCCCGACGGTGGATCGGGTACTCGTCACCGTCCATCGTGCGGATGTCCAGAGTTTCGTAGAACACCGGATCGGTCAGGCAGAACTTCTCATATCGCGGATCCATGGCTCCCCCAGTTCTCTCGCGGCTCCCCGTTCGAGATGCCAACCGATGGCGATACACACGTCCGCTGTCCCGTCCGGAGGTGGACCGCCTGGTTCTGGACACATCGGCAATGGTGTAGGGCCGACCTTGGGGAAACCTTGGGCGGCAGGCCACAGCGCGCCTGCCGGTACCGGCGCGAAGACGGGGTACGGCACCGGATGGGGTGCTCGGCGCTTCCTGCATTCGGCCGTGTGCGTGCGCTTGTGTTTCGAGGACCACCAGACGCTCAGGGACTGTTACGCGTCCATGGCGGCCTGGGTGGATGTGGTGCAGGACCGGGCGGGCAGTGCTCTGCTGTGGGAGGAAGGGCTGCAGTTCGGCGACTGGCCCGACCCCGACGCGCCGCCCGAGCGGCCCGGCGACGCCAAGACCGACGCAGGCATCGTGGCCACCGCGTACTTCTACCGTTGGCGCAGCTGACCGCTCGAACCGCCGCTCTCCTCGGTCTGCAAGCCGACGCCCGTCACTTCGCCGACCTGGCGGAGCCAATCGCCGAGGCAATCCGCGGCGCAAACATCACGCCGCGCGGCCGCATGATGTCCGACTCCCCCACTGGCCGGACACCGAAGTCCGGCCAGATGCCTATGAACGGCTGGTCAAGGTGTGAGCGCCTGTCCCCCCGTTGCGGCTTCCCGAGCGAGCACATTGCTTCGGGTACGGAATGTCAACTACGTGAGCACCGACGGTCAAAGACATCATGGGGAACATCCGCGACAGTGGGCGGACGGCTGGCGCCAGCCGGCACGAGCGGAGACAACGGGGCATGCGCATGCTCCTGGTACCCCACGAGAAAGGAGACTCCACGATGCGTTCATGGTGTCGCCCGAAAGCCGGTTGGAGAGCGAGCCTGTCGATGACGACCGCGGGAGCGGCCGCTCTCCTCCTCGTCTTGGCCCTGCCCACGACAGCTCATTCGGCAGCGTCGTACATACTCGACTGCGGCACCACCGGGGCAACCGGCTATGCGGCGGTCAGCGGGCAGTACGGGCTGAACGACCCTCGTTCCAGGGGGCAGGTGTGGACGGTCACTCTTCAGGTGAAGGACACCGCTTCCGATGGTCACCACGTCCGTATCCGTCTACTGACCCGGAGATACGAAGCGCTCAACGCCATTCGCTACTGGACGTGGCACCCCAACTATGACGGCTACGGCACGACCAGGACGTTCAACACCACGGCGCAGGACACCGTGGACGGCGTCGGCGGCATCGGCATCGAAGCCGCCACCTTCGAAGGCACGCGGCGACTCCACTACTGCACCGACTGGGCCTGACGACCGACCACACCGCGCCGCGGCCCGCCCCGAAGACGGAGCGCGCGATTCGCCCCGGAGGTAACGCATCGTATGGACATGAATGGCCATGACCAGGTCCTTGCGGCGCTCAGGAGGGCGTTCCGGCCCAGGCCGTCAGCGCCGCGCGCCGCTCGTCACGGCGTGCGGTGATGTCGACGGTGCGCGTGGCCCAGGCGATGTGGCCGTCGGGGCGTACGAGGACATCGGTCACTCCCTCCAGGTCCGTGTGGTCGTCCCGCTTCGTGACGGTGACGGCGGTGACGCGTGATCCCCAGCCCGTGGCGGCCGCACCGAGTTCCGGGTCGGCCGCGAGAGAAAGGTGGACGAACCGGCCCTGGTGCAGCAGTTCGTAGACCCGCACCGGCTCCGATGCCGCGGTGGTGAGCCCCAGATCGGGCATCCGCGCTCCCACCAGCGGGTCGGCCCCGGGACTGGCCGGCGGGTAGGCGGTGCCGAGCGCGGAGACCTTGGCGGCGAGCTTGCGGTTGACCTCTTCCACGCGCAGGAGTTCGTCGAAGAGTTCACGCAGGGCCGCGGCGGGCCGCCGGTACTGCGGGACAAGCGTCAGCTCCGCGAGCAGCGTCTGCACCTCGGTGTTCTCGGTGACCGCCCGGCCGACCGGGTTGCGCTCCTCGTCGTAGCTGTCCAGCAGCCCGGGCGGGGCCCAGCCGTTGACAGTGGCGGCCAGTTTCCAGCCGAGGTTCATGGCGTCTTGCAGGCCGGTGTTGAGTCCCTGGCCCGCCGCGGGGAAGTGAAGGTGAGCGGCGTCGCCGGCCAGCAGGATGCGGCCCGCACGGTAGCTCTCCGCGAGGCGGGTGGCGTTGCCAAAGCGTGAGAGCCAACGGGGCTCGGCGACACCGCAGTCAAGGCCGCAGATCCGGATCAGGGACTCACGGAACTCCTCCAGGGTCACGGGCTCACGGGCCGGTACCCGCATCCGCTCCGGATCCACGAGGACCAGCCGGGTCAGACCGTCCTCCAGCGGCGCGACCAGGACGCCAGAGGCCCGGGCCGCGCCGAGGACCGCCGGGTCGGTGTCGATCACGGCGAAGTCGCCGAGCACACCGGTGAGCGTCTCGTCCGTGCCCGGGAAGCCGATCCCGGCAGCCTCCCGCACCCGGCTGCGTCCGCCGTCGCACCCGACCGCGTACCGGGCACGGACGCTGTCGACACCCCCGGGACCCCGCACCTGCACCTCGACGCCGTCGCCGTCCTGGCTCACAGCGACGACCTCATGACCGCGCAGGATCTCCACACCCAGCTCGCGGGCCCGCTGAGCAAGCAGTGCCTCGGTGCGTGCCTGGGCGATGAAGAGCGTGTAGCCGTGCCGCGAGTCCAGCGCGGAAAAGTCCAGATGGGTGGGGAGCTGGGCGAAGTGCCAGCCGGGCACGGTCCGGCCGAGCGGCAGGAACCGGTCGACCAGGCCGCGCTGGTCCATCAGCTCCAGGCTGCGCGGATGCAGGGTGAGTGCCCGCGAGTTCCGCTGCGGCTCCATGCGCCGCTCCAGGACCCGGGTGCGCACACCGGCCAGCGCCAGCTCGCACGCGAGCATCAGCCCGGTCGGTCCCGCGCCTACGACGATCACATCGACGTTCATCAGAGTTACCCTCCCGCATTTCGTGAACAGCGTTCACGCGAACGATGTTCACTATAGTGGGGCGCATGAGTTCCCCGTCAAGCCCGACCCGAGGCCGCCCCCCGCGACTCGACCGTGCACGCACCGTGCAGACAGCCCTTGACCTCCTGGACCGGTCAGGGCTCGACGCATTGACCATGAGACGGCTCGCAGACGCGATGAACGTGCAGGCCGGCGCGCTGTACCGCTATTTCGCGACCAAGCAGGACCTGCTGACGGCGATGGCGGAGCGCATGATGGAGGGCGTCGCGGATACCGCCGCCGAGGCACGCGGAGGCGACTGGAGCGAACAACTGGCCGCCCTCGCCCGTGCGATGCGCGCGGCCCTGCTCGCCCGCCGCGACGGTGCACGGGTGTTCGCCGGCACCCACGCGACAGGAGCGAACACCCTGAACTTCGCCGACACGGTCGTAGGCGTGATGCGCGCGGCAGGCTTCCCCGACGACGACGCGGCGCGGGCGCTCCATGTCATGGCCAACTTCACCGTGGGCCACACATTGGAGGAACAGGCCGCCCTCCTGCCGGGAGACGGAGGCCCGGCGGACCCGGGCCTCCTCGCCGACGCGGTGGCAGCCGGGACCTACCCACACCTCAAAGCCGGCCTGCCCACGCTCACCAGCACCGATTTCACCCGGCTCTTCGAATTCGGACTGGACCTGCTCATCGGGGGACTGAGAACGCGACGCTGAGCCCCAGCCGACACGCCCCCGCGGCGCGGGCAGCCCCGCCGCGGCGCTCGCGAGGGTGTTCAAGCACCAAGGCGCACCAAGACCGTCAGTCAGCCCAGGAGACACATGTCACACCTTGTTAATTGGAGTCTGCAATGCCAATTAACTACGATGCCACTGTGCGACTCACCAAGTACACGGATTCAGCACCGCGAGCGGTCGTGCGCCTGACGGTCGTCCACGAACAGGCGTCGCTTCCAGCAGATCGCCGGTGCCCGGCGGGTGCCGTACGCACACACACCGAAGGCGGTCATCCGCCCGCAGCAGTTCACGGTCGCCGACCTGGCCCGCTCCCCCACCGGCCCGCTTCCCCCTCCCTCCGTGGCACCTCGCGCAGCTGAATCGCGCCGCGTCCACTCGCAGGCGCGTGAGCAACGCCTTAAATATGCATCTGAGATGCCAGATAGGAGCTGTCATGCTCTCGGCACAAGCCGTCCCGGTCGTTCGCGCCACTCTTCCGGCCGTGGGAGCCTCCCTCGGCGCCATCACCGAGCTGTTCTACCGGAACATGTTCGAAGAGCGTCCGGAACTGCTGCGGAACCTCTTCAACCGGGGGAACCAGGCCAACGGCGCCCAGCGTGAAGCACTCGCAGGCGCCGTCGCGGCCTTCGCCACCGAACTGGTGGAACGTCCCGGTGAACGTCCCGACGCCATCCTCAGCCGCATCGCCCACAAGCACGCCTCGCTGGGCATCACCTCCGATCAGTACACCCTCGTCGGACGCCATCTGCTGGGCGCCGTCGCCAAGGTCCTCGGTGACGCCGTGACCCCCCAGGTCGCGTCCGCCTGGGACGAGGTGTACTGGCTGATGGCCAATGCCCTGATCGCCATGGAGGCACGGCTGTACGCGCAGGCCCAGGTCGAGAACGGCGACGTCTGGCGCGAGATGGAAATCGCCGAACGCACCGAGGAGTCCCCGGACGCCGCCTCCTTCGTCCTACGCCGTCCCGACGGACTGCCCACCGAGCCCTTCCTGCCCGGGCAGTACGTCAGCGTCCAGGTCGAACTCCCCGATGGAGCACGGCAGATACGCCAGTACAGCCTGTCTGCCGCTCCCGGTCACAAGACGTGGCGCATCACCGTCAAGCACGAGCGCGGTGCCGGCGGCCAAGACCCCGAGGGTGAAGTCGGGCCTTGGCCCCGAATCCTGGACACGGGTTATGCGGCTGGTGCCAGCGTAGTTGATGTTGTTTCGGACGCTGCCTCGTAAGCGATCGGGCTGCGGTATCCGAGGCGGGAGTGACGGCGTCGGGTGTTGTATCGGTGCAGCCAGCGGAACGCTTCGAGGCGGGCTTCGCGCTCGCTGGACCACTGCTTGCGATCCTGGAGCGTCTCGCGTTTGAACGTCGCGTTGAAGGACTCGGCGAGTGCGTTGTCCGCCGAGCTGCCGATCGCGCTCATGGACTGGCGGACGCCGGCTTGGCGGCAGGCGTCGGCGAACGCCTGGCTGGTGTACTGGGCGCCGTGATCGGTGTGCATGACCGCTCCGGCGAGGCTGCCGCGGGTGCGTTCGGCGGCGGCCAGGGCGTCGATGACGAGATCAGTGCGCATGTGATCCGCGATCGCCCAGCCGGTGAGGTGGCGTGAGGCGAGGTCGATGACGGTGGCCAGGTAGAGGAACTTCCCGCCGTCCACGGGGAGATAGGTGATGTCGCCGACGTACTTCGTGTTCGGCTCGTTCGCGGTGAAGTCGCGGCCGATCAGATCCGGGGCCTTCGCCGCGGCCGGGTCCGCGACCGTGGTGCGGTGCCTGCGACGCAGCCGCACGCCTGCCAGGCCGATGCTCCGCATCACCCGCGTGATCCGCTTGTGGTTGATCCGCTCGCCGTCGTCGCGGAGCTCGGCGGTGATCCTGGGGACGCCGTAGGTGCCGTCCGACTCACGGTGCACGGCCCGTATCCGTGCAGCGAGAGCGGCGTCGGCCGCCTGCCGGGCGGACCGGTCCGCAGCGGTGCGGCGCCAGTAATAGAAGCTGGAGCGGGCGATGCCGAGGATGGTGCACAGCCGCTTCACGCCATAGCGGCGCTGGTGGTCGGCGACGAACTGGAAGCGGTTCACCAGCGCGTCTCCCCGGCGAAATACTTGGCCGCCTTCCGCAGGATCTCGCGTTCCTCCTCCAGTTCGCGGACCTTCTTGCGCAGGGCCGCGTTCTCCGCCTCCAGCGGCGTGGGCGGCTCGGCAGGCGCCTCCGCCCGGCGTCCCCGCGGCCGGCTCGCTCCGGCCGCCCGGACCCAGTTCCGCAACGTCTCCGGGTTCACCCCCAGATCAGCGGCGACCGACCTGATCGTCGCCTCCGGCCGCGACTCGTACAACGCGACCGCGTCCGCCTTGAACTCCGGCGGATAGTGCTTCATGACCACGGGACATCCGTTCTCCTGGACTCAAGATCCAAGTCTCTCGGGTGTCCAAGATCCGGGGTCAAGCCCCGTCTCCAGCCGGCTCCACACCCACGCCCGCCCCGGCGACATCCTGAATGTCTCCCTGCCCTTCGGCGACCTGGTCCTCCCCCAAGGGGACGGCCCGCTCCTTCTCGCCTCCGCCGGCATCGGCATAACCCCCATGCTGTCCATGCTGGACCACCTCGCCGACTCCTCCCCCCACCGTCCCGTCACCGTCGTCCACGCCGACCGCTCTCCCAGCCACCACGCACACCGCGAGGAGCACACCGAACTCGCCCAACGGCTTCCCAACTCGGCCATGCACCTGTGGTACGAAGCCGACGCGGAAGAGATCAAGGAACCCCGCGTGCGGGTGCGTGAAGGCCGCGCGGACATGACCACTCTCGCCTTGCCCGACGAGACGACCGCCTATCTGTGCGGCCCGCTGCCGTTCATGCAGGCCGTTCGCGGCGCGCTGCTCGCCCAAGGTCTCCACCCTGCCGCCATCCGCTACGAGGTGTTCGGCCCCGATCTCTGGCTGAGCAAGTAACCCAAGGCCCTGCGGTGCCATGGAAGGTGCGCCCCGTGCACGCGTCTTGCAGTGGTTCACGCTCCCCTTTGAGACAAGGCATGAAGTTGGGCATCGGGTCGGCGGCTGTAAGTGGGGTCTGATCTGGGAATGCCGGACGTGGGAAGCGGTCGTCGCCGTCGACGGCACCTACCTCGATGTCCCCACCCGCTCCCTGCACGAGGGCATGATCGTCCTGCTGGGCCGCGGCCTGTCCTCCGACGCCTTCCTGGCCACGGTCGCGGACACCGGCGCCGCGTTCCATGACCTTGGGCGAAAGCCCCCGGCGGTGGGACTTCACAGTGCTGCGACGTAGCCCCTGCTACGGGCAGCCGCGGTGTGCGGTCAGCTGTTTCGAGCTTCCTTCCAGGTTTTGCCAAGGTCTGTTGTGCATCTTCGAAGCAAGAACAGCACCCCACTTCCGCCCCGGCGAGATTTCTGCACCGGGGGGAGATCACCGTGTCGGGAGGATTGGTACACATGCTCGGAACAAGGAAAGCGGTAGTCGTTCTCGTGGCAGCTTCCGCGATGACACTGACGGCCAACACGTCTGCCTCTGCCGATGACGAGGGGTCGGAATACGCGGCTTGGTATTCGGCCGGCCCGGCTGCTCCGCAGGGCACGATCTGCGGCCCGACAGATCTCGACGACAACAGGGCATGCTTCCGCAAGTACGGCGACCAGTGGTTTATCTATGACGGATCCGCCGGGGGATGGCCCTCCGTCGACTGGGAGAACCAGCTCGTCGACAAAAACGGGGTCTGGCACAGCTACCGTAGCGGAGAATGCGTGAACCCATGGCCCTACGACAATTGGGGTGTCTGCAACAAGGACTATTACGAATCCTCCAGCCTCAACAAGCTGGGGGGACGGGGCAGTCAGGTCCGCTTCAGGCTGTGCCAGGACGGAGGCTGCACCAGGTGGTCGGCGTGGATCGACAACAACGGCTGATCGCTGCGACCAGTAGTCCCGGGCCGCAGGCCATGGCATGGACCCGGCTTGCCGGCGGGCGATGTTCGACTGGACAGATCACGAAACCGCACCGGAGTCGTGGATCTCGGTGATGCCGCGCTCGGCGAGATGAGCGGGGTCGTCCTGATGGCTGGAGCGGACAATCGCGGGACGTATGCCGTCGTCCACGAGCGAGAAGAAACGCTCGGCGAAAGCCCAGTCGGGGGCTCGGGTGTCGTCGAGCACAAGCGCGGTGCTGCGGGCGGCGGGTGTGGGCGGCTGCTCGCGATGGCGGGCGATGAGCGTGGCCAGGCGTCGCCCGGCGGGCTTGACCTGGTTGTCGACGGTGAGCAGGCCAAGGTCGTACTCCAGGTCGGCGAACCCGGTGAGCCCCCGGTCGACGTCATGGGAGCACCACCAGGTGACCCCCCACAGCTGGTCGCAGCTGAGGGCGGAGGCGGTGAACGACTCGGTGAAGTCCACGACGGCGGCTTCGGGGATCCACTGGGGTGCCACTCCGAACTCCTGCAGCCACACAGGGCGGTGGGGATCGCACTGGAACGCCTTGGCCAGTTCGATGAGGTATTCGCCGAGATGGTGTGTGGCGGTGGACGGATACCCGTAACGCTTGAGAGCTCCGGTGAATTCGATCCAGGCGTGCACAGGTGTGACGCTGCCGGTCCGGGCCAGAACCTCACGGCTGAACGGGGAGGAGTCCGTGAGCCAGGGCGCGTGGTCGAATCCCGCGACGTGCATCCGCCCCGGCGCGATGGCCTCGCAGTGGTCCAGCAGACGTCGGGTCCACGCGTCTCCCTCGGCCGCGGTGATGCCGTTGCCGGGGTAATGAGCCAGCACATTGGGTTCGTTGGCGATGTCGAACCCGAGGAACCGGGGGTGCTCCGCGATCCGCTCGGCCATGGCGGTCAGCAGATCGAGCTGCGCGGTGACGGCCTCGGGATCGGTGAACAGGTTGACGCCTTCGTGCTGCCAGGCGGGTCGGAAGTAGAAGCCGCTGAGCCACCCGTTCAGGACGGTGACACTGACGTCGAGGCCGCACTCGTCCGCGAGTTCCAGCAGTGAGCGAAGGCGGGTGAGCGCGGTGGCACTGATGTGTCCGGGGTTGGGCTGGAAGACCGGCCACAGGCAGTGGATGCGGATGTGGTCCATGCCCAGGCCGGCCATGGCGCGCAGGTCGGCGGCGACGGCGGACGGTTCCCAGTCCAGCCAGCTGTACCACCAGCCGTGCGACGGAACGTAGTTGACGCCGAACCTGGTTGTTCCGATCGGGGATTGGGGCTCGCTCATGGCTTGCGGGTTCTCCCATGACGTCTCAGGTGAAGGAGGAACGGAGGGGGTGCGGTCGGTTCGCCGGCGAGGTGGTGGGCGAGGTGTCAGCCGGCGTTCGACGAGGTCGCCGGTGGCGTCGGTGCGCACGAGCTCACGCGGCGTTCACTGTTCGGCGGTCCTGATGTGTTCGGGCCAGCCGAGTTGGAATCCCAGCGTGCTGGTGAGCACCTGCTGGAACGCTTCGCGTCGCGCCGGATCATTGCGGACCGCGCGGGGCGTGGTGCGGGTGTTGAGGCAGTGCGCGGCCAGGGCCCCGGCGGCCTCGCCGATGGTCCACTCCACGGGGTGGAGCCGGTAGCAGCCGTTGGTGATGTGTGTCGTCCCGATGTTCTTGTTGGCCGGCAGCAGGTTCTCGACGCGCTGGGGTATCAGCGCACCCAGCGGGATCTGGAACGGGTAGTCGGCGATGTCGATGTACGAGCCCGGCCCGTCGGGACCGCCGGTGCTGGGATGCAGGTCGATGCGGTACGAGCCGACGCCGACGGAATCGGCGAAGATCTCGGAACCGGCGGGCAGCCCCGCCTTCTTGCGCGCCTCGACGCCGACGTGCTGTTCCAGGACCGTGAACTCGGCCCGGATTCGGCGTGATTCACGGATGTAGGGGCGCAGGGCGAGACCGTCGGTCGTGCCCAGTACGTCATCGCGCGGCCGCAGACCTCGGTAGCCGGTGCCGCCGTCGAGCCGTGGTGCCTCGGTCTGCATCCAGTACAGGAAGGAGAGGCTGTGCTGCCGGGAAGCCGCCAGGTGGCGCTGCCGGGTCTCCTCGTCGACGCCGGTCAACGGCCCGGCCATGTAGTCGACCTGGGGCCAGTTGACCAGGGTGATGTCGCTCTTGTAGCGGCCGGGTGTGTGGTGGGCCGCGCTGAAGATGCGGCGGTAGTTCCAACGGTCGGGTGCCGCATGGCCGCGTGGTGAGTCCACGTGCTCGAACAGCGCCTGATGGCGTGGGGCGAGCGTGCGCGGGTGCACGTCCTGCCAGGAAAGCAACGGGCCCGGCCAGCAGTTCGGTCGGTAGTCGCGCCAGAAGGCGTAGTCGGCCGGTCGGTCGATCGTGTGGTCCTCGTCCGGGTGGTAGTCCATGGCGAAGCACCAGGTGAAGGACTGCTGGTCCAGCGGGTTGGCCGGCCCGTCCGGTGCGTGCGGTTCTCCGGTTTCCTCGCGGCTCTCCGCTCCGGTGACGTGTTCGACGCCGGCGAGTTCCAGGAGATCGCCCAGCTCCGTCGCGTCCAGGACGTAGGGGGCGCTCACGGTCAGTTCGGCACCGGTCACCCGGGAGCGCAGGGTCACGGCGCTCACCCGGTCCCCGTCGGTCTGCGCGGACACCGGTGCGTGCTGTTCCCGTACGGTCACCTGGGCGTCGGACCGGTACGGCGCCAGCAGTTCCTCGATGGCCGCGACGCCCACCCGGGGCTCGTGGCAGATCGCGCTCACCGCTCCCCCGCCCGGGTTCAGCAGCGGGGCCGTGCGGGCGTCCTCGTCGAGGTCGTAGGCGCGGCGGTAGAAGGCGCGGATGTTCTCCCGCAGGCGTCGGTAGCTGCGCGTGGCACCCTGCTGCTCGATCCACGGATGTTCGTCGGGGGGCACGGCCTGTGATGTGATCTGGCCGCCGAGCCATGGCGACTCCTCCGTCAGCACGACCCGACGCCCGAGCCTCGCCACGGCGAGCGCCGCGGCGACACCGCCGAGACCACCGCCCACCACGAGGACGTCCGTCTCCTGCACGGTCATGGGGAAACCTCTCGATGGGGCCCGCGGCGCGCCGCGTCACGTCCGGCAGCGGCGGCCTTCTCGCGGGACGGCACAAAGGGAAGGGGGCCGGCTCCGCGCCCGGGGCGGAGCCGGTGGTGACGACCGCGTCCGTCAGAGCAGGGTCGTGGCCAGGAAGCTGATCTGTTCAGCCGTCTGATGGGCGCCTCCGCCCTCGTGGCCGTTGAACTTCCACACCTTGATCTCCTTGTCCTTTCCGGACCAGCGGTGATACGCCGCGAAGACCGTGGAGGGAGGGCAGACGGGGTCCATGAGCGCCACCGAGAACAGCACAGGCGCGGTGGCACGAGCCGCGAGATTGACCCCGTCGAAGTAGTCGAGCGTGCTGAACACCTGCTCCTCACTGAGCCGGTGCGAACGGCAGTAGGTGGCGATCTCCTTGTACGGGCTCCCGTCGGTGATCTCCACTCCGCGCCGGAAGTGGCACAGGAAGGGCACATCGGCGGTCACCGCCGCGATGCCCTCGCTGAGCCCGGCGGCCGCGATCGCGATACCGCCGCCCTGACTGCCGCCGTGCAGCGCGATCCGCTCGGGGTCGACACGCGGATGCTCCCGCGCCGCGTCCACCGCACGCACGGCGTCGGTGAACAGCCGCCGGTAGTAGTACGTCTTGGGTGAGGTGACGCCGCGCGTCAGAAAGCCAGGGGTGGACGGTTCGCCCGAGGGATCCGGGTCGGGTGTCACCGCATGGGCGAAACCCCCGCTGCCCTGCCCGCGGTTGTCCATCACCAGATGCGCGTACCCGGCGGCCGACCAGGTCAGATACTCGTGCGGCAGACCCCGTCCACCGTTGTAGCCGATGTACTGCACGACGCACGGCAGCCGCCCCTCGGTGTTCCGGGGCAGCAACAGCCAGCCGCGCACCGGCTGTCCGGCGAATCCGCTGAAGGTCATGTCGAACACCTCCACCGTCCGCAGGCCGCTGTCGTACGGCTCGAACCTCGTCGGCGCGGTGGCGGCGCGGGCCGCGTCCAGCGTGCGCTGCCAGAACGCGTCGAAGTCCTCGGGCTCACTGGGATCGGGCCGGTAGGCCAGGAGTTCCGGCAAAGGCATGTCGACAAACACAGGCGTTCTCCTTCATGGTCTCGGCGAAGCCGGTCTTCCGCGGGCCGACCGGATCGTCGTGGAGGCCGGTGGCCTCCACCCCTCGGTGACCGATCCCGGCGAGCCGGGCCAGGGTGCCGCCGCGGCCCTCGGCGAGGGGGTCACGCAACGAGTAGAGCTGAACCCTCAAGGGGGAGGTCATGGAACGGGTGTCTCCAGATCTCTTGATCTTTACGGGGAGAGGGGAACAGGCGTCGTCAGCCCGCGGCCGCCCCGAGGGGGCGTTCGTCGAGATCGGTCATCGCCCGTGGGGTGAAGCCGAGGAGCCGGGTCGCCGCCGTGGTGTCGATCGGCGTACGACGTCCGGGGATCGGCCGACGCAGCGGCGTGTCAGGGTGGTAGGCGGCGATCAGTTCCTGTGTGGGGTAGGGCGCGAGGATGTCCGGGGCCGCGGTGAACACGGCGTGGAAGCCGGTCAGCGGCTCGGTGACGGCATGCCACGCGGCCTCGGCCGCGTCGTGCACGTCGAGGTAGGCCCAGGAGTCCGCGGCCGCCACACCCGGGTCGTTCAGGGTCGCGTTCAGCCGCTGTGCCAGTCGGGCCTCGTCGGAGACGAAGGGGTAGCGGATGGCGACGATGCCCATGCCGTGCCGCCGGGCCATCATCTCCGCGGTGCCCTCGTCGGCCTGCTTCGAGAGCGCGTACGCGTCGGTGATCTGTACCGGTGTCCGTTCGTCGATCGGGTAGTACGCGGGATGCAGCCTCGTCGGAGCCCAGGGGATGCCGAGGATCGAGTAACTGCTGGCGATCATCGCCCTGTTGACCCCCGCCTTCCCGGCCTCCTCCAGCACGACGAAGGTCGCCCGGGTGTTGCCGAGGTACACCTCCAGCGGCGTGCCGTGGTGCGGCGAGGGCCGGGCCGCGAGATGGATGACGGCCTCCACGCCCTCCAGGGCCGCGCGGACGGTGGCGGGATCTCCGGCGTCTCCGGTGACCACCCGGTCCACCGGCAGGTCCCCGGGGTCGTCGAGCACGAGCGCGGTGGCCTCGACTCCCCGTGCACGCAGCAGATCGGTGACGGCACGTCCGACCATCCCGGCGGCGCCGGTCACCAGGACCCGTCGCGGCCGATGTGCCTCGCTGTCGGCGACGTCACGCATCACGGGGCCTCAAGTCCGCCGTCGGGACGACGGACTCGCGCCGCCCACTTCTCGTGCAGGAACTTGGTCGGCGGGTACTGGGCCGCCGCCTTCTCGTCCAGGTCCACACCCCAGCCGGGCTCCTCGGACGGGCTCAGACAGCCGTCGTGCACGACCGGGGTGCCCGCGAAGACCTCGTGTGTCGCGTCGTTGTACTCGTGCGATTCCTGGAACCCGAAGGCGGGGGTGGAGATGTCGACGGCCAGGTTCGCGGCGACGCCGACCGGGGAGATGTCGCCGGGCGAGTGGAACGCGGTCCGTACGCCGCACAGTTCGGCCAGCGCCACGACCTTGCGGGTGGGGGTCAGGCCACCGATCGAGGAGGTGTGCAGCCGGAGCAGGTCCACGCCGCCGTCCTTCACCAGCCGGGCGGCGTCGGCCACCGATCCGATCTGCTCCCCCACCGCGATCGGCACCGGCGAGGCGGCGCGGACCTCCGGGAGCCGGTCGTAGTGCTCGGGCGCGATGACGTCCTCCAGGAACGAGAGCCCGTACGGCTCAAGGGCCCTGGCCAGCACCACCGCCTGCTTGGGAGTGAGGCGGCTGTGCACGTCGTGCATCAGGTTGATGTCCTGCCCCAGCCGCTCGCGGGCCGCGGCGAACAGCGCGGGTGTGCTGCGCACATAGCGTTCGGCGTCCCATCCGTCGGGGTACGGCGAGCGGGGGTAGCTGCCCGGCGTGCCCGGTGCTCCGTAGGCGCCCACGCCCGGCTGGCCCGTCTGCAGGCGGACGTTGCGGTAGCCGCGTGCGATGTACTCCTCGGCCTGGTCCAGGGTGGCCTCGATCGTGGGAGCCGCGGCGTGTGTGTAGACCTCGATCGCCGCGCGGGCACGCCCGCCGAGCAGTTCGTGCACCGGCAGGCCGGCGCGCTTGCCGGCGATGTCCCACAGCGCCTGGTCGACACCGGAGAGCGCGTTGTTCAGCACCGGCCCGTTGCGCCAGTACGACGAGTAGTGCACCAGCCTGGTGATGTCCTCGATGTCGGCGGGGTGACGGCCGATCACCAGGGGTGCGACATGTCCCTCCACCGCGGCGACCACGGCCTCGTAGCGCTGTGTGAAGGTGGCGCAGCCGAGCCCGTACAGGCCGTCGTCGGAGGTGTCCACCCGCACGACCACCAGGGGTAGGCCCTCGGGGGCCGTGACGATCGCCCGTACTCGGGTGATGTGCAGGCGGTCGCGGTGTGTCCACGGTGGGCTCGCCTGCGGGAGTGCGCCGGTGGCGTCCAGCAGGCGGTTCGGATCGTGCCCGGTCATGTGCGTCCTAGGTTCTGTGAGGTGCGGGTCCCGCGCAGGGGTGTCCGTCGCGGGCTCTTCGGTTGCGGTTCGGGGCTCAGCCCTTGGAACCGGTGTCTCCGCCGACTCCGTTGACCACTTGCCGCTGGAAGACGACGAACAGCAGCAGGGGCGGCACGCTCGCCAGGAGGAGCCCGGCGATGAGCAGGCCCTGGTCGGATGTCTTGGCGATGGTGGGCAATGCCACGGCGATGGGTTGCTTCTGCGGGTCGGTGAGGGCGATCAGCGGCCAGATGAACTCCTTCCACGACGCGATGAGTGTGAACAGCGACACGACGGCCAGGACGGGTCGGGACATCGGCAGCACGATGCGCCACAGCAGGGTGAGCGGTCCCGCGCCGTCCACCCGTGCCGCTTCGTACAGTTCGGTCGGGATGCCGTCGAAGAAGCGCTTGACGAGCAGCACGTTGAACGCGTTGGCACCGGCGGGCAGCCAGATCGCCCAGAACGAGTTGATCAGGTTCACGCCGAGTCCGGGCAGGTGCTGCGCCGTGAGGTAGAGCGGGACGAGACTGACCGTCGCCGGCACCAGCAGGGTGGCCAGGATCATGGCGTACATGACCTTGCCGTAGCGGGGTTTGAGCACCGACAGCGCGAAGCCCGCGCTGGTCGACACGGTCAACTGGACGACCAGGCAACCTGCCGCGAGATACACGCTGTTGAGCAGGTAGCGGCCGATCTCCAGACCACTGAGTGCCTCGCTCAGGTTGCCGAAGCGGGTCTCGGAGGGCCACAGCGACAGCGGATGTGCCACGATGTCGCTCGACGGGGAGACCGCCGCCTTCAGCATCCACAGGATCGGCCCGGCGCAGAAGGCGATCAGGAGGAACAGGACGACGATCTCGGTGGTCCGCAGCCCGATCCCCACCACGGGCCGCCGCCGGTCGTGCGGCGAGACCAGCCGGCTCAGCGGCTCGGTGCTCCTGACGGGCCGCTCGGACGTGTGCCGCGTGCCGTCTTCGGTGATCAGGCTCATGGAGTGCTCCAGCGGCGGGTGGACCACAGGTACACGGCGGACAGCACGCAGAGCGCTGCCGCCAGCATCAGCGACATGGCGCTGGCCGCGCCGTAGTCGCCGTCGATGAAGGCATAGCGGTAGATCAGGAGGAGCACGGTCACGGTGGCGTTCTCGGGGCCGCCGTCCGTCATCAGGTACGGCTCGGCGAACACCTGGAGCGTGCCGATGAGTTGCATCAGCAGCAGGAGGAGCACGGTGCCGCGCAGGTGCGGGAGCGCGATGTGCCAGATCCGGCGCCAGATGTGCGCGCCGTCGGTCTCGGCGGCTTCGTACAGCTCCGACGGCACGCGGGTGAGTGCGGCCAGGTAGATGAGGGTCGCCGATCCCATGCCGGCCCAGGTCGATTCGAGGACGAGGCTGAGCATGGCCGAGTGCGTCGACTGCAGCCACGGGTAGGGGCCGAGGCCCACAAGGCCCAGCACCTTGTTGAACAGTCCGTGGTCCGGTTCGTAGAACATCTGCCACAGCAGCACGCCCACCACCGGCGGCAGGATGACCGGCAGGTACACGAGGTACCGGTAGAGGCCGGCGAGACGGCGCACCGTCGACATCTGCACGGCCAGCAGCAACGGCAGTGGGAAGCCGATGACCAGGGCGAGCCCGGCGAACAGCAGGGTGTTCTGCACGGCCGTCGCGAGCAGCGGGTCGTCGAGGACGCGCTGGAAGTTGCGCAGTCCGACCCACTGCGCCGGATCGACCAGGTTGGTCTGCTGGAAGGACAGTTCGAGTCCGCGGACCAGCGGCCACCAGGCGAAGTAGCCGAAGCAGACGAGCGCGGGCAGCAGGAACGCCAGGGCCACCAGGTCGTTGTGCAGCCGGCGGCGTGCCTTGCGGGGCGGCGCGTGACACGTGGCGGTCTCCGTCTTGCGGACCGACCCGCCGGGCGGGCCGGTGCGCACGTCGAGCGAACTCACTGCCCGCGCTCCAGGTCCGAGGACACCTGCTGGGCGGCCTTGTCAAGGAGCGCTGCCGGATCGGCGTCCTTCTTGGTGAGAACGGCCTGGACGACCGGGTCGAGAGCCGCGTACACCTTCTGCGCCGCCACCGGCGGCTCGGTCAGCAGCTTGAGCTTGGAGTTGCCGTCGACGTAGGGCTGGAAGTTGCCCAACGGCACGTTGATGTAGGGCTTTCGGGCCGCGACGACCTGCTGCTGCACCTTTTCGGAGAAGGCTGCGACGTGCGGCACCCCGATGAGGATCTTCGGGTCGGCGGAGGTCAGCTTGTCGCGCTTCGCCGCCTCCTTGGGGTCGTACTGGGCCTTCACGTACTCGGCGAGGATCCACTTGACGGCTGCCGTGGTCTGAGCCGCGGTGGCCTTGGCGGTCACCATGACGACCGAGCCGCCGAGTTGGGTGGCGTTGCCGCCGTCCTGCGGCATGGCTCCGGCTCCGAAGTCCTTCAGCTTGCCGCCGTACTGCTGCACGATCGGCCCGACCGCGTTCGGCCCGTCGATGTACATGCCGACCTCGCCGGCGGCGAACCGGCGCTGGACGTCCATCTGGCTCTGCAGCTGGTTGCTGCCCATCGAGTTGTCCACGAAGCGCATGTCGTGCAGGAGTTGGAGGGCGTCCCTGGTCGGCTTCCCGGTGAAGGCCGGGACGTACGTGTCGCCCTGCTTCTTCTCCATCGTTCCGCCGCGCGAGTAGGTGTACGACGTGAGGTGCCATCCGCCGGTGTTGGTGGTGGTGGTCTCGGCGTACCCGACCTTGCCCGTCCTGTCATGGATGGCCTTCGCGGCCCGGCGGACTTCCTCCCACGTCGTGGGCGGCTTGTCGGGGTCAAGACCGGCCTCGGCGAACAGGGCGCGGTTGTAGACGAGCCCCATCGTGTACGCGGCGCCGGGCGCGGTCAGGCCGTAGACCTTGCCGGTGGCGGCGTCCTTGGTGGGTGCCAGCAGCTTCGGGTTGTACTGGCTGTACTGGGGCCAGGACGTGAGGTCGGAGGTCAGGTCCTTGACCTGGCGTCGGGCGATCAGTCCCTGTGGCTCGGTGAGCGGGGCCGTGAACACGGTTTCCGCGCTGCCGCCGGCCAGTTTGGCGGCGAACGTCTGGGCGTCCCATGTCGCGTCCGTCGGCTTGATCGTGATGTCGGGGTTCGCCTTCTCGAACGCGGCGACCCTGGCCAGGAACGCCTTCCGGCTTGCGGGATCGCTCTTGGGCGGCAGTCCCTGCACCGTGATGCTCACCTTGCCGTCGCCGCTGCCGGCGGAACAAGCGGCCAGGGAACCCACGAGCGCGCAGGCCATCACGACCCCGACGGCCCGGACGAAGGAACCGCGCTGCACGGGGTGGCCCTCGCCGTCCTGCGGATGCGACAAGTCCGTCGGGCCGTCGAGTCGCCGGTCGCGGGCGGACGTTGTCCGGTGCGAGTTCATGTCGTGCTCCATACGTAGGTGGTTGTCGTCGAGTAGGGGTGATGGCGCGGGGAGGGACGAGGAGCCGGGTGACGGGGCCCGTGGCCGTCAGGGGCGGCGGGCCCCGTCGGCCCGTTCGCTGCGGGTGGAGGGGTCAGGGGCTCTGCGGGTGCAGGGCGTGGAACTTGGCTGAGTCCTTGTCGTCGGCGATGCCGCCGCCCCAGGTGACCCAGCCGAGCCGGGTGGCGCCGTCGGCGTCGTTGACCACGAGGGACGACGAGAACAGTCCGTCGGATGCCTGGGGCCCGCCGAGCGAGGCCCACGGCAGGGCGATCTCGTACGTGGTGGTGTGGGCGTTCTCGTCCCGGGACACGGCGACCTCGGCTCCGTCGACCGAGGTGCGGGCGGGCTCCGCCGGGTCCAGCCAGCGGTGGAGCTGGGGGCCGGACGGGGTGAGGGCGGCTCCTAGCTCGTTCCAGGTGGTCTGCTCGCCGGGGCCGCCGCGGGCGACCGTGACCTGCAGCGAGTCGCCCTGCCAGATGTCGGCGCCGGAGCTGGTCTGGTGGTGGACCGGGTCGGAGACGACGGCCGTCACATAGAGGTGGGTGGCGTCCGCGTCGTACCAGGCCCTGCCGCCGAACCCGCTCGGCCGTGCGGTGCCGGACGTGGTGGGGACGAACTCGGCCGCGTCAAGGTCGATGCCGGGCTGTGCCTTCACGGCGGCGTCGACGGTGCCGTCGACGTCCACGCTCGTACGCGGGACGGTGGTGATGGCGTCCCGGCCCAACGGGCGTAGTGTGCCGCTCGCTTGGTATGTCGTGCCGTCGTTCATCGTGGCGGTGGCCGACCATGTGGTGTCCGAGGTGAGAGCGGGCAGTGGTGCGGTCAGTACGGCGGCTGCCTTCGCCGCCACGGAGGTGCCCTCCAGGCCGGAGCCCGTGGTGCTGCCGATCTGCCAGGTCACGCTCTTGATCTCGGCGGCCGTGGACGCGGCGTTGGCCACGCTCAGGCGCAGCGACTGCTTGCCGTCGTCCGATACGGCGTGAGTACCGTCGACGCTGATGGGGGGCCGTACCGTGCCGGTGGACGACAGGCGCAGGAACGGTCTGCCGTCCATCGTGACCGCCGCCCGGTAGACGACGCCGGCCGGGGTCGGCTGCGCCGGGAGGGAGAGGTCGACGTCACGGCTGGCTCCGGGCTCGACACGGGCGACGGCTGATGCGCGGCCCACCGTGAGGCGGAACTCGTGAGCCTTGGCGGTGTCGGGGTTCTGCACCGTCCAGTGCGCCGTCGCGGTTTCGCCGGCGACGGCCGGTTCGACAACGAGCTTGTCCGCGGTCCGGGTGGGCGCGCCAAGGGCTCCGCGGATCCACACGGGAGAGGTTCCGGCCTGCACGGTGATCTTGCCGTCGACCGGACTCACCACCCGAGAGGCACCGCCCAGGTCAGTGACCACGACGTTCCCGGTGGCGCCGGGGAAGGACAACGTGGTGGCCTTGTCCGCCCACACCGCCTGGACGCGTCCACCGTCCGCGGTCTGGAAGCGCAGGTCCGTGACCCCGCTGGGCGTGGTGACGGGCGCGAGAGGCTTCGCCCCCGCCAGTTGGCGTGTCGCGGTCGCCCAGGCGGCGTAGGCCGGCTTCGGCGTGTGGGCGCCGAGCGCGTTCGTCCCGCTGTGCATCAGCCCGAAGTTGTGCTCCGGGTTTGACGGGTCGTCACCATCGTCGATGAAGTCGTAGGCGTAGTACTTCGCCACGTCGTGGAAGGTAGCGATGGCGGCCGCCTTGGCCGTGTTTCGTGCTTGGTCGGCCTCGCTCACGGCACGCACGTCGCTGCCGGTGGGCCAGCCGTCCTCGGTGATCCACAAAGGCTTGTCGGCGCCGTTGTGGTACGTGCGTACCAGCGACTGCACCGCTGTGATCTGCGCTCCCAACCCGTCGGCTGACGCAGGCCAGTTGTAGGGGTGGGCGATGACGGCGTCGACGTAGTCCAGGGCGCCCTTCTGGAACGTCGTCTCCAGCCAGGACGTCGAGAGGTTCGCCACCGCAGGACCGAGCACCGGGACCGACGGATCCGCGGCCTTGATCGCGGCCGACGCGGCCTTCAGCAGGGCGACGTAATGGTCGGGATCCCTCGTGGAGTTGTTGCCGGTGCCCACGTCCCACTCGTTCCAGACCTCGATACCGGCGATGTGCGAGCCGAACTCCTTGGCCATGCCCGCCGCGTACTTCGCGAACGCGGCACGTCCCGCGTCCGTGGTCGGCCCCTGACCGCCGTCGTAGAGACTGTTGCCGTAATCGGCGATGAGCAGCGGTCGGATGCCCTTGGCGAAGAGGGGATCGAGGTACGTGTGCGCGGCCGTCCAGTCCAGGACGCCCTTCGTGGTTTCGGCTCTGCTCCAGAACACCTCGTCCCGTACGGTCGTGGCCCCGCTGGGCAGGATGAGCGCCTGGGTGGAGGTGTCGCGGCCGAACGCGTAGTGCGTCGCGACGCCGAAGCGTCCGGTGCCCGAGGGCTGTGCCGCCACGGTGGCCAGTGTGGTCGACGCCGTCTCACCGGAAGCGCCGGTCGCCTTCAGCGAGTACCACCCGTTCGGAACGTTCGCGGGAATCGTGATGGTCGCGGCGCCGTCCGACGGGGTGGCCGAGCCGGTTCTGACGGTGACACCGTCCATGTCGCTGAGGGTCCAGCGGACCGATGTGCCGGTGGTGTCGGCCACGATGGTGCGGGGGACGGACGGCGCGAAGATGTTGCCCGTCGTCGTCTGACTGAGCGTCAGCGTCGCCGCTTCGGCTCTCGGAGCGCCTTCGGCGGAGCCGAACGGCGTCATGACGTATACGACCGAGGCGGTCAGGGCCGTGCAGAGGGCGGCCGCGAGGCGCGCGGCTCTTGGCGGAGACGGACGTGTGGAGCGGACGGAACTCCTCATGACTGGTCCTCAAAATGTGAGACCTGACGGGAAGATGAACGGCTCAAGCAGGGGCAAACGTTTGCCCCACGGATGCTGCGCCGCGCACTCCCGTACTGTCAAGACCTCGTCGCACGGTGGTAACCTCATCCGATGTTTGTGCCGGCAGCAGTGGTCCACTCATCCACAATCACGGTGGTTCCATGGCCCCATCAGTGACATTGCACGATGTGGCGGCCCGTGCGGGGGTGCACTACTCGACCGCTTCCCGTGTCCTCAACGGTCAGGGAAAGGTGTCACCCGCGACCCGGGAACGGATCCTCAAGGCCGCCAGTGACCTGGACTTCGTGCCCAACGCGCAGGCGCTCTTCTTCGCTCGCGGCACCAGTCGCACCTTCGGCGTCCTGACTCAGGATGCCGCCGAGACGTTCGCGTTGCCGACCTTCGGTGGCGCCTCACTCGCCCTCGGCGCACACGACATCGCGATGCTGCACTACGACGCGAGCGGAGACGCCTCGGCCCTGGAACGCGTCACGGCGCGTATGCGCTCGCGCCAGATCGAGGCGCTGCTCGTCCTCGGCAAGGGCCCCGAGCAGCCGCTCGACGTGCCCACGGGCGGCCTTCGGGTGCCGGTGGCATTCGCCTACGCGATCTCGGCGAACCGGAAGGACACCAGCTTCGTCACCGACGGCGTCGGCGCCGGACGCATGGTCGCCGACCACCTCCTCGACCTGGGACGAAGCCGCTTCGCCCATGTCACCACCAGCGGTTCGATGGCCGCACAGCAACGGTACAAGGGCTTTGTCGAGCGCCTGCGTGAGCGGGACACGCAGATGGTGGTCCGACGGGCACTGCGTGGAGACTGGAGCCGCGGCTGGGGCGAGGAGGCCGCACGCCGCCTCTTGCCGCGCGTCGGCGAGCTGGACGCGATCTTCTGCGGCAACGACGCGATCGCTCTCGGCGTCGAGTCCGTCCTCACCCGTCACGGTGTTCGCGTGCCGGACGACATCGCTCTCGTCGGATACGACAACGCGGAGGGGCACGGCTGGCCCGGCGAGAAGTACCCGCGCCGGCAGCACCTCACGACCGTCGATCCGCGGCTCGGCGAGATCGGCCGGTGCTCCGTCGAGGCGTTGGTGGCGGCGGCGACAGGGGCCGCGCCCCTCCCCGGTGGGCCCCAGCCCGTGCCGGGCGAGCTGATTCTGGGCGCGACCACCGCTCCCTGAGCCTGAGCCTCGTGTCGGCCGTGATCACGGCCGACACGAGGCTCGTCGGCAGTGGGCTTGAGCGCAATGAAAACGTTCCCGGGATTCTCTGTACGGCCCTGCGTATGCGGCATCATGCATGTCCATCGTGCATGAATACCCCGGCTGTGTCAGGGTAGTTGAGCACACACGGCGTCTTGACACTGCTGAAAACGTTCGCAAGGATCCTGCGCATCAACCACATGCCGGTCCGGAGGGATCCTCCGGCCGCGGTGAGGCGGCGAGGAGCCCTGCGTGCCAGTCACGATCCGCGAGGTGGCGAGCGCCGCCGGTGTCTCGATCTCCACGGTGTCCCGCGCCTTCACCGCGCCCGAGCAGGTACAGCCCCGTACCCGGCAGCGCGTTCTCGACGCGGCGGCCACCCTCGGCTACGTACCGAACCCGGCGGCCCGCGTGCTGCGTGGTGGCGGCACCGGGACGCTCGGCCTGATCGTCCCGGACATCGCCAATCCCTTCTTCCCGCCGATCTTCAAGGCGATGCAGGCGCGTGCGCGTCGTACCGGCCACACCGTCCTCGTCGCCGACACCGACGAGCGGGAGGCCGACGAGCTGGAGACCATCGCCGCCGTGTCCAAGCGGGTCGACGGCCTGGTGCTGTGGGCCTCCATGCTCTCCGAGGACCGGCTTCGCGAACTCGCCGGTCGGATGCCGGTGGTGTCGGTGAACCGTCGCGTCCCGGGGATTCCCGAGCTGCGCATCTCCCTGTCCGCCGGAGTCTCCCAAGCTGCCGAGCACCTGCGCGCCCATGGCCACCGGCGCTGTGCGTTCATCAACGCCGCCCGCCCCGAACTGAACCGCGGCAAGTCCGTCCACCAGTCGTTCGATGCGCTCGGCATGTCCGTGGTCGAACTCGGCCCGTACCAGCCGCGGTTCGAGACCGGTGTGCACGCGGCCACGCTCGTCGCCGCGCACGAGGTCACGGCGGTCCTCGCCCACAACGACCTGGTCGCGCTCGGCGTGCTGCACCAGTTGGCGAGCCTCGGCATCGCGGTTCCCGGCGAGGTCAGCGTCATCGGCATCGACGACACACTGCTCGCCTCGGTCTCCTCGCCCCACCTCACCACCATCCGGATCGACCCCGAGGAACTCGCCACCCGGGCCGTCGAACTGCTCCTGGACACGATCAACGGCCGTACCGGCAGCGGCCCGAGCCCCTGCGTGGAGATCGGCTCCCGCCTGGTTCCGCGTGCTTCCACCGGTCCCGTACGCGCGCGCTGAGCGGCTCGGCGAGGGCCGGCCTCCGTCCGGCATGCCGGACGAGCGGGACCGCCGAGCGGCGCTGCGTGGTGACCGCGCGCGCTGCCACCACGCCGCACCCACAACCGAAGGCTGATTCGTCATGAGAAACGAAACCGCCCTACCCGACGTCACCGTCGTCGGAGGCGGCCTGGCCGGCGTCTGCGCGGCGACAGCCGCCGCCCGGCTCGGCCGCACCGTCGCCCTGATCAACAACAGGCCCCTGTCCTGGCCGCAGCCGGTGGCCCTGAGCCGCGTCGACGTCATCGCCGAGGACGACGTCAACGAGGACCTGATCAACCTGCACCACCAAGAGTGGAGGGTGCTGAGCCGAGTGTCGAAGAACCGGCGACGCAACGGGGTTCCCTCCGCTCACGTCGTGGCCCTCCGCGCGTACGCGTCGCCGTAGGTCTGAGCACCGGCTCGCTCCGCCCCCGTCGACAGCACCTCGACAACACTCCGAGCATGAGGCATCCATGTCTTCCTCCGTTTCCCGGCCCGACGCCGTCATCGCCCTGACCGCCTCCGGCGTGACCGTGCTTCTCGACCTGACCGAAGGGCGCCTGCCCGCCGTCGTGCACTGGGGAGCCGAACTCCCCGTTCTGGACGGGGAGATGGCACGCGCACTGATCACCGCGAGTGTCCCGGTGATCGCCTCGAACGCCGTTGCCGCGCCGCCGCGCCCGGCCCTCCTGCCAGAGCATCACAGCGGCTGGACAGGGCAGCCCGGCCTGCGCGGTTCCTTCGCCGGACGCGGCTGGTCACCCCTGTTCCGTACGCGCACTCTCACCCTCGACAACGAGCCCGTGTCCGGATTCGTCCAGGCCGCCGGTGGCGTCCTCGATCTCACAGCGGTCGACGACTCCGGCCGCCTGGGCCTGAGTCTCACCGTGGAACTGCGCGAGGGCGGATTGCTGCGGACCCGAGCCTCCGTGACCAACCTCGCCTCCGATCCGTACGGTGTGGACGGCTTGTTCCTCGCTCTGCCGATCCCCGCGCAGGCGACGGAACTCCTCGACTTCGCCGGCGGGCACAACAACGAGCGGGTCCCGCAACGCACCCCACTGCGCACCGGCGTCCACGTCCGCGACAATCACCGGGGCCGCACCGGGGCGGACAGCGCCTACGTCCTGCATGCCGGAACACCCGGCTTCGGATTCGGGGACGGCGAGGTCTGGGCCGTACACACCGCCTGGAGCGGCAACCATCGCCACTTTGCCGAACAGGTCTTCACCGGCGAGCAGTTGATCGGCGGCGGTGAACTTCTGTGGTCCGGCGAAACACGACTCGCCCAGGGCGAGAGCTACCGGAGCCCCTGGCTGTACGCCTCCTACGGGGTGGGGCTCGACGCGGTGGCCCAGCGATTCCACCGTCATGTCCGCAGCCGCGCCGAGAAGGTCTCGGCCGAGCGACCGGTGACCCTCAACGTCTGGGAAGCGGTCTACTTCGACCACGATCTCGGCCGTCTCGTCGACCTCGCCGAACGCGCGGCGGCGCTCGGTGTCGAGCGCTACGTCCTCGACGACGGCTGGTTCGGCTCGCGCCGGGACGACACCTCGGGCCTTGGCGACTGGGTCGTCTCCGCCGAGGTCTGGCCCGAGGGCCTGCATCCTCTGGTCGACACGGTCCGCAACCTCGGCATGCAGTTCGGCCTCTGGTTCGAACCGGAGATGATCAACCCGGACAGCGATCTCGCCCGCGCGCACCCTGACTGGATCATGTCCGCGCGTGCCGGCTTGCCGCTGGCGTCCCGGAACCAGCAGGTTCTCGACCTCACGATCCCTGAGGCGTACGCCCACATCCGGTCCCGGATTCTCGCCCTGCTGGACGAGTACCCCATCGACTGCATCAAGTGGGACCACAACCGCGACCTCATCGAGGCGGGGTCCCAGCACGACGAGGGCCGGCCGGCCGTCCACGCCCAGACGCTCGCCTTCTACCGACTTCTCGACGACATCCGCCGCGCTCACCCAGGACTGGAGATCGAGTCCTGCTCTTCCGGCGGTGCGCGAGTCGACCTTGAGGTCCTCGAAAGGACCGACCGTGTCTGGGCGTCCGACAACATCGACCCCCACGACCGCCAGTCCATACTGCGCTGGACCGCACAACTGCTCCCGCCCGAATACGTGGGCTCACACATCGCCTCCGGACGTTCCCACTCCACCGGTCGCCGCCACGACCTGGCCTTCCGGGCCGCGACGGCCGTCTTCGGTCATCTGGGCATCGAGTGGGACCTCACCCAGGCGACCGACGAGGAGTTCGACGCCCTGCGCCGCTGGATCGCGTACTACAAGAGCGAACGGCACCTGCTGCTCGCCGGCACGCTCGTCCGCATCGACACCCCGGACCCCCGTGTCTTCGCCCAGGGTGTCGTCAGCGAGAACCGCTCCCGCGCGATCTTCGCCCACGCCGCTGTGGACACCGCCTACCCCGATCCTTCGGCCCGCCTCAGGCTCCGCGGCCTCGACCCGGCGCGCGTCTACCGGATACGTCCCGTCTTCCCGGCACAGGCGCCCTCGGGCCTGATTCCTCCGCTGTGGTGGGGGCCGGGCGACCAGGACGGCACGGTGTTCCCGGGGACGGTGCTGTCGGGGCAGGCACTGCAGCAGGTGGGAGTCGCCATGCCGCGACTGCACCCTGATCAGTCCGTCATCTACCACGTCGACGTGATCGAGCACACGCGAACGCCGCACGGCTCCGAGAGCGAGAACGGTCACGTGTGACCCGGCCGCCACAACCAACGGAGCGTTGAAGCCGTGGTGAGATCGAGCTTCCCTCTCGGCCGAATCGATGCTTCTGCCCTCGCCCCGCCACCGTCCATCTCTTCGAACGCCGGGCGGCGCAGGTGCGCAGGCCCGACGGCCGTCTGGCGGCACCGTCAGCACCGGCACGCTGCGCCGGGTCCCGGTCACCGGGGCCGGCGGAACGATCGGCCGAGCGGTGGTCGCGGACCTGCGTACCCGGGGCGTCACGTCACGCCGGGTCGATGCGGGAGACGCTGCCGCCCAGATCGAGTACGTACAGCTCGCCGTTGCCGCCCTGCGCGAACGAGACGACCTCGCCGCCGTTGACTCCCAGATCGCTCACTGCGGTCACCTCGCCGTTCTCGATCCGCACGGAGCGCAGGGTGCCGTCGCAGTAGTCGCTGAACACGTACTGGCCCCTGAGCTGCGGGATCGCCCTGCCCCGATAGACGTATCCGCCGGTCACCGAGCAGCCCAGCCCGCTGCGGTCGTACTCGTAGACGGGCGGCACGTGGTTCGCGGGCTCGGTGCCGCCGCGGAAGGGATGGCTGCCCTCCATCTGGGACCAGCCGTAGTTCTCGCCGCCCCTGCTGTCCGAGGGGGCCCAGTCGATCTCCTCCCAGTCGCTCTGGCCGACATCGCCGATCAGCAGGTCGCCGGTGCCCGCGTCGAAGGAGAACCGCCATGGGTTGCGCAGCCCGTACGCCCAGATCTCGCCCTTCGCGTCCGCGTCGTCGACGAACGGGTTGTCCGGCGGGATCGCGTACGGCTTGCCGCCCCGCGGATCGATCCGCAGGAGCTTGCCGAGCAGCGTGCCGAGGTTCTGCCCGTTGCCGTGCGGGTCACCGCCTGAGCCTCCGTCACCGAACGCGATGTAGAGGTAGCCGTCGGGGCCGACCTTGATGTCGCCGCCGTTGTGGTTCGAGTAGGGCTGCGCCTGGGTCAGGACGGTGCGGCGGGTCTCCGGCCGGATCTTGCCGTGCCGCACGGCGAACTCGTCCACGGTGCCGGTGCCTTCCAGGTCCGTGTACGAGATGTAGAAGTGCGCGAACCTCTTGTCGAACGCGATGCCCAGCAGGCCGCGTTCACCGTCGGTGGTGGTGTCGCCGGATATGTCGAGGACCGGCTCGCCGAGCCCATGGGCGTCCAGGACCCGTACGGTGCCCGCACGTTCGGCCAACCAGACCGTGCCACCGGGGCCGGCGGTGCCCGCGGACGGATTCTGGGCCGTGGCCACTTCCGTGAGTACGACCCTCGCCGCCTGACGCGGGCCGGCGGACTCGTCGGCGGACGCCGTCGTCAAAGCGAGGGAAGCGACGAGGCAGATGGCGCCGATGACCGCTGCGCTTCGGGTGCGAACTTTCACCGTGATCCTCCTGAAGGCCGTGAACGGGGGAGGTCACCCGGCTGCTCGGGCAGGTTCAGGGGGTATCGCCCGCGCCAGCACGCAACCCGGGTGGGGGACGGTGTGCTACTGGCCATGGATGAGGATACGGGGACAGGGACACTTGGGTGGACCAGGAATCCAGCCGTCTGCCCCCGTTGTGTCCACCGTCGCGCCCGCCCGGCCTCATTCCCCAACACCCGCCCGCCGAAAGCCACTTCACCCTGCCGCGGCGCCGCGACCTCGCTGGACGCCCTGGACTAGGACTGGCCCTGTGGCTTTGCTCGATTCGAGATCACCATCTGGAACCCCGAGCGTGCCTCGTTCAGCGACAAGGAACCGGCCGCCATCGGAGACGCACTCGGACATCCGGTGCAGCAAGTCCTCGCCCACATCCGACGCAGGTCGGCCCGCGTGGTACCCGATATCACGAGGTCACGTCGGCGGTCTTGGACCCGTGCGGGTCACGATCAATGAAATGACTCCCAGGGCACTTGACGGGCGCGCAGGTCCGCGCGAATGCGCTGGGCGAGCCTTTGGGTGTCGTAGCGGTTCAGTGAGGCGCCGATGGCCGCGCCGACCATGAACGGCGTCAGCATGGGGATCCGGCGGACGGTGAGGCTCAAGAGCCGTCGGCGCAGTTCCCTTCGTACCCGGACGCTGAGCATGAGACCGACGGCGGAGGCCGGTTTCGTGATGTTCAGGCCGCGGCCCTCAGTCCATTCCGCGAGATACAGCGCGGCACGCTGTCGTGCGGTGCCAGGGGCCCGCAGCCCGTACACCTCGTGCAGTTCGGCGATGAGCTTGAATTCGACGGCCGCCGTTCCGAGGATGCCCGCGGCCAGTTCGGCGGGCATGGCCGGAGGTGTGGGCAACGCCGCGGCAGACCCGACGCCCGCTCCGACGGCCTCGGTGGCCCGCATCGCACCGGTGACCAGGTGGTCGGCGATCTCCTCGGGGCCGAGACCGGGGAAGTGCCGCCGCAAGGTGTTCAGGTCGCGGACCGGGATCCGCGGGACCGCCTCGATCAGCCGCTCAGCGAGAGAGAAGGGGGCCAGCGACCATGTGTGGATCCTCACCTCGGGTGACATGACACCCTCCCGTTCCGGCGACGTCGTCTCTCCTGGACACCTGCCTGGCCCACCACGTACCCGCTGGTACCGCATCGATGCGCGCCGCTCGACGGACGGGCAGGTCAGGCGGCCGCGGTGTGCGCGAGGGCGCCGCCCCGGCAGCGGTGGGCAGCGGCCGGCGGCGGCTGGACATCGTCGGCCCATCGTCACGGACGATCGAGGCCGACACGTGTGAGCGCTACACGACGTCGGCGAGCGCGGCCTGGGCCAGATCTGCCGCGTTCTTGCGAAGGTCGAGCCGCAGCAGCGTCGATGCGATCTCGACGACTGCGTGGGTGCGCGGGCATGGGACACCGATCAGGTCACCGAGCGCGGCCATCGGGGCCAGACCGTGGCGTACGTCCTGGTCGAGGAAGCGGCAGTGAAGCTGATCGGGCAGTCGCGAGTGTGCGAAGGCGGGAAACGTCGAGAGCGCATCCCGCAGATTCGAACCGGTGAGCCCTTGGTCTCCGTAATACGTGACGAAGTGTTCAAGAACCGGAACATCGGGGAGACCGAGCTTGTCAAGGACGCGCAGTCGTTCGTCGTCGACGGCGTCGATGAGTTCTGTCACGGCGGGTGTCAGCGCGTCGCGAAACAGGGTGGTCTCGATTCGGCGCTCGATGTTCGTCACGTTGAGTACGGCGATGGGCGGATGAAGCAGCGGGTTGGTGTTGGACAAGGACGACCGGAGGCGGTCCGTGGCCGTCCCGTCGGGCACGACTCGACGCAGCACATCGATCGCACCGGGTTCCGGCTGTCCCGGCACACCGACGAGAAGTCCTCGTTTGACTGCGCGGATCGTCATCACGGAGCCCCGCATTTCCCCGAGGACCGGATAGCCGGCCGCGTCGGCGACGACGGCGGGCCGGACGTTGTGTCGCCGGCACAGCGACTCGACGAGGATCGGACCGCTGAGGCCGCAGGCGGCCACCACGACCACGCGATCCGTGAGGATCGGCGCCCAGGTGTCAACGGTGGTCGGTAGCGTCTCGGGCGTATCGATGATGAGGACGCCTTCCACCTCGTCCGCCGGGGTGCTTTCCAGTCGGCTGATGGTTGCGAGCGTTGACGGGTGCGAGAGTACGGCGACTTCATGCTCGGTTCTGTCGAGGCACGGGGTGGCGACCGTCTCGCCGAGCGTGGCGAGGTAGGCGGCGGCGGACAGTCGCTGATGCGACTGCCCGATGACAGCGATACTCATCAGATCTCCAGTGCGTGTGTGTGGAAGAGGGCGACAGCGGCATCGAGATCCCGAGCCCAGCGGCACCGTCGCGCCGACGGATGTCGCCGACGAGATGCGTCCTGCCCCGAAGGTCTCTGCGTCGGCCTCACAGCGGACCCCTGGACTGACACGGGGTGACGCGAACAGCGGTGGGTGCCGCCGGCCGAGAGCCGTGCGCGCCGCGAGGCGGCTCGGGGACAACGGACTGGCCGTCGGACCAGCGCCGGTCCCCGAGCCGACCTCGCCCCGGCTCTCGCAGGCGATCGACGCGATCGCCTGCGCAGCCGGGCAGCGGCCTCATGCGTCCGTCGGACGCAGGCTGTCGCGGTCGGGCCGGAAGGGCGCGATGAGCGGGTGGACCGTGCCGGTGAGGATTTCCTCGGTGAGGAGCTTGGCGACGATTCCCGCGAGGGTCACGCCGCTGTGGGTGACGGCTTCGTAGTAGCCGGGTATCGTCGCGAGGCCGCCGACACTGGGCATCAGGTCCTCGGGGATGGGGCGCCAGCCCACGCGGGCATCGTGCACTTCGGCGTCGGCCAGCTCGGGCACGATGTCGGCGGCGCGTCGGCACAGGTCGTCGACGAGCTGGTCGTGGGGGTAGCCGTCGGAGAGCAACTGGGCGTCGACGGCACGGCTGTGCACCAGGACCTGTCGTGATCCGTCGGGCCGGATCTCGATACCGGGCGCGTGCATGGTGTGCCGGACCGGCACCGGGTCGCAGCGCAGCCGGGCGACGAGCCCGGGTTCGTCGCGCAGTCGCAGTCGGCGCCCGACCATGTCGGCCAGGTGATGGGCGTTCGCCCCGGCCGCGTTGACGACGGCGTCGACATCGTGGCTGGTGTTGCCGACGCCGATGGCGGTGACCTGTCCGCCGCGCATGGTGATGGAACGGACCGGTGCACCGAGAGCGGGGACGGCCCCACGGGCCACAGCGGCACGCAGGAGTTGCCTGGCCATGGCCGGGGCGTCGACGGCCATCTCGTCCGCGGTGTACAGGACAGGATGCTCCGGGCCCGCGAACCGGACGGACGGTTCCAGGGTGGCGCTCGCCTCGTCCGGGGTGAGGAGTTCGGCCGGGAACCCTCGCGATCGCAGCAGCGTGTACCGGTCCCGCAGGACCTTGGTCTCCGGCTGTGTGGCGGCCCACTGGAGGTGGCCGGATGCCAGGGTCCAGTCGCCGTGGAGTTGTTTCGAGATCAGCCGGTGCTCGTCCAGGCCCGCCACCCTAAGAGCGAAGTAGTCTTCCGATGCCGCGCTGCTGGCGTTGACCCAGGCGAGGCTTGCCGCTGAGGTGGCTGCGCCGGGCTGGCTCGCGTCGACGACGAGGACGCGGGCGCCGGCTTCCGCGAGCCGCCACGCGATGGCGGTTCCGACGATGCCGGCGCCGAGGACCGCAACTCTCATTTGGCTTTCCTTCCGTTCGTGACCGGCTCACCGGTGGTGGGCGGTGCTTCGGTTCCGGTGTAGAGCAGGTCGAGTTCGTTGCCGCTGATGTCGGCTGGTGGCCGGTCCAGGACGAGGTGCCCGCCGCGCATGCCGAGGATCCTGTCGGCATAGTGCTTCGCGGCGTCGACCTGGTGCAGGGTGCAGACGACCGTGGCCCCGGTTTCGGAGGCCAGGTTCCACAGCAGGTCCATCACCTCGGTGGCGGCCCGTGGGTCGAGGCTGGCGATCGGTTCGTCGGCGAGGATGAGCCGGGGACGCTGCATGAGCATGCGGGCGATGGCGACGCGCTGCTGCTGTCCGCCCGACAGGGTGCTGGCGCGTCGCCGGGCGAGGTGGGCGAGCCCGACCCGAGCGAGGCATTCGTACGCGAAGTCACGCTCGGCGCCCGGGGCGGTGGCGGGCCACCACGACCGGATGCCGCCCCGGCCGAGCGCGCCGTGCAGGACGTTCGCGAACACCGTGCTGTATCCGATCAGGTCATGGGTCTGCCATACGAAGCCGACCTCGCGCCGCAGTGCGCGCAGTCCGTGTCCGTCCAGGGCGGTGACGGTGCGAGCGCCGATCGTCACGGTCCCGGCGGTCGGCTGCTCCAGCCGCACCAGGCAGCGCAGCAGTGTCGACTTCCCGGATCCGTTCGGGCCCAGCAGCACGACGCGTTCGCCTGCCTTGATCGTGAACGACACGCCGCGGACGGCGGGGTCGTCGCCGTAGGTCTTGGTCAGTTCCGTCACCTCGATGGGCATCCCGGTGGCCTGGGGGCCGGGGATGCCGTCAGCGGGGTGCGCCGTGTCGGAGGTGGTCACAGGGTCGGGCGCGGTCATCGTGAACACCCCGAGACGCCGTTCCTCGGAGCGAGCAGCCTTGAGGCCCGTCCGATCGCGTCCACCTCGCTGAGCGACCGGTCCCCTCCGACGGGAGCTGTTGTCATGGGCGGCATTGGTTCATTCCTTTCTGTCACGCTCCCGGGCCTGCGGGCGCATCACAGGATCCGCCTGCGCACCGCGGCGGAGACGCGCTCGACGGTGATGACGACACCGAAGATGATGATCACTATGGTCAGCGCTTGCTGATACTGGAACAGTTGCATCGAGGTGGACAGGTCGATGCCGATGCCGCCCGCGCCGACCAGGCCCAGTACGACGGCGGACCGGACCGCCTTCTCCAGGGCGAACATGCTCGTGGCCACGAACGACGGAAGGACGCTGGGCACCACACCGCAGACGATCACGGCCGGGGTGCGGGCACCCGTGGCGCGCAGCGCCCGCAAGGGTGCCGGGTCGAGTTCTTCGATCCGTTCGGCGAACAACCGGCCGCAGTAGCCGATGGTGTCGACGGCGATCGCGCAGATGCCGGCGGCGGGTCCCAGCCCGACCGCGACCACGAACACCAGACCCCAGACCAGGTCCGGAACGGCCCGCAGCGAGGTGACCAGCGACCGCACCGTTCCCGCCAGCAGCGCGGGGCTGAGGTTCCGTGCCGCCAGCACCGCTACCGGGAGGCTGGCCAGCGCACCGAAGACGGTGCCCACGATGGCCATCTCGATGGTCTGTCCGGTGGCGGAGGCGACGGTCCGGCCCTGCTCCAGCACCGGCGGGAACGCCTTGCCCAGGAAGTCGATCAGCCCCGGAGCCCCGGAGACGAGCGTGCTGGGGCTCAGACCGCTCCAGACGATTCCCCAGACGAATCCGCCCAGGACGGCGACCATCACGAGGAGCAGGAACGGGGAGATGCGGGGCAGGCGAGGTGGCGGGTGACCGGCCTGGAGCGGCGACCGGTCAACCAGGGTGTGTGACATCCGGTTGCTGCCTTCCACGTCAGGAGGGAATCTTCGCGAGGTTGGGATATCCGTCCTGGCGGTACGCCTGGCGGATCATGTCGAACTCCCCGTCGGTGACCGGGATGATCTTCGAGTCGGCGTAGCTGCTGACGTAGACGCCCCCGGCCGCCTGGATGGACTTCATGATCGCGGTGCTGTTCGCGGACAACTCGGTCTTGATGCGGTTGCGCAGCGACGTGGAGAGCCGGGGGTTGGCGATGATGAGGTTGGGCGGGAACGGCGGGCTCTTCGCGATGACGGGCGCCTGCCGGGGTGTGAGGCCACCGAGCTTCAGCAGGGCCGCGTATCCGGCCGGGTAGGTGGCGACCGCGTCCACCTTGTGGCCGAGGAACGCGGCTGCCTGGTTGCTGCTCAGCGGTTGGGTCGTGACCGTGCTGCCCGGCTTCAGGCCGGCGTCGAGGAGCATTTTCAGCGGGTATACGTATCCGCTCGTGGAGCCCGGGTCGGTCAGGCCGACGGTCTTGCCCTTCAACTGGGGCAGCGCGTTGATCCCGCTGTCGCCGTGCACGACCCACAGCGTCCGGTAGCCGGGCTGGCTGAGACCGACGACCGGCAGCGTGCCGGACTGCGCTCGCAGGGCGACGTATTCGGCGGGCCCGGCCATGACCAGATCGAGATGGTTGGACTCGATCGCCGCCGCGGCGGCCGTCCGGTCGGCGACCGGGAACAGCTTGACCGGCATGTGCAGGATCTTCGTCAGCTCGGCCTGGAGGGGCCCGAACTGCTTCTGCAGTTGCTGGGAGCCTTCCACGCTGGAGATGGCCAGCGTCAGGGTGGTGGGGTTGTCGACGGATGAACGGGTCGTTGTGGTGGAGCTGCCGCACGCGGCCAGCAGCCCGGTGAGGATCAAGACGTGGACGAGCAAGAGGACAGGCGCCTTGCGCACGCCGAATGCTCCGGTCATCGGTCCAGGCTCCATTCTTGGCTGGACAGTTCCGGGCAACGAGGCCGGTTGCCTCCGAGCCCGCGTCCCGGCTCGGGACTTCTCCGGAATTTATTCGGCACACATGAACTCCCAGCTGCAACGGGCCACGCCTGGATGAATTTTTCGTATTGCGGCGAATTCCTGGATGGATAGTCCAACGCCAGAAGGCCCGACGACACCTGCCCCTGCCAGTTGATGGGCAGGAAAGAGGGTCGTCGGGATCCAGGACCGTGTACGGGAGGAATATCAGCGCGTGAAAGCCTCTTCCCGGAGAAGCGGTACGGAGCGCCTTGCCGTGACGGACGCGGCAGGGAGAACCGTTCGGAGAAGGGGAGCCGCGGTGGACGCCACCTGGGCGGTCGCCCGACAGGCGCCTGTGGCGGCGGAGATGCTGGTCACTGAGCCTGCGGAGTAAGCAGAGCGCACGAGCTCCCAGTCCGTTCTCCCGGCCTGGGCATCGATTTCGTCACCTGGCTTTCTCAGGGTTCGAAGAAATCCTCATCGCGGGTTGCGTCGCAAAATGGACCGACCTGGAATTTCCACCGATGGCATTCCGGGCGGGACCCATTCCCCGCCCTCTCTCGTCCTCACCACGGTAATACCGCTGCCCAGCGTCTCCGTCCGGCAGGCCGCGGTGAGACGTAATACCGTGAAAGCTCGCCAGAACTCACTGTGTCAGAAATCCGGCCGGCGCAAGGTGTGCGCCGCCACGAGTCAGGCAGTTTCGCGGTGGGGGCATGGGACTCTGCGGAATCGCCCGTGCGCTCTCACCGCCCGGCGTCCTCGTGGGTCACCCTCCCGGTTGCGACCGCCGGAGACACCCCCTCCGCCGGTCGCACCCGCAGGACGCGGATCAGCCACCGGGACAGCGCCAGCCAGCCGAGCAGAACCGCACCGAGCGCGAGGGTGTCGCCGGGCCAGTCGAGCGGGTGCCGGTCCGGGCCGAAGATACCCAGGCCCTCGACACACCAGAACGTGCCGAACGTCGCCAGCAGTACGGCCACCGCGTACTTCAAGGTGTTCTCCGGAACCCTTGTCAACGGTCCCCGTGCCGCCACCGCCGCGACCGTGACGACGGCCGTCGCCAGCACCGCCGCGATCGTGGCCACCGGAACATCGCCTGCCCGCAGACCGAAGGTGATGACGATGAACACCACCTCGACACCCTCAAGAAACACACTCTTGAGACTCACCGTGAACGCGAAGTAGTCCAGTCCGAGGAAGGGCCGCCCGCCCGCCTGACGAGCCAGGGCGCTCTGCTTCTCAAAGATCTTCCCCTCGTCGTGCAGATCCTTCCGGCCGGACGAACGCAGGATCGCCTTGCGCATCCATTGCAGCCCGAAGACCAACAGGAGTGCTCCGATCACAAGTTGCAGGGCCGCCTCGGGCAGCCATGTGACCACCGCGTAACCCGCCGCGAGCGCGAAAGCCACCACCGCCGTCAGACCGACCACGGTGCCGGCGATCGCAGACCGCCAACTACGGGTCATACCCATCGCGACGACGATGGTGACGGCCTCCACCGCCTCCACGAGACACGCCAGGAACACGGCCACAGCCAGCGCCCAGACAGCCTCGGTACCAACAGACATAACCTGTCCCCTCACCTCTCGCCGACACAAGCACGACAAACGACGATTACATGCGGACTCTAACAGCCGCTACATCTGGCGTCTATGGATCGTTACGCTGTAACTCTGTCGCATGACTCGATACGAAGGTGACGTCCTCGCGCTCCGGGCGCGCGTGAAGTGCGAGGATCATGGAGATGTCGCACGGACACGGCAGCAGCGGGGTGCGAGATCGAGCTGTGCCGCCGGGACGCGAGGGGCGGGACGGTGGCACAACTCTCCATCGTGCGGGCCCTGTCGCCACGCCATGAGGCCCGGCGCCCATCCGCAGCGGGGCGGCTCCAGCGCTTCGGCCGTTAGGGCAGCGGAGTATCATCCGTTCAGAACGAGTTCGAACGGTTGACACCCGTCACCCGCCGTCTGTGTGCGGCAGCGGATGGCAACCGGTCCGGGCACGAGCGATGCCCTGGCGTCGAATGCCGGGCACATGCGCCCGGCGCGGACAAACGGACAAACAAGGACGAGCGAATGAACGAAGCTCCCGTGTGGCTGGTGCTGATCTATCGGGTCCCGCCGGAACCCTCTCGCCTCCGGGCGACGGTGTGGCGCCGGCTCAAGGGCCTGGGAGCCCTGTACTTGCAGAACTCGGTCGCCGCTCTGCCGACCAGTCCCGCGGCGGAACGGGCGTTGCGTTCGCTGCGCAAGGAGATCCTGGACATGGGCGGCACCGCGTCGTTGCTCAGTTCCCGGGTCATCGCGGGCGCCTCGGATGTCGTCGGCGCCTTCAACGCCTCCCGGGACGACGAGTACGAAGAGATCATCGACAAGTGCGCTGATTTCCGAGCACAGGTGAAAAAGGAGTACGACGACAACCACTTCACCTATGCCGAACTCGAAGAGAACGAGGAGGATCTGCACAAGCTCCAGAAGTGGCTCGCGAAGGTTGTCGATCGTGACGTTCTCGGCGCCGCTCAGCGCAGTGCGGCCGAGAAGGAGCTCAACTCCTGCGTGCAGGTCCTCGAAGACTATGCCAACCGGGTGTTCAGGGAGGAGGACCAGGACTGACACCGGTCACGCCGCGACACCCGCAGTCGACGCTCGCAGCGCGCCCGCTCTCCAGCCGAGCGCGCCGCGTTTCCACTGACGCCAGATTTCCGTCAGCCGTGAGCTTTCCGCGCGTCGATCAGCATGGTCACGGTGAAACCGGCGCCGAACAGGACTGCCAGCAACGGCGGGAGCAGGGCGGCGCCGCCGGCGCCGCTCAGCACGGCCACGGCACCGCACAGGAGCACGAGGGCCACAGCCGCGGCGATCTTCCAGTCATCACCGATGACGAAGTCGTACCAGAATCCAGCGAACGCCCGCACAAACGTCATGCTCAACTCCCTCGCCTGGGCTCGATCACGGAACCGACGGACACGGGCGCAGCGGCCTGGGCGTGAGCACCACGAGACGGTCCGAGCAATGACGAGACTAACGACTGTTACGCCTAGCGTCAAACAGTCGTTGTGGTGCGATCGAGTTCGCCACGGAAGAGGAAGCAGCCACAGGCCGCACCGCGCACCGCACCTGCTGTGCGTGGTGTCACCGTGCGAACTTCTCGATCGCCGCTTGTGTGACGGGGGTGAAGAAGTTGACGAGGTTGCCGTCGGGGTCGCGGAACAGCAGCGACCGGTTGCCCCAGGGCATCGTGGTGGGCTCGTTGACGAAGTCGGTGACGAAGCCGGTCAGGTTCTGGTGAACGCGGTCCACGTCGTCGACCAGGAACTCGGTGATCACGCTGTGGTTGTCCGCCGGGCGGGCAGAGCCCGGGGCGAACAGCGGGACGGTGCGGGTGCCGGCGATCGCGAGGGTGGCGCCCGCGGTCTTGATTTCGGCGAAGTCCTCGGTGGCCCACGTCGCCCGCGCCCCGGTGGCTCGCTCGTAGAACGTGACGAGGCGCGCGACATCGCTGGTGATGATGCGGATCGAGATGAAGTCCATGGGAATCTCCTTGACTGTGCTGGAGGCGTGCACGTCGCAGGCTAGGAGAGATAGTGGACAGAATCGGTCCTGTATGCGCGCGGCTGTGAACATGCCCCGCGCCCGTGGAATCGGCGCGCGGCCGTCGACGCCGGATCGATGACCGGGGAGTGGTCGCGGTGGGGCACAGGCGTGTGCGTTCTACAGGGAGTGTTCGATCGTGATGTCGGCCATCACGTCGAGTGCGTTGCCCGACGCCTTGGGGCGGCGGACCGCGATGCCGACGAAGAGCGCGTCGACGATGCCCAGATGGGCGAGGCGGCTTGCCATGGCTTCGAGTCGGAAGCCGTACTCGGGGCCTCCCGCGATCAGCGCGGCGTCCGCGACACGGGTCAGGGGCGAGTTGGTGAAACTGGTGACGGCGACGACGAAGGCGCCCGCCGCCCGGGCCGCCTCGGCGACCCGTAGCGACTCGCGGCTGGCACCGGTGTGGCTGATGACCAGACACACACACGTGTCGTCGAGATGGCGTGCGGCCAGATGCCGGGCCATCACGTCGGTGGGGTACGTCGTCACGAGGCCGAGCGCGGACAGCCGGTAGGCGGCGTCGTGGGCCGGGGCGGCCGAGGTCCCGTTCCCGACGACGAGGACGCGCGCGGCCACCGCCATGCGGTCGATGGTGAGGGACAGCAACTCGGCGTCGATGGTCTGTGCCGCGTCGACCAGGGCCCGGGCGCTGCGGCGCAGTACGCGGTCGAGGATGTCACCGGCGGGTGTCTGGTTGTCGACCCCCTCTTCGTGGGCGAGCTCCTGTTCCTGTTCTTCCTGCTGGGCGAGGTCGCGGGTGATGGCGAGCTTGACGTCCTGATAGCCCCGGTACCCGATGCGCTGGCAGGCACGGACCGCGGAGGACTGGGCGACGCCCGCCTTCTGCGCGACCTCGGTCACCGAGCCGTACACGACCGCTTCGGGCTCATGGAGGATCAGCTCGATGACCCGCTTGTCCGTGGCGCCCAGGCTGGGCAGCGCGGCTTGGGCACGGGTGACGAACTCGCCGCTCACCAGGGCTGGCTTGCCTGCGGCCACGGGGCCCCCGTTCCTTCGTTCACAGAGTACGGATCGACTGTCGATGTGAGCAGGACACTAGCACGGGATGGATTATCCATCCTGCGTTCCAGCCATACCTGGATAGTTCATCCTCCGGTAACCCCGGCTTGTCTCCCCCGCCATCCGCGGCTCCGAACCTGGCACCGTCGGCACGGGCCGACAGGTGTTCGAACGCTCCTCAGTGGGCGGCCGCACGGGACGGCGACACCGACCCCGAAGCGGCCCCAAGAGTATGGAGAGTCACCACACCTTCTGTGGGCCTGTCGGGCGTCCGGCGCCGGCCCCGTACCGAGGTCCCGTGCGTCAAGGCCCTGCGTCCGCCGCGTCCAGGCGGCCGATCAACTCCGGAAACGAGGAATACCCCCGTGGTCACCATGTCGCCGACCGCCGCCTTGCGCCAACGCGCCGCGAGACTGCGCCGTGCGGGCGTCCAAGTCTTCGACTTCTCGGCAGGCGAGCTCGACCTGCCGACCCCCGCCCACATCGTCGCCGCGGCCATCGACGCCGCCGGCAGGCCGGAGAACCACCACTACGGGCCGACCGGTGGCGAGACCCGCCTGCGTCAGGCGATCGCCGACCGGCTCCTCCCGCGGGCCGCGAGCCCCCTCGATGAGTCGAACGTGCTGGTCACCAACGGTGCCAAGCAGGCATTGTTCAACACGTTCATGGCGCTGCTGGAGCCCGGGGACGAGGTCCTGATACCGGCGCCGTACTGGGTGACCTTCCCGTCCTCGGTCCGGCTGGCGGGCGGTAGTCCGGTGATCGTCCAGCCGTCCGCCGGCGAGCTGAAGGTCACCCCGGACAACCTGGAGGCGGCTCGGACCCCGTCCACCCGGGCGATGGTGCTGTGCTCACCGAACAACCCGACAGGGCTGGTCTACGACGCCTCCGAGCTGCGCGCGCTCCTGGCGTGGGCCGCGAAGCACGGCATCTGGATCGTCTCGGACGAGACCTACGTCGACCTCGGCTTCCGGCCCGTCCCCGCGCCGGGCCGGGTCGAGCCCGGCGTGAGCGACCGACTCATCACGGTCGGCAGCGTGTCCAAGTCCTACGCCATGACGGGCTGGCGGGTGGGCTGGATGGCGGGCCCGGCGAAGGTCGTCGACGCGGCCGCCGCCCTCCAGTCCCACACCACCTCGAACGTCAGCCGCATCGCCCAGGCGGCTGCCCTCGCCGCCCTCACCGGACCGGATGTGACGGCCGAGTTCCGGGCGGTCCTCCACGGCCGGCTGAAGATCTGTCAGGGCGTGCTGGAACCTCTCGGGCTGTTCCGGACGCCTCCTGACGGCGCGTTCTACGTCTTCCCCGACATCCGCGGGTTCGCCCCCGACGACGTAGCCGTGGCCGACCGCCTGCTGGACTCCGGCGTGGTCACGGTGCCCGGTGCCTCTTTCGGGGCTCCGGGGCATCTGCGGCTGAGCTTCGCCATCGCGGAGGAACACCTGCGCCGGGGGTTGTCGGCCATGGCCAAGCTGCTCGGCGGTTGGGCCGGTTGATGCGCTCGCCCGGCCATCCGCCGATCCACTCCCCTCGGTACCAGGGCCCGCGGCATGACGCCGAAGAGCCGGCGGGGCCGCCTCGGTGTGCTCTTCGCCCGCCCCGAGCGGTCTGTGCCGGTAGCGGGCGATGGTCTCCCGCACCGTGTTCCTCCGCATGCTCCGTCCGCCCCGGCCACCCGAACTCACCGCTGAATCGGAGGCGTCACCATGACCTCTGCCACTGACGGCAACACCGCGCTCGCACCACCGGGCGGCGACGCCGAGCAGTCCAGGCCCCCCAAGATCGTCCCCGTCCGGTACCCCGGCCGATGGGTGGCCGTGGCCGTCGCCCTCGTCCTGGTGGCGCAGTTGGTGCACGCCCTGGCCACCAACCCCGGCCTGGAGTGGGTGACGTTCCGGCAGTACTTCTTCGACCCCAGCGTGCTGCACGGCGTGTGGCTGACCATCGAGCTCACCTTCTACGCGGCGCTGGCGGGTTTCGCGGGCGGCATAGCGCTGGCCTTCATGCGGCTCTCCCCCAATCCGCTGCTGCGCGTGACCGCCTACGGCTACGTCTGGGTCGTGCGCTCCGTGCCGCTGCTGGTGCAGGTGCTCTTCTGGTTCAACATCTCCTACCTGTACTCGCGTCTGAGCATCGGAGTACCGTTCGGGCCGGAATTCTTCTCCTTCAGCACCACCAATCTGGTCAGTTCGGTGAGCGCGGCCGTCATCGCGCTCTCGGTCAACGAGGCCGCCTTCGCCTCGGAGATCGTCCGTGCGGGCGTGCTGTCCGTCAGCCAGGGTCAGCTGGAAGCCGCCGCCGCGCTGGGCATCCCCAAGCGCCGTCAGCTCGTACGGATCGTGCTGCCCCAAGCCATGCGGACCATCGCGCCCAACGCGGCCAACCAGCTGATCTCGCTGTTCAAGAACACCTCGATCGTCTCCGTGATGGCGATCATGGAGCTGTTCTACACCGTCCAGGTCATCTACGGGCGCACGTCCCGCGTCGTACCCATGCTGCTCGTCGCGACCGCCTGGTACGTCCTGCTGACCACCCTCCTGTCGATCTTCCAGTACTACGTCGAGCGGCGCTACGCCAAGGGCACGACGCGGGCGCTGCCGCCGACCCCCATCGAGCGGGTGCGCCTCGCCATCGGCAATCTCCGCGCGGCCGCCGCGGAAGAAAGGACCCTCCGGTGACCGCGAAATCGTCTTCCGCCGACCGTGCCCACAAGGCCGCGGCCGATCCCGCCCGGGTTGTCGTCGACATACGCGACGTCCACAAGAACTACGGCATGGTGGAGGTGCTCAAAGGAGTCGATCTCCAGGTCAGGGCCGGCGAGGTGACCGTCGTGCTGGGCCCGTCCGGATCCGGCAAGTCCACCCTGCTGCGCTGCATCAACCATCTGGAGAAGGTCAAGCGCGGCACCGTCACCATCGACGGCGAACTGATCGGCTACCGGCGGGTCGGCGACAGGCTGCACGAGCTGCGCGAGCGGGAGGTGCTGCGCCAGCGCACCCACATCGGTTTCGTGTTCCAGAACTTCAATCTCTTCCCGCACCTCACGGTGCTGGACAACCTGGTCGAGGCGCCCGTCTCCGCGCTGGGTGTGCCGCGGGCCCAGGCCCAGGCACGCGCCGAGCGGCTGCTGGAGCGCGTCGGCCTGCGCGACAAGGCGACCGCCTACCCCGGGCAGCTGTCCGGCGGCCAGCAGCAGCGCATCGCCATCGCCCGCGCGCTCGCTCTGGAACCCAAGGTGCTGCTCTTCGACGAGCCCACCTCCGCCCTCGACCCGGAGCTGGTCGGCGAGGTGCTGGATGTGATCAAGGATCTGGCACGCGCCGGCACCACCATGATCGTCGTCACCCATGAGATCGGCTTCGCCCGTGAGGTCGCCGACACCGTGGTCTTCATGGACGGTGGCCGGATCGTCGAGCAGGGGGCGCCGGCCGACGTGCTCGACTCCCCCCGGCACGAGCGCACCCGCACCTTCCTCTCGAAGGTCCTCTGACCCCGCTTCTCCTGAAAGGCAGCACCACCATGTCCGTGCTCATCCGCCCCAAGCTCGCCGCGTTCGCCCTGGTCACCGCCGCCGCGCTCACCCTGAGCGCATGCGGCTCCTCCGCGACGGACGCATCCGGATCGACGTCCAAGGAGCGCTTCAACTCCAGCCCCGACCAGAACCGCTACGCGGCACCCAAGGTCGCCTCCATCGCCGCTGAAGTACCCGCGGCCATCCGGGCCCGAGGCACCCTCGAAATCGGCAACTCCAAGGGGAGCACCGCACCGCTCACCTTCTTCGCCAAGGACAACAAGACCCTCATCGGCGTGGAACCGGACACGGCGTACGCGATCGCCTCGGTGCTCGGCCTCAAGGTGCACTACAACCCGGTCTCCTTCGAGCAGATCTTCGTCGGTCTGGACAGCGGCAAGTACGACGTCGGTGTCTCCAACATCACCGTCACCGACCTGCGCAAGCAGAAGTACGACATGGCCACCTACCGCAAGGACGAGCAGGCGTTCGAGGCCAAGAAGGGCACCCAGTGGCGGGTCACCGGCCCCAAGGACGTGGCGGGCAGGACCATCGCCGTACCCACCGGGACGACTGAGGAGAAGGTCCTGCTGGACTGGAACGCCGAGAACGTCAAGGCGGGCCGCAAGCCCATCGATGTGAAGTACTACCAGGACGAATCGGCCGTCTACCTCGCCCTCCAGTCCGGCCAGATCGACGCCTATCTCCATCCCAACCCCGAGTCCCGGTACCACTCCATGACCTCCGGCCAGACCCAGGTCATCGGCACCCTCTCGGGCGCCCAGAAGGATCTGCAGGGCCTGATCGCCGCGACCACCAAGAAGGACAACGGCCTCGGCAAGGCACTCAACGACGCGATCAACTACCTGATCGAGAAGGGCGTCTATCGGAAGATCCTGTCCCGCTGGGGGCTCACCAGCGACGGGGTGACCACCTCGCAGCTCAACCCGCCCGGTCTGTCGCTCAACGACAAGTAGGCACCCGGGACGTCACACCCGCGCCGCGAGCCGGAAGAACTACCGCTCCTCGGCCTCCTGCTCCCACACCTGTGGGCCACCAGGCGTTCGTTGCCCGCCGAGTACGGCCAGCAGGAGGCCGGGGAAACGTGTCTCCATGTCGTCGCGGCGCACTGTGACGATTCGTTTGCGGCCGCTGGCGACCGACCTGATCAGGCCCGCCTCGCGCAGGACGCGGTAGTGGTGGGAGATGGTCGGGTTGCTCAGACCGAGGTCGGCCTTTTCCACGACGACGGCGCAGTCGGCGGGTTCCGGGCTGTGGTACAGCGCGGTCATCAGCGCCCGTCTGCCGGGGTCGGCGAGGGCACTGAGGATGACGGTGAGGTCGAAGGAGTCGACCGAGGGCTCGGGCAGCGTGCGCGGCATGTGCGACCTCCTCTCAATTCTTTGACGCTCATCGAATCGTACTCTACCCTCCAGCGTGTGATGATTCGACAACCATCAAATGATGGTCTGGGAGCCTGGCGCCTTGTCGTCCTCGCCGTCGGCACGTTCGCGCTCGGCGTCGACGGTTTCGTGCTGCCGGGACTGCTGCCCGACATCGCCGCGGACCTGTCGGTGAGCATCGCCACCGCCGGCCAGTTGACCACCGCGTTTGCCGTTGCCTACGCGGTCGGCTCGCCGCTCATCGCGACAGCGACCGGTCGACTGGACCGGCGCGTCGTCATCGGCACCGGCATGGTCGCCTTCCTGGCCGGCATGGTTCTGCAGGCCGCGGGCCCTTCCTACGCGGTCGTGCTGATCGGGCGCGTCATCGCGGCGCTCGGCGCGGCGGCCTTCCAGGCCAACGCCTTCGCCCTGGCCGGTGTGCTGTCCCGTCCCGAGCGCCGGGCTCGGGCGTTCGCGGTGATCGGCGCGGGTTCCAGTCTGGCCTCGGTGCTCGGCGTGCCCTTCGGGTTGCTGATCGGGCAGTGGCTCGGCTGGCGCGGTGTGATGTGGACGATCGCCGCGCTCGCAGCCGTCGCCGCGGTGCTCGCCGCTGCCGCCCTGCCCTCCGTCACACTGCCTGCGACATCGCTGCGGAGCAGGGTTTTGGTGCTCGTCGACCCACGGGTCCTCCTTCTGCTCGTCGTCAGTGCGCTCGTGCTCGCTCCGCTCTACCTGGTGACGGCCTACGCGGCGGCCGTCGTCGGTGTGAGCACGTCGGCCGGCAACGCTGTGCTGGTCGCGCTGTGTGTCTTCGGTGGGGGTTTCTTCACCGGCAATCGCCTTGTCGGAGGGATCACCGACCGATTCGGCTCCCTCAGGACTCTCACGGCCGCGCTGGCCGTCACGATCTTCGCGACGGCCGCCCTCAGCGTTGTTCAACACTGGTTCGTGCCGACCCTCGCCACGCTGTTCGTCCTCGGCCTCGTCGGATCCTTCCTGTTCGTCCCACAACAGAATCGCGTGTTCGCCGCGGGTGGTGATGCCGCTGCCGTCGCGCTCAGCCTGAACGGGTCGATGAACTACGTGGGTACGGCCGTCGGAGCAGTCCTCGGCGGCGTGGTGCTCTCGACCGCGGGAGCCCTCTGGCTCGCCCCCGCCGCCGCCGTCGCCGCCGCGCTCGTGCTCGGCATCACCTGGCTGACGGCACCCGAGCGCCGCGCACCGGCCGACGCAGCCGCCCCGATGACGTCGCCGAGTGCCTGAGCAGCCACGCCCAACGCCGCAACGGCGCCTCCAGCACCGCCCACGGCCCGCCCGTCATGCCTCCGATCCAGGGCAGGACGAGGTCGCCCTGGGTGTCTCCGACTGTTCCTCGGCCTGCTGCGCTGCCAAGTGTGCCGCACACATCGTCTGCGTCCCGGCCGCGGCGCATTGCGTTGCCCGGTAGGCCACACCTTCGACATCGCCCGCCACGGCTACGCCGGCTTGCTGACGGGCACCCGCGCCACGAGTGGCGACGACACGGCCATGGTCCGGGCCCGCGACCGATTCCTGCCCACCGGCATCTACGCGCCCATCCGCGAAGCCACGGCCCGCCTGGCGGCCGACGCGGTGTCCGGGCAGGCGACCGTGGTGGACGTGGGATGCGGCACGGGCTACTACCTGGCCGGTGTCCTCGACGAGCTGTCCGGCGCCCGTGGTCTGGGCCTGGACACATCGGTGCGCGCGCTGCGCTCGGCAGCGCGAGCGCACGAGAGAGCCGCCGCGGTGGCCTGGGACGTCTTCCGTCCCTTCCCGCTGGCCGACGATATGGCCGATGTCGTGCTGGACGTGTTCGCCCCGCGCAACCCGGCCGAGTTCCACCGCGTGCTGCGCCCGTCCGGCCGACTGATCGTGGTCCGTCCCACAGGTCAGCACCTGGCCGAGCTGTACGGCCGTCTGCCTGCGATGGTCACGGTCGACCCGGCCAAGGAACAGCGTCTGCACCGGGCGCTGGAGCCCTTCTTCACAGCCAACGTCACCGAACAGGTGGAGTACTCCGCGGCCCTGGCCAGGTCGGACGCCTTGGACCTGGTGGCGATGACGCCGAGCGCACACCACGTGGGCCGCGCGGACCTCACCGATGAGAGCTTGCTGCCCGACGAGATCACCGTCTCCGTGCTGGCCACCGTCTACCGGCCCCGAGGGCGGTGGGGCTCGGAAGGAACGGAAGCTCATGTTCTATGACGTCGGTCACAGGGCTCCGTCAATCAAGCGGCGTGCTTAGTAGGCACGACTTGGCAGACATTTAATGATTTGTCCGTCTTGGGTCGTATGGGGAAGTCGCTGCGCGTCCCGGGATCCCGCCCTGCCTGCCCGGACGTCGGTTGCCTTGTGGAACAGCCTTTCTGACGGCGCGACAGCTGTCTCTCCTGCCGCCCTGTGCGGACCGAAGACCCGCGCACAGCCCTGGCGGTGGTCCGGGGGCCTACGAGGCGACGTAGTGGCGGGACCCCGTTGTGCTCCCTGTCGAGCCGTTCTAAGAATGGCGACCCACAGGACGTCGCCGCAGTTCGGAACCGGTGTTCACGCCGAGTCGAGCACACACCGGGCGCTCGGCGTCACCGAGTGAGTAGGAGCCCCCCACATGAAGTCGTCCCGAACGTCCGCGAGACCCCTCGCCCTCGCTCTCGGCCTGGGTCTGGGTCTGGCCTCCAGCGCGCTGGGCGCGGCGGTGCCGGCGAGCGCCCAGACGGCCGCCACCCCGTCCGCTGCCGCCAGTACCTCCGTGGCGCGGTACGCCGGGTCGGTCGAGGATGCCGCGCACAACAAGGCGTTCTTCGACGCTGTGCTGAATTCGGTCGCCGAGAAGCGCGCCGTCCGGCCGTACGGGCAGGCGGTGACCCTCTACTACGACGCCTCCCAGGCACCGAGCTTCCGTTCGCAGATAGCGAGCGCGGCCTCGATCTGGAACAGCTCCGTGTCCAACGTCAAGCTCCAGGCGGCGTCGAGCGGTGCCGACTTCTCCTACTACGAGGGCAACGACCCACGCGGGTCCTACGCCTCCACCGACGGCCACGGAAAAGGCTACATTTTCCTCGACTACACGCAGAGCCAGCAGAACGACTCGGTCCGCGTCGCCACCCATGAGACCGGGCATGTGCTGGGCCTGCCGGACGACTACAGCGGGCCGTGCAGTGAGCTGATGTCGGGTGCCGGCCCCGGCCCGTCCTGCACCAACCGCTACCCGAACGCCGCCGAGCGTGCGCGTGTCGACCAACTGTGGACCACCGGACGCACACAGCCGCCCTGGGCACGGTGACCTGGCCCGCCGACCTACCTCAGCGCCGCACCGCCGGAACGACGCCGACCGGGCCGGGCAGTCCTCGGATCCAGCCCCGCGTCCGCCGCCGGCAAGAGACTTCGCCGGGCCTGCTCGGTCAACGCGTTCCGCGGCTCCGTGACGGCTCACAGCGTCGCCCTCGGCGTCCGTGGCCGATGTGCGTCCGTGCTCGGTGCGGCCTTGGTGTCGTAGGTCTCGCCGAGCACGACGGGTTCGGCGTGTTCCTGGCGGCTGTCGTGGTTCAGCAGACGGTTGGCCAGAGCGAAGGCGTCCTCCGTTTTGGGGTGGGTCTTGCCCAGCCGGGTGTTCAGGATCAGCGCGCCCCTGTGCGCGAGGGTCGCCGCGGTGGGGTCGTGCAACGCGTGCACGGCTCGGGCCTTGAGCAGCAGGGCGTACCCGATGTACAGGTGATCCGGCGCGTAACTGTCCTCGCGGATCCGTAGCGCCCGGGAGATCAGCGGCAGGGCCACGGCGTGCTCGTCCAGGTCGAGGTGGACACTCGCCAGTGCGATCAAGTCGAAGCTCACATACGGGTCGTCGGGCCCGTACGCCGCCTCGTCGATCCGCAGCGCCCGCTCGGCCAAGGGCACCGCCGCCTCATGGTCACCGAGAAGGTGCCGGATGCGCGCCAGGGTCGCCAAGTCCGTCGCGATGGCGGGACTGTCCGCCGGCAGACAGGTCTCGTGCAGGCTCAGAGCACGTTCCGCCAGCGGACGCGCTCGCTCCGGCGCACCGCGGTCCCGGTGGATCTGCGCCAAGGTGATCAGGTCGAAGCCGAGTTCCGCATCCCTTCGTTCGAGCGATCGGTCGATCGCGAAGGCGCGCTCGCACAGGGGCAGTGCCACGGAGTGGTCCCCGATCGAAAGGAGGAACACCGACGCCAGCCTCAGCAGCGTCGCCGTCTGCGCGGCGCACTCGGCCGGCGACTCGTCCTTGGTCACCGCGAGCGCGTGCGGGAGCAGTTCCTGCCATCGCGATCGCGCGTCCGGGTCGCCGTGGATGTCGTGTGGCACGGCCGCGAGCAACGCCCGGCAGAGTTTCACCCGGGCGTCGGTGCGCACGTCGTCCGGCATCGCGGCGCGGATGGCGGCCTGCACCAGCCGGTGCAGCACCAGGGAGGAGGCTTGGCGCCGCGCGAGCCCCAGGCCGGCCAGAGCACCGACCGTCGTGTCCCAGGCCACCGGGTCGGCCGCGGCCGCGATCAGTGGTTCCGTGCCGCCGCTGAACAGGTACAGCGGGATCGGCTCCGGCGCCAGCAGGGCACACAGCTCCAGCAGCCGCATCGCTTGCGGCCGCTCGGTCTCCAGCTTGCGCACGCTGAGCTGCCACAGGGTCGCGACCACGACCGCCGGCCGGTCCGCCAGCTCGCCCAGCGCGATCATGTCCTCCGGCCGTGACGTCAGCAGAGCCAGATACTCCTCGGGCGGAGTGTGGTTGTAGTCCATGTACCCGGCGGCCTGCTCCAGCGCCAGCGGCAGGTCCCCCAGGTGCTCGGCGATCCGGTCCGCCACCACTGTGGTCATGCCGCACACCCGCCGGGCCAGCAACTCCACCGCCTCCCGCCTGGTGAACACGTCCAGGTCGATGACGCCGGCTCTGCTCGACCAGCCGCGCAACCTGGTCGTGACGATGATGTGACCTGCGCTCCCCAGGTCACCCGACGGCAGCGCGTCCACGAGCGTGCCGGGTCTCTCCCCGTTGTCGAAGATGATCAGCCAGGGCCCGTGGTCCAGCAATGTGCCGTACACCCGTGGGACGACCTGCTCGGAGCTCACCTCCGCCAGTCCCAGCTCCCTGGCCAGCGACGCGAACTGCGATGCCACCAGGTCGGGATCCTCGGCGTCCACGAACGCCACGAACCGGTACTCCGACCGGTACAGGTAGGCGTACTCCACCGCGAGCTGCGTCTTGCCGACACCGCCCAGCCCGTGCACGACCTGCATCGCGCCGTCGTCGCCCGAGGTGAGGCGCCGCCGTAACTCCCGCAACGCGGTGTCGCGGCCGGTGAAGTTGGTGTTGCGCGGCGGCAGCCGATACGTCGCCGGACGGGGCCGCGAGCCCGAGGAACGCGCCGCCGGCGGGCGGACCTCCCTGGCAGCGGTCTCGAACAGGTCGGTGAGCGTGGCGTGGTCACCTCGCAGTCGCGCGAGTTCGTCCTCGCAGCAGAGGTCGATCTGACCGGCGTGCGCGGCGCGGACGCACGCGGTCACATAGGCCGCGACCCGCTCCCACGGGGGCGGCTTGGTGAACTTGCCTGCCAGCAGGTCCGACAGCGACGACCGGGTGAGGACCTTGTTCTCGTCGTGGGCCAGCAGTTGCGCCTGGGTGGGCGACCCCGACGAGGTACGCAGCCGCTGCAACCGGTTGACGAACCAGCTCTGTGGTGAGGTCGGTCCCCTCATGTGCCCCGTTCTCCCCCGTCCCGCTCTCCGGAATCGTCCGGACTTCGGAGCCCAAGAATGTACCCCATCCAGCGGGGGAGCCCAGCGGATCCGGGCTTCTCCGAGACCGCCGCCTCCGAGCGGCGCCGCCCCTCAACGTAGACGCCGGTACAGGTGCCGCAGCAGTACGACAGCAACGGGACAACGGCGAACCGAACAACCGGGCGGCACCCCGGCGGCGCGCCGATCATCTGAACTCGTCGAGGAGATCAGTCATGGCACTCAAGGGAAACGTCATTCGACTCGCCGCTACGGGCGCGGCGATCGCATTCGGTTCGACGCTGCTGGTGGGCGGCGCGACCGCTGCGCAGGCGGCGCCGGTGAACTACCAGGTGATCAACGGCAACAGCAGCAACTCCTGCCTCCAGGTGAACATCTCGGGTGGCAAGGGAAACCTCGTCCTCGGCACCTGTGACCGCAGCGCGAAGCAGGTGTGGCAGATCAGCGGCGGCATCTTCAGGAACCCGGCATCGGGCCACTGCCTCGACGGAAACGGCACGGATGTCTACACGTACCCGTGCAACGGTGGCGCGTACCAGAAGTGGACGACCACGTCCGGCAGTCCGAAGTCCATCAGGCACACCCAGAGCGGCAAGTACTTGGACGCGAACGGCAAAGTCGGGGCCCAGGTCGTCTTCCAGCCCACCATCGCAACGGCGTCCCGCTGGGTGATCGACCAGGTGTGAGGAATCGGCTGACGCCGTGAGCGCGGCGGGCCGGCCCCTGTGGCGGCCCGCCGACCCGCTTGTCCGTGACCATGTGTGCGACACCCTGTGATCCGAGGGGAAGACCGTGCCTGTCGAGGGGCGGCCACCCCGGTGGCCGGCGACCCGCCCCGTCCACTGCCCTGGAACCCGGCAGGATCAAGACCGTTCGGTCGGCGCCGCGGCCTCGTCGTGGAAGGCGCGGCGGACGGCCGTGATGCCGTCGCCGGCCCTGGAGGGGTGGACGCGGTTCGTCAGCAGGACGGCGTAGCGGCCCGTCTCGGGGTCGACCCAGATGCTGGTGCCGGTGAAGCCGGTGTGCCCGTACGCGCGGGGGCCGAAGGACCGGCCGACCGGGGAGTCCTTCGGGTCCTGGCCCTGCCAGGCCAGACAGCGCCGCAGTCCCAGGCCCTCGGTGTGGACGGCCGTCATCCGCGCGAAGGTGCGGGGGCGGAGCAGTTCGCGTGCGCCGCCGGCCAGGGACCTGCCCAGCCGCTCCATGTCGGCGAGCGGGGCGAACAGACCGGCGTGCCCGCCGACTCCGCCGAGCACCACCGCGTTCTCGTCGTGCACCTCGCCGATCACGACCCTGCCGCGCCACGGGCAGTCCTCGGTGGCCACGGCCCGCCGCCGCGCCTCGGCGTCCGGGCGAAATCCCGTGCCCGTCATGCCGAGCGGGTCGCACACCAGTCGCCGCACCAGCACGTCCAGCGTCTGTTCGGCGGCGGCCTCCGCGATCAGACCCAGGATGATGAATCCCTGCGAGGAGTACTGGACCCGCGTGCCCGGTGCGGCCGTGAGCGGCAGCAGGCGGATCGCCTCCAAGAGGCAAGCGCGGGTGGGGTGTTCGCGGTACAGGGGGACCTGGCCCGGGATGCCGGAGGTGTGGGCGAGCAGCTGATGTACCGTCAACTCGGCCTTGTCGCCGCCACGGTACTCGGGCAGATGGTCGCCCACGGTGTCGGTCAGCCGCAGGGCGCCCTCGTCGACCAGGGCCATCACCGCGAGCCCCACCACCGGCTTGGTGACCGAGGCGAGATCCCACAACTCGCCGCCGTCCAAGGTCTCGCCGCCCCAGCTCCTGGTGCCGGTCCAGCCGCGGTCCAGGGTCGCGGCGGCGTCGCCGACGGACCATGCCGCGGCCGAGTAGACCCCGCGGTCCCGGCCGGCGGCGAGGAGTTCGCGCAACGCGCTCATGCCGGCCCTCCGTCACGTCCGCCGTCCCGCTCCCCCGCGCCCGGGCCGACCACGCCAAGGGCCGGGGCCCGCCCGCCGAGGCCCGCGGAGACGGCGCGGGCGGCCGCGCGCACCATCGGGCCGTACAACCGCACGCTCTCCTCATCGAGGGTGAACGTCAGCCCGGAGATGCCGATCGCGCCGACCACGCGTCCCGTCCGGTCGAGTACGGGCGCGGCGACCGAGCGGACGTCCGGTTCGCCGTAGCCGTCGTCGACCGCGTAGCCGCGTTCGGCGGCCTCCCTGAGCAGCGTGCGGACCGCCGCCGGACCGGCGGCCGGATGCGCGTCCCAGGTCTGTGGCGGCACGCCGTCCAGTACCTCGGCGCTCTCGTCGTGCGGCAGCGCGGAGAGCATCGCGAGGCCGACGCCGCTGCGGTACAGGGGCGTACGGCCGCCCGGCGGCACACCCAACCGGAACTCCGGGGGCGACTCGGAGTGTTCCAGATGCACCGCCTCGTCCCTGTGCCGCACGGCATAGTGGGCGAACTGGCCGGTGCGCCGGTGCAGTTCCGCCAGCACGGGACGGGCGAGGCGCAGGTCCCGGTCGTCGTGCAGGGCCGCGGCGGCCAGTCCGAGCAGCCGCGGTCCCACCTGGTAGGAGCCGCCTTCGACGGGCTGGGCGAACCCGAACTCCGCCATGGTGCGCAGATGGCGGTGGACGGTCGGTTTCGACAGGCCCGTACGCCGTGCCAGTTCGCCCAGCCGGTGGGGCCCACCGGGTTCGGCGAGCGCTTCGAGCACTTCCATCGCCTTGTCGGTCGGGCCCTTCGCACGACTCTGCTCGGTGTTGTGAGTGTTGACGGTCTTCGCCATGTCGCCTAGCTTAACCGATCATTCCATCTGCCGGAACGGATGTGATGCCTGATGGAACGACTTCGTCAAGTCAGAGGCGTGGACCGCATGCGCCCGGCCCGGCGCGACATCCTGCGGCTCGGCGGACTGCTGGTCCCGGCGCTTGCGGCTCCGGCGGTGCTCACCGGGTGCGGCACCAAAACCGCGAGCGGCGCGGGGAACGTCCTGCGGGTGTCCCAGTCCGGTGATCCCAAGACCATGGACCCGCACAAGCAGGGCGACATGACCTCCATGAACGCCCTGATCAACATGTTCGACACGCTCACCACGCGGGGCATGGACAACATCCTGCGGCCACGGCTCGCCCTGTCCTGGACGGCCCGCCGGGCCACGACCTGGCGCTTCACGCTGCGCCCCGGCGTCAGGTTCCACAACGGCGAGCCGTGCGACGCCACGGCCGTCAAGTTCAGCATCGAGCGCGTTCTCGCCCCCGCGACCAAGTCGCCGATCGTCGAACTCCGCTACGTCAAGGCGGTCTCCGTCGTCGACCCGCTCACCGTGGACGTGCACACGGCCGTGCACGACCCGATCCTGCCGGACAAGCTCTCGCTCTTCGGTGGCGTGGTCGTCCCGCCGCGCCACCTGGCCGCCGTCGGGGACGCCGGGTTCGCCGAACACCCCGTCGGCACCGGCCCGTTCACCTTCGTCCGCTGGCAGCGCGACCACGAGCTGCGCATGCGCGCCTTCCCCGGCCACTGGCAGGGGCGCCCGCACGTGGACGAGCTGGTGTTCAGCCCCCAGCCCAACCCCTCCTCCGCACTCGCCGCGCTGCAGAGCGGCCAGGTCGACCTCGTGGCCGGCCTCACCCCTGACGCGGCACAGCAGCTGGACGGCTACGGCGGCGTCAGACTGGACGGCTACCGGGGCATCAGGACCTCCTACCTGTCGCTGAACACCCTGGAGAACGGGCCCCTGAAGGACCGCCGGGTGCGCCAGGCGCTCAACCACGCCGTGGACGTGCCACTGCTGATCAAGGCGGTGCTCGGCGGCCAGGCCACCGAGGTGCCCGCGATGATCCCGCGCGGGGCGTTCGGCTTCGACCCCTCGGTCGAGCCGTTCACCCGCTCCGTGGACACCGCCCGCAGGCTGCTCGCCGAGGCCGGACACCCGCACGGCTTCTCGACCTCGCTGACCGCGTCCAACGTCGACTCCAACGTCGCGGAGGCGATCTCCGGCCTGCTGTCCCGGGCCGGCGTGCACGCCCGGGTCCGGCTCCTGGACCCCGGGACCTACGCCGACCGGCTCACCTCCGACGACCGCGGCGCGCTGGGACCGATGTACCTGGCCGCGAGCACCGTCTGGACGCTGGACGGGGAGAGCATGCTCCAGTCCAACGTCCGCAGCGACCGCCGCCAGAGCAGGTGGCACCACAAGGAAGCGGACCGCCTCATCGACATCGAGGAGCTGTCCGGGGACCCCGCGGAACGCAGGCGCGCCTTCTTCGGCCTCCAGCGGCTGATCCAGCAGGAGGCCCCGTTCGTCCCCCTCTACCAGATCGACAACATCTACGCCCGCAACAACCGGCCCCGCTGGAAGCCGGGGTCCGCCGGTGTGCTGGCCATGCAGAGTGCGGAGATCTCCCGATGAGCGACCTCACCCTCCGGCCGCCGCGCGCGGCGGGGCCCAGCCGGCCGCGGCCGGACGCCCGCGCCGGGCTGCTGCGCGCCGCCCTGGTACGGATCGGCACGGCGCTGCTCGTGCTGCTGTGCACGGCGACCGTCTCCTTCTTCCTCGTCCGGCTGTCCGGCGACCCGGTCAAGCAGCTGCTCCCGCCGGACGCCACGGCCCAGCAGGAGTCCGCCCTGCGCGCCGGCCTCGGCCTCGACCGGCCCCTGGTCACGCAGTACCTCGACTTCCTGCGGGGCCTGCTCCACTTCGACTTCGGCAACTCCATCTCCTACAACGAGCCCGTCGGCCACGTACTGGCCGAGCGGCTGCCGGCCACCCTGGAACTCGCCGCCGCCGCCCTGGTGGTGACGCTCGTCATCGCCCTCCCGGCCGGCATCGTGGCGGCCATGCGCCGCGGCCGCGCCGCGGACCGCGGCATCATGACCGGCGTCCTGCTCGGGCAGTCCACCCCGCCGTTCTGGGTGGGCATCCTGCTGATCCTGGTGTTCGCCGTGGGCCTGCACGCCCTGCCCGCCTCCGGCTACGGCACCTTCGCCCACCTCGTGCTGCCCGCCGTCACCCTGTCCGTCTACTCCGTCGCGGTCGTCGCCCGGCTGCTGCGCTCGTCGCTGATCGACGTGCTCTCCTGCGACCACATCCGCACCGCCCGCGCCAAGGGCTTCGGGTCGGTGAAGACGGTGCTCACCCACGGCCTGCGCAACGCGTCGCTGCCGGTGGTCACCGTGATCGGACTGGAGGTCGGCAGCCTGCTGGGCGGCGCGATCCTCACCGAACGGGTCTTCTCCTGGCCCGGCGTCGGCCAGCTGACCGTCGAGGCCGTCTCCAACCGCGACTTCCCCCTGGTCCAGGCGGCCGTGCTGTTCTTCGCGGCCACGTTCGTCGTGGTCAACCTGCTGGTCGACCTCTCCTACAGCCTCCTCGACCCGAGAGTGAGGACCCCCCGATGACCCTGACCTCCCAAGCCGCGCCCACCACGGGCTCCGCCGCCGCGGCGAAGCGCGGCCGGCGCCCCGCCGCGCTGAGCACCCTGCTGCGCAACCGACTCGCCGTGGTGGCACTCGCCGTCCTGGCGGTCCTCCTGGTCGCCGCGGTGTTCGCCCCGCTGCTCGCGCCCGCCGACCCGAACGCGCAGGACCTGCTGCTGCGGCTGAAGCCGCCCGCCTGGCAGCACGGCGGCAGCGCCGCCCACCTGCTGGGCACCGACCAGCTCGGCCGCGACATGCTCTCCCGGGTCGTCTACGGCACCCGCGTCTCGCTCCTGGTCGGCACCGGTGCGGCGCTGCTCGCCGGCGTGATCGGCACCGTGGTCGGCCTGGCCGCCGGCTACTTCGGCGGCCGGCCGGACCGGGTGCTGATGCGGCTGGCAGACATCCAGCTCGCCTTCCCCTCGATCCTGCTGGCGCTGGCCATCGTCGGGTTCTTCGGCTCCGGCCTGTGGTACGTCATCCTCGTGCTGGGCATCACCGGCTGGGTGTCGTACGCCCGGGTGGTCCGCTCGGAGGTGATGTCGCTGCGCTCCCGCGACTTCGTCACCGAGGCACGGGCGATCGGCGTCACCGACGTGGCCATCATGCGCCGCCACCTGCTGCCCAATGTGATGGCGCCGCTGGCCACCATCGGGACGCTGCACGTCGCCGCCGCGATCGTCGCCGAGGCGTCCCTGAGCTACCTGGGACTTGGCGTGCCCAAGGAGACCGTCACCTGGGGGTCGATGCTCGCCGACGGCCAGCTGTACCTCGGCACGTCCTGGTGGGTCGCGGTCTTCCCCGGCATCGCCCTGATGCTCACCTCGCTCGCCGTCAACATCACCGGCGACGCCCTGCGGGACGTCGCGGACCCGAAGGCGTACCGCCGATGACCACACACAAGCCGATGCCCGCCGACAAGCCGATGACCACCGCCGGCAGGCCGAGCACCGAGCCGGTCCTGGAGATCGCCGACCTGAGCGTCGACTTCCGGCTGGACACCACCACCGTGCACGCCGTCCGCGGTGTGAACCTGCGCCTCGCGCAGGGCGAGACGCTGGCCGTCGTCGGCGAGTCGGGAAGCGGCAAGACGGCCACCTCGCTGTCCGTGCTGCGGCTCAACCCGCAGCCGCCTTGCGTCTACACGGGCGGCCGGATCCTCTTCGACGGGCGCGATCTGCTCACCCTCTCCGAGAAGGACCTCGGCAGGATCAGAGGCCAGGACATCGCCATGGTCTTCCAGGACCCGATGACCAGCCTCGACCCCCTGCGCCGGGTCGGCACCCAGGTCGCCGAAGTGCTCCGCCACCACCAGGGCCTGTCCCGCGCGGAGGCCGCCGCGGCGGCCGTCGATGCGCTGGACGAGGTCGGCATCCCCGACCCCGAACTCCGGTTCCGGCAGTACCCGCACGAACTCTCCGGCGGCCTGCGCCAGCGTGTGATGATCGCCGGCGCCCTGGTGGGCCGGCCCCGCGTGCTCATCGCCGACGAGCCGACCACCGCACTGGACGTCACCGTGCAGCGGCAGATCCTCGACCTGCTCGTCTCCCTTCAGGAGCGGCACGGCATGGCCGTCCTGCTGATCACCCACGACCTCGGCGTGGTCGCGGAGACCGCCGACCGGGTGGCCGTCATGCACCAGGGCCGCGTCGTGGAGACCGGTGACGTGCTCGACGTCTTCCACCGCCCGTCCGACGACTACACGCGGCGGCTGCTGGCCGCCACCCCCACACTGGAGCCGGCATGACGAACGAAGCCGCAACGGCACCCGAGTCCCGCCGACCCCTCGTGGAACTGGCAGGACTGCGCAAGGAGTTCGGCGGGCGGCGCGCGAGCGTCGCCGTGGACGATGTGTCGCTGACGGTCGGCGAAGGCGAAACACTGGCGCTGGTCGGCGAGTCGGGCTGCGGCAAGACCACGCTGACCCGGCTGCTGCTGCGGCTGGAGGAACCCACCGCCGGCAGCGTGCACTTCGACGGACAGGACCTCGCCGCCCTCGCCCCGGCCGAACTGCGCCGACTGCGCCGCCAGTTCCAGGTCGTCCTACAGGACCCGTACTCCAGCATGAACCCGCGTCTGAACATCGCCGGCATCGTGGCGGAACCCATCGTCACCCACGATCCCGAGGCCCGCGGTCGCAGCGGCCGGCGATACGTCCGGGAACGGGTCGGCGCGCTGCTGGAGTCGGTGGGCCTGGACGCCGGCATCCAGGACCGCTACCCGCACGAGTTCTCCGGCGGGCAGCGCCAGCGCATCTCCATCGCGCGCGCCCTGGCCGTCGAACCGCGGCTGATCGTGCTGGACGAGCCGACGAGCGCCCTGGACGTGTCGGTGCAGGCCCGCATCCTGGATCTGCTGGCCGAACTCCAGCAGCGGCGCGGGCTGACCTACTTCTTCGTGTCCCACAACCTCGCCGTGGTGCGGCAGGTGGCCGACCGCATCGCCGTGATGCGGCAGGGCCGGCTGGTCGAGGTCGGCCAGGCGGCGCAGGTGCTGCGGCACCCGGGGCACCCGTACACCCGGCAACTGCTGGACGCGGTGCCGGTGCCCGATCCGCGCCGCGGACGCCGGGCCCGCGCCACCGCCACCGCCACCAACGCAAGTCCACGTGCAGGTGAGACGGGTGACGGCCGCCCGGCATCCGCGGGGGACGGGCGATGACCGGGAGCCGGCGGGGCCGCCGCGCGGCGGCGCCCCCGCTACAGCTGCGAGAGCACCATCCCGGCGCCGCCGAGCAGCGCCACGTCATCGACGGCAGCCGTGCTCACCACGACCCGCGGCCTCTCCGCGCCCGCCCACACCACGTCCGAACGCAGTCGCTCCTCGATCAGCCCGCGAAACCGCTCGCCGCCCTCACGCGCCTCGCCGTGCAGCACGAACAGGCCGGGCGCGAAGAGCTGCTGAACGTTCACCAGGCCCAGCACCACGTTCCCCGCGTACTCGGCCAGCACCTGCCGCGCCGTGTCGTCCTCGCGTGCCATCAGGGAGGCCAGCGAGACCGCCGGTCCCAGGCCGGCGGCCCGCGCCCTGGCCTGCAGCCAGCGGGTGGTGGCGACGGTCTTCCAGCAGCCGCGGCTGCCGCAGGTGCAGCGCTCCCCGCTGGCCGAGACGGTCATGTGGGCGCCGCTGCGGCCGCCGGGCGGGGCGAGCACCCGGCCGGCGTAGAGGATGCCCACGCCCAGCACCTCCCCGGTCGAGACCGACGCGAACGTGCGCCGGCCGCGGCCGGGACCGAACCACCGGTCGCCGAGCACCTGGAGCCTGGCGTGGTGCTCCACCCTGACCGGCACCCCGGTCAGCGCCCGCAGCCGCTCCACCACCGGATAACCGCGCAGCGCCGGCACGTCGTTGACCTCGGTGATCAGCCCCGCGTCGGGGTCGACAAGCCCGGCCGCCGCCACGCCGATGCCCTGCGGCGGGCCGCCGGCGAACACCTGGGCGGCGCGGGCGAGCGCCGCGTCGAGGTCGGCGGGCAGCGCGGTGGCCGCGTCGTACCCGGTCTCGGTCCGCTCCAGCACCGTGCCGGACATGTCCAGGACCGCGGCCCTGATCCGGCCGGGCACCAGCTCGACCGCCCCCAGTCTGCGCGGAGCACGCGGTGCGACCGGTCGCGGTTCCGGCTCGGGCACCAGTCGCAAGGGGACACGTTCATCGGTCATGGCCCGACTCTGCCACGACCGGCCGTCAGGAAGGTAGCACTGTGATCCACCGGAAACTGACCGAGTCGACCTGGCAGGAGGTGCGGGCGGCCGGGGCCCGGGGCATCGCGCTGCTCCCCATCGGGTCCCAGGAGCAGCACGCCGCCCACCTGCCGATGGGCACCGACACCCTGCTCGTGGAAGCGATGCTCGACCGGGCCACCGCGCTGCTCGCGCAGGACGGTGACACCCCGGAGCTGGTGCGCCTGCCCGCGCTGCCCTTCGGGCACAGCCCGCACCACCTGTTCGCGGCCGCGGTGTCGCTCAGCGCCGCCACCCTGGGGGCGGTCCTCGACGACGTCCTGGACTCGCTGGCCACCTCCGGCTGCCGCCGGGTCATGGTGGTCAACGGGCACGGCGGGAACGACGAGATCATGCGGCTGGCCGTCAAGCGGTTCGCGCTGCGCTGCGATGTGACCGCGGCGGCCTGCTCGTACTGGACGGTGACGTCCGGCGATGACGACGCGGAGCGTCCCGAGGTCACACCGGGGCACGCCGGCTGGTTCGAGACATCGCTGATGCTGGCGGCCCATCCGCGTCTCGTCCGCACCCCCGTCCCGCCGCGCGCGCAGGTTCAGCCGCCGCCGCTGTTCGACAACCCGCCCCATCCGGGCCTGACCGTGGAGCGCCACGGCGAGTGGGCCAGGGTCGGCGGGGCGACCGACGACGCCTCGTCGGCCGACGCGGAGCGCGGCCACCGGCTGCTTCAGGCGCGGGCCGCCGGGCTGGCCCGCGCGATCCGCGCGTTCCATGCGGCCACCCGCTGAGCCGCGGCCACTGCCACCGCCGAGCCCGATATCGCCGGGCCGGTCACCACTGAGCCCGGCACCACGGAGCACCACCGAGTTGGAGAGAAGAAGCATGAAGATCGTCGATGTCGACGTGTGGGTCGTCAACCTTCCGCTGGTCAACCCGTTCACCAGCTCGTTCGAGACGAAGACGGGAGAGACCCGCACGGTGGTCCGCATCCGTACCGACAGCGGCGTCGAGGGCTGGGGCGAGACGATGTGGGGCCGGCCGGTCGCCGCGATCGTCGAGTCGCTGGGGAAGGACCTGATCGGCACCAGCCCGTTCGCGCTGGAGAGTTTCCACCGCAGGCACCACATGGTGCCCTTCTTCCACGGCTATCTCGGCTACGCGGCGCTCGCCGCCGTCGATGTGGCGTGCTGGGACGCGATGGGCAAGGCGACCGGCCGGCCGGTGACCGATCTGCTGGGCGGTCGCGTGCGCGACGAGGTCCCGATCACGACCCTCATCACCCGCGCGGACGCCGCCGGGGCGAGTGGCGCCGCGCTGGCCGGGGCGCTCGCCGAGCACGCGGTGCGGGTGGTCGAGGAGGGCGGCTTCGACGCCGTCAAGCTCAAAGGCACCAGGGACGTCGGGGGGGACGTGGCCATCCTGCGGGCGCTGCGGGCGGCGCTTCCCGAGGTGAACCTGCGGGTCGACCCCAACGCGGCCTGGTCGGTGCCGGACTCGGTGCGGGCGGGCATCGCCCTGGAGGAACTGGACCTGGAGTACCTGGAGGACCCCTGCTCGGGCATCGAGGGCATGAGCCAGGTGAAGGCGAAGGTCCGGATTCCGCTGTGCACCAACATGTGTGTGGTGCGGTTCGAGGAGTTCGCTCCCGCGATGCGGCTGAACGCCGTCGACATCATCCACGGTGACGTCTACAAGTGGGGCGGCATCGCGGCCACCAAGGCGCTCGCCGCGCACTGCGAGACCTTCGGGCTCGGCATGAACCTGCACAGCGGCGGCGAGTTGGGCATCGCGACCGCGGCGCACCTCGCGGTCGTCGCCAGCACGCCCGTGCTCTCACGCGCCATCGACAGCATGTACTACCTGCACGCCGACGACATCATCGAGCCGCTGCACCTGGAGAACGGGCGGCTGCGCCTGCCGGAGGGACCCGGCCTCGGCGTCACCGTGGACGAGGACAAGCTGCGGCACTTCGCCGCGGTCAACGAGCGCGAGGGTGACCTGACGCGATGACCGGGCGCGGAAAGCAGGCGGTGCGCACCGAGGACGCGCCGCGCCCCGCGGGGGCGTACAGCCAGGGCGTGGTGGCGGCGGGGCTGCTCTTCACGGCCGGGTTCGGCCCGCAGGATCCGAGAACGGGTGCGGTGCCCGACACGGTGGAGGAGCAGACGGCTCAGGTCCTGCGCAACGTGCGGGCGGTGCTCGCGGCGCGCGGGCTCGGCATGGACGACGTGGTGAAGGTGACGGTCCATCTCCAGCATCCGAGCCGCGACTTCGCCGCCTACGACGCGGTCTACCGCAGGTTCTTCACCGAACCGTACCCGGTACGCACCACGGTCGGGTCGGACCTGATGGACATCCTCGTGGAGATCGACGTCGTCGCCGCACTCCCCCACTGAGGCCGTGACCGCACGCCCAGGCCGGTCCGAGGTCCGCTCGTCGCAGGTGTACATCGGCCCGGTCAGGACAAAGTGGACCTCGGTGGTCCAGGCAGTCCTCGCCGGAGACCTCGCACCGCAGGTGGATCGCCTGGTCGGCGGGCATGGCCTCCCCGTGCACGCCGGGCCGGGGACGCAGATGGTACTCGGCGTGGTCGGTGTGCACTTCGACGACGCCGGGCAGCAGGTAGTCGCCGTCGAGGTCGTCGCCCGCCGACGTGGTGCCCGTGGCGATGTCGGCGATCTGGCCGTCTCGGACGACCACCGAGCCGAGTACGACCTGGTCGCCGAGGACCAGGCGGGCATGGGTCAGAACGAGTTCCTTGGTCGTCGGGAGCCTTCCAGCGGGTGGAGTGAGTGGATGCGGAAGGGTGCGCCGGGTTCCGTCTCCACGAAGACGGCGAGCGCACCGAGGCCGACGTTCCGGTCGAGGCAGTCGCGGAACCAGTGCCGCAGCGTCTGTTCGACGTGGTCCTGCCGGTCGTCCGGCACCCGGTCGGTGAGGGTCAGGTGGAAGCGGAACTCATCGAGCACGTAGGGGTATCCGAAGTCGGTGAGCAGGGTCCGCTGGCGCTCCGTGAGCGTGTGCGGTTGTCGCCGCGCGATCTCCTCGGGTGTCGCCGGCGCCCGAAGCCGGTCCAGTTCCGTCACGACCGACGCGGCAAGCGCGTCCAAGGCCGGCGCGTCCTCGCCAGGGGTGAGCGCGTAGAAGCGGCCGATGCGGCTGAGCGTGAGCCGCGGAATCGTGACGTGTGCGGTCGCTGCGGCCAGTCGCGCGGTGGCGGCGACGACGTCGTCGGCGGTGTGTCCGGCAGCGAGGCGGAAGGGTGGTTTGAGGGTGCCGTGGAAGCCGTATCGGCGCGCGTCCTGAGTGATCCGGTCGACGGCCGCACGCGTCCATCCTTCCGGCACGCCCTGGGGGGTGGCGCGGCCGGTGACGCTTCGCCCGAGCCAGGATTCCGCGCGCTCAAGCAGCAGCGTTTCTGTGCCGTCGGTGCTGCCCGCACCGGGCACGGCGTAGATCGCGTACCGGTGACTCACGCCGCCGCCCCGTTCATCGGGGTGAAGTCCTCGACCGGCACGACACGGTCCGCGACGGCTTCGCGCACGTCCGCGTCGTGGAAGACGCCGAGCATCGCGGTGCCCGCTTCGATCTTCTCGGCGATCAGATCCACGACCACGCGGCGGTTGCGGGCGTCGAGGGAGGCGGTGGGGTCGTCCAGGAGCAGCATCGGCAGGTCGGCGATGAAGCCGTGCGCGATGTTGACCCGCTGCCGCTCGCCGCCGGAGAACGTCGCCGGCATCCACCGCCTTCGCGCCGCGCTTCCTTCAGTCGGACTCGTCACTCGAACCTCCGGATGTGTCCGGCTCCTTGGATGAATCGAACGTAGCCAGCCACCCACACATGCGCCCATCCGGCCAGACGGCCATCGGGTGGATGCGAGGTGAACACGCGGGCAGGTTGCCGTGACGTCGCCGACAGGCGGTAGCCTCCGCTGCACTATGCGACGGCTCGTTCCCGCCCGAAGCGAAACTGCCCACCGAGGGTGAACTCGCCGGCCGATTCGGTGTGCACCGCACCACCGTGCGCCACGATCCAGTCGAGCTCGTACTCTGCACGGAGCCCGGGCAGGCGGGCGTCGAGCCACGTGGCCGCTTCGGGTAGCGCCCGTCCGCCGGTCAGGCGCCCCGTTCACATTCCGGCGAGGGCGGCTCGCAGTTCGCCGGTCACCGCCTCCAGGCAACTGCCGAAACTCGCACGCCCCTTGGCCTCGATCCAGCGCCGGAAGGCACTGGTGCAGGCCACCGTGGCGACTTGTGCGACCAGTTCGGCCGTCCCGGCGCTCACCTGACGCCGCATCAGGGCTTCGCGGACCGCCTCGGTGATCGCGGCCGTCTTGGTCCGTTCGCGCTCCTGCAACTCCGGGCTGGCGTCGATCACCGCCCGGCGCTCCGCCGCGCCGTCCACGTACTCGACGAGCTGGGCGCCGACTCGCGCCAGCGCGTCGAGGGCGGCAGCCAGCGGAGCCGCATCCGGATCCGCCGTCAGGACCGCCTCCGCCAGCGCCGGGGGCAGCCGCTCCGAGCCGGCGAACAGGACCTCACGCTTGTCCGGGAAGTAGCGGAAGTAGGAGCGCCGGGTGAGTCCGGCCCGCTCGGCGATGTCGGTCACCGTCACGTTGTCGTAGCCGCGCTCCACGTACAGCTCCAGAGCCGCCCGCTTCAGGCGCTGCTCGGCACCCGGATCCCACCTCGCCATGGGGTGACTCTAACAGGTGATGTCGCACTGTGTCGTCAGTGCTAGCCTGCACTCATGACACACTGTGTCATCACTGGGGACGCCCATCCCCGGTGCGGCCCGGAGCAGGCAGGGTGACGTTCACATGAGCAGGACCAGCGGGACCAGCGGGACCGACAGGACCGGCGGGACGACAGGCGAGAGCAGGACGAACGACGAGGTGTGGATAGTCGGGGCGACCGGCCGTGTGGGCCGGGGCGTGACCGCGCGGCTGGCCGCACGGGGACTGACGGTCGTGCCGGTCGGGCGCGGCCGGGAGCGGATGGTCGCCGCCGGGGCCGAGGCCGGTCTGCCCGGGGGCGCGAAGGTAGTCGTCGCCGACTCGGCCGAGCGGATAGCGGAGGAGATCGTCCGGGGGCGCCCGCGGGTGGTGGTGAACACGATGGGTGCCTTCGCCACCACGGCACCGGTGATCGCCCGTGCCTGCATGCCCGGCGGCCACTACGTCGACCAGGCCAACGACGTGGTCGCCGTGGAGCGGTTGCTCGCCCTGCACGACGAAGCGGTGCGGGCGGGCAGCACCCTGGTCACCGGCGCCGGATTCGGTGTGCTGGCGACGGAGGCGGTGGTGGCGAAGCTGTGCGAAGGGCGGCCCGTGCCGCACCGGGTGCGGGTCGACGCCGTGGCCTCGGTGGCCGTCGAGGCGGGTGTGCTCGGTACCGCCTTGGCGGCGAGCATCGCGGACGCGCTCACCGCCGGCGGACGGCGGTACGAGAACGGGCGGCCGGTGACGTCGCGCCTCGGCGCCGACCCGCAGCAACTCACCTTCCCGGACGGGGAGTCGGCGAAGTCGGCAGGTGTCGCGTCCGGCGAGCTCATCGCGGCGCACGCGGTGAGCGGAGCACCGTTCGTCACCGCCACGTCCGCTCTCGCGCCGACCGCTGCGCCGATGCGTGCCTTGGTGCCGCTGCTGGGCCGTCTGCTGTCCGTGCCGGCGTTGCGACGCCTCGCCGTCGACCGGCTCGGCCGGGTACGGGTCAAGGCCGTACCCCGTCCGCGCAAGCACTCCTGGGGGCACGCCGTCGTCGAGTGGGCGGACGGCACCCGGCACGAGGGATGGTTGCGTGCCGACGACGGCATGGACTACACGGCCGACGTCACCGCGGCCGTCACCGAACTGCTGGCCCGCGGCGCCGGCAGGCCCGGGGCCTGGACACCGGCCGCCGCCCTCGGGGCCGACCTGGCGACCACCGCGGGGGGCACCTTCGTACTGGACTGAGGAGCACCTGGACCAAGGAGCACCGGTGGCCGCGGTCCCGCGGCCTCGGCGAACGCACGCGACAACCGGTCCGCCCGGGCCGAAGGACATGGCCCGCGTGCGGACCACGGCCGCAGCGATCCGCGCCCAGCGCCTCACTGGGGTGGCCGGCGGGAGTCCGTATCGCTAAATCAGATTGCCTATAACGGAAACATCTGTTGGACAGCTCTCCAGGTCATCCCAAGGATGTCTCCTGCGGCAGCCCGGTCGACACGACACCGGGACGGACTGCCGCATGAGCGGAGGCTGAAGTGCCGAGTGAAGAGACTGAGGTAGTCGTCGTCGGGGCGGGCCAGGCGGGCGTGGCGATGAGCGAGCACCTGGGAGCGCACGGGATACCGCACATCGTCCTGGAGCGGCATCGCATCGCCGAGCGGTGGCGCTCGGAGCGGTGGGACTCACTGGTCGCGAACGGGCCGGCGTGGCACGACCGCTTCCCGGGGCTTGAGTTCTCCGACGTCCACCCCGACGCCTTCGCCTCGAAGGAGCAGATCGCCGACTACTTCGTCGCGTACGCCGAGAAGATCGGCGCACCGGTCCGCTGCGGCGTCGAGGTGACATCGGTGCGCAGGCACACCCGCCGGCCCGGATTCCAGGTCGAGACATCGAAGGGCGCCATCGACGCGCGCTTCGTCGTCGCGGCGACCGGACCGTTCCAGCGGCCCGTGATCCCGCCCATCGTCCCGGACGGTGCCGTCCCCACGCAGATCCACTCCAGCGCGTACCGCAACCCTGAGCAGTTGCCCGAGGGCGCGGTCCTCGTGGTCGGGGCCGGCTCCTCGGGGGTCCAGATCGCCGACGAGCTGCGTCGGTCCGGCCGCCGGGTGTTCCTCTCCGTCGGCCCGCACGACCGGCCTCCCCGTGCATACCGCGGGCGTGACTTCTGCTGGTGGCTCGGCGTCCTCGGAATCTGGGACATGGAAGCCCCTCCCCGAGGTGGCGAACATGTCACCATCGCGGTCAGCGGCGCGCGCGGCGGCCACACCGTGGACTTCCGGGCGCTGGCCGCGACCGGCATCGAGCTCGTCGGCATGACCGCGTCCTACGACGAGGGCGTACTGGGCTTCGCGCCGGACCTCGGCACCAACATCGCGCTCGGCGACGACAAGTACCTGGCATTCCTCCGGGCGGCCGACGAGTATGTCGAGCGCAACGGCCTCGACCTGCCGCGGGAGCCGGAGGCACATGTCCTCGGTCCGGACCCGGAGTGCGTGCGCGTGCCTCGGCTGGAGCTCGATCTGGCCGAGGCGGGTGTCACCTCGATCGTCTGGGCGACGGGCTTCGCCGCCGACTACAGCTGGCTGAAGGTCGACGCGTTCGACGCGAGGGGCCGGCCCGAGCAGCGCCGAGGAGTGTCCTCGGAACCGGGGGTCTACTTCCTGGGCCTGCCCTGGTTGTCCCGCCGCGGGTCGAGCTTCATCTGGGGTGTGTGGCACGACGCCAGATATGTGTCCGACCACATCGCGACCCGGCGGAACTACCTCGCGTACGGCACCGACGACCGGCCCGGCGTCACCGCGGCGCCGCGGAAGAACTGAGGAGCAGTCATGACCTCCCCCAGCGAGGGCCGCCAGGTGAAGGCCCCGATCGTCGCGGGCGGACACACCAGGATCCGGCCGTTCAACACCCGCGACACCTATCCCGAGCAGAACCTCGACAACGACCTCTGCCAGGCCGTCGTCGCCGGGAACACCGTGTATGTGCGGGGTCAGATCGGCCAGGACCTCGACACCAGTGAGTCCGTGGGCGTCGGCGACGCCGAGGCCCAGGCCGAACAGGCCATGGCCAACATCAAGATGCTGCTCGAAGAAGCGGGCAGCCGCATGGAACACCTGGTCAAACTGACGATCTACCTGATCGACCCGCGCTATCGCGAGGCGGTGTACCGCACCGTGGGCCGCTGGACCAAGGGTGTGCACCCCATCTCCACCGGTCTGGTGGTCTCCGCCCTCGCCCGCCCGGAGTGGCTGTGCGAGATCGACGCCATCGCGGTGATCCCCGGGGAGGAGCGGGCATGACCTTCTCCCTTCTGGCACGCGACGGCGAGCGGTTCGCCATCGCGGTCAGCTCGTCCAGTCCGGCGGTCGCGGCCCGGGTCGTCCATCTGCGCCCCGGGGTCGGCGCGGCGGCCTCGCAGAACATCACCGATCCCACGCTCGGACGGAGCCTGCTGGAGCGGCTGGCGGAGCACGGGGACGCGCAGCGCGCCCTGGCCGACGTCACCGGTGCGGCGCGGAACGCGCGGACCATCGCGTACCGGCAGCTGACCGTGCTCGGCCGCCGCGGTCCCGGATTCGCCTTCAGCGGCCCGGGGACGCTGGGCAGGCACGCCTCGGCCACCGCGGACGGCGCGGTGGCGGCGGGCAACCTGCTGTCCGGCGAGCACATCCCCGGCATCCTCCTCGACGCCTACCTCACGGCCGACGGTGAGCTGGAGGAGCGTATGATCGCCGCCTTGAAGGCGGCCGTCGCGGCCGGCGGAGAGGAAGGCCCGGTGCGCTCCGCGGGCCTGGCGGTCGTGGCGGACGTGGGCTGGCGGGTGACCGACCTGCGGGTGGACTGGGCCGACGATCCCGTGGACCGGCTCGGCGAACTCCTCGACGTCTGGCTGCCGCAGCGGGACGACTACGTGCGCCGTGGACTCGACCCGGCGACGTCACCCTCGTACGGCGTCCCGGGTGACCTGTGATGGGCGCGCTCAAGGAGGCGGCCCGGCAGGCGGTCGACCGTCATGCCGAAGAACTGATCGGCCTGTCCGAGCGGCTGCACGCCGACCCGGAGACCGCCTGGGAGGAGCACCGGGCCGCTGCCGCGGTTCCGGAACTGCTGGACCGCGCCGGATTCGATGTCACCGCGTCCTATCTGGGCCTGGAGACGGCGTTCCTCGCCCGGATCGGGAGCGGGCCCGTCCGGATAGCGCTGTGCGCGGAGTACGACGCGCTGCCGGGCCTCGGTCACGCGTGCGGGCACAATCTGATCGCGGCGAGTTCGGTCGGCGCCGCGCTCGGGTTGTCCGCCGTCGCCGACGACGCGGGCCTGACCGTCGAGGTGTACGGCACTCCCGCGGAGGAGGGCGGCGGCGGCAAGATCGAAATGCTCGACCGGGGAGCCTTCGCCGGGGTGGACCTCGCGATGATGGTGCACCCGGCGCCGGTCGACGTCGCCGAGGCCCGCCCCTTCGCGGTCAGCCACTCCAAGATCTCCTACACCGGCAGGTCGGCGCACGCCGCGGCCTATCCGGAGGCCGGAGTCAACGCGGCCGACGCCTTCACCGTCGCTCAGGTCGCCATCGCCCTGCTGCGTCAGCAGTTGCCGGCCTCGGCCAGGGTGCACGGGGTGGTGACACACGCCGGGGACGCCCCGAACGCCATCCCGGAGCGGTCGACCGGCCGATGGTACGTGCGGGCTGAGACGCTGGCCGAGCTGGGCGAGCTGGAGCCGCGGGTCATGCGGGCGTTCCAGGCCGGTGCCCTGGCGACCGGCTGCGAGCTGGAGATCGAGCCGGAGAGCAAGCCGTACGCGGAGTTCCGCACGGACGAGACCGCCCTGGCGTACTACCGTGCCAACGCCCTCGCGCTGGGCCGGGAGTTCGCGCCGCCCGGCCAGGCCGCGCGGATGAACCGTGCCTCCACCGACATGGGCAACGTCTCGCAGGTGGTGCCGGCCATCCACCCCTACATCGGCATCGGTTCCCTGCCCGCCACCAACCACCAGCACGAGTTCGCCGCGTACTGTGTGGGCTCGGCGGCACAGCGAGCCCTGCTCGACGGGGCGGTCGCGCTGGCCTGGACCGGCGTGGACCGAAGCGTCACGGGCCGGGGAGCGGTGTCGTGACCGGGGCAGCCGCCGCGCTGACCAGTCATGTGGCCGGGACGCCTGCGGGCGCGGTCGCAGGCGTGGCGCTGAGGGAGCGCCGGGGTTGGCGGGCGGTCTGCGTCGTCGCGGCCGTCCAGGCCCGCGCCCGGATCCACACCGCGGTCGCGGGGGAAGCCCCGGCCATGCCGTTCGAGCCGGTCGTCTACAGGAGCCTGAGCGCCGGCCTTGACCACCTCGCCGCCGGTGCAGCCGTCCTCACCCGGCACTGCGTACGCGGCATCACCGCCAACCGGCACCGGCTCGCCCAGGCCGTCGCCGCCTCCACCGGGCTGGTCACGGCGCTCAGCCCCGCACTCGGCTACGCGGCGGCCTGCGCCATGGCACTGGAAGCGCACCACAGCGGCAGGCCCGCCCTCGACCTGGTCCGGGAGCGCCCGCTGCTGACCGACGCGGAACCGCGTGAACTCACCAGTCCCGCCTCCCTGACCGGCCGGCCCGCCCGCTGAGGCCGGCGCCGGGGCACCCGCACAGCTCCGTTTCTCCACCCATCCTCACCAGGAGGCGCGTATGCGCACCTTTGACAGTGACGCCACGACAACCGAGGTCGAGGTGGCCACCGATGTGATCTCACTGCGCAGGAGCGTTGCTGCGGGAGCCGTGGGCGTGTTCGTGCACTGGTTCGACTGGGCTGCCTATGCCTATCTGGCGGGTACGGTCGCCACCGTGTTCTTCCCGTCCGGGGACAGCACGACGGGACTGCTCGCCGTGTTCGGTGTGTTCGCGGTGTCCTTCGGTATCCGGCCGGTCGGTGCCCTGGTCTTCGGCCCGCTCGGCGACCGCATCGGCCGCAAGCGCACCCTGTCGCTGGTCATCTTCACCATGTCCGGTGCGACCCTGACCATCGGTCTGCTTCCGGGCTACGCGTCGATCGGTGTGGCCGCCCCGGTGCTTCTGGTGGTCCTGCGCCTGATCCAGGGGTTCGCCGCCGGCGGTGAGTTCGGCAGCGCGGCCAGCTTCCTCGCCGAGAGCGCGCCCCGGCGCCGTCGCGGATTCGGTGTCAGCTGGCTGGAGGTCGGCTCCCTGCTGGGCTTCCTCGCCGGGTCGTTCGTCTTCCTGCTGCTGTCGTCGGGGCTGGACGAGAGCCGGCTGACCTCCTGGGGCTGGCGCATCCCGTTCCTGATCGCCGCGCCGCTCGGCGTCATCGGCTTCATCATCCGCAACAAGATCGAGGACACCCCGGAGTACCGGGCGATGGAGGCGAACGACACCGTCCCGCGCAGTCTCGTACGGGAGTTGCTGCGCTCCCACAAGCGACAGCTGCTCCAGGCGGCGGGGCTGATGGCGGCCATGCACGTGCCCTTCTATGCGGTGCTGACCTACCTCGTCACCTACGAGACCGATCACCTGGGGCACTCGGCCGACAGCGCCGCCCTGCTGTCCACGGTGATATCGCTCCTGGGACTGGTGCTCGTGCCGCTGTTCGGGCTGCTGTCCGACCGGGTGGGACGCAAGCCGGTGTTCGTCGGGGCGACCGCGGCCCTGCTGGTGGTCTCCACCCCGGCCTTCCTGCTGATGCGGACCGGACTCGCCGGGACGTGGGTCGCCGGTCTGCTGCTCGGTGTGATCCTGGCGGCGATCCTCGGCACCTACGCGGTGTGGTCGGCGGAGGCATTCCCGACCCGCACCCGGCAGAGCGGCCTGTCCCTCTCCTACAACGTCACCGCCGCCCTGTTCGCCGGCACGGTGCCGTACCTGATGACCGTGCTCATCGCCGCGACCGGCAGCACCCTGGTGCCCGGCCCGTACCTGATGGTGTTCGCCGGGGGTGGTCTGGTCGCGGCTCTGTCCCTGCGGGAGACCGCCGGTTCCGGGCTGCTGCGCGCCGAGGACGTCCCCGGCCCGCCTGCCGCAGCGCCCACGGGCAACTCCGTCTAGGGTCGGGACAGGCACAGATCACCAGGCGCAAGGGCCACGTATGACGTCACCGGTGGGCTTCACACTCGTTCAGCTCCGCTACTTCCTCGTCGCCGCCGAGCACGGTTCGATGACGGAGGCGTCGGCCAAGCTGCACATCGCGCAGTCCGCCGTGTCCGCGGCCGTCTACAACCTGGAGCGGGACCTACAGGTCCAGCTGTTCATCCGCTGGCGGGGCCGGGGGCTGACCCTCACACCCGCCGGGGAAAGGCTCCAGCAGCAGGCGCGGGATCTGCTGGCCCGCGCCCGCGAGGTGGAACGGGAGGCCAGGGGCGACGGTGAGATCATCTCCGGACCGGTGGCCGTCGGCTGCTTCGTGACCCTGGTCCCGTTCTATCTGCCGCCCCTGTTCAGCGAGTGCACCCTGCGCTATCCGGGCATCGAGCTCGACGTGGTGGAGGCGGAGACGGACCAGCTCGTCCATGCCCTCGCGGCGGGACGCATCGACTTCGCCCTCACCTACGGCCTCGGCCTGGCAGCCGAGCCGGCCCTGCGCGGCGAGACCATCGCCCGCGCCCCGGCCTATGTCATCGTCTCGGCCGACCACCCGCTGGCCGGTCAGGGCAGCGTGGAGCTGGCCGAACTGTCCACGGAACCGCTCGTTCTGCTGGACCTCCCCCACAGCCGTGACTACTTCCGCTCGCTGGTGGCCGCCACGGGCACCGCTCCCGATGTCCGCTACCGCACCCAGAGCTATGAGACGGTGCGCTCCCTGGTGGCCCGGGGACTCGGTTTCTCCGTGCTGAACCAGCGGCCGGCGACCAGCAAGACCTACGGCGGGGGCGAGGTCGCGGAACTGGAGCTGCGGGACGGCGGCCCCGCGCTCGAAGTCAAACTCGCCTCCGTGGAGGGCCTGACACACAGCGCACGGGCCCAGGCGGTGATGGAACTGCTGCGGGAGATCGCCGCCCGCCCCGCCGAGATCTGAGCCGCCTTCCCCCGCGCGGTCGAAGACACCCCCTGTGCCGCGCCCTCGGTGCGGCACAGTTCGGCGCAGTCCGTCACCGCCCGGACGTGGGCGAGGATCAGTCGCCGGGCGCGGAGCGGCGTCGTGGCCGATGATGTGCGGACCGCAGCCGTCCTCCAGGGCGACCAGTCCGTGCGCCGGGTCCTGCGCGCTGACGGCGAGGGCGAACACACCGGTCGCTGCCCCGGCTTCGAGCGCCGTCGCGTGGAGAGAAGGAAGCCGGCGTCTGGGTGTTCGGTGGCGGCATCGACGGGAGGGTGCCCGGACCATGCTGGGCATGTGGCCTGTGCGGCGAGAATCGACCAGGTCAGTCAGCGGTACACCGGAAAGGATCGTGGCATGTCCAGCGACCGTCTCATGCGTATCCACAGCGCCGAGTTCCAGACCATGGCCGAGAGGGTTCTGCGGGTCACCGAGCTCACCTCCCGTCTGAACACCCTGCCGTTCGAGGACGAAGCAGCCAAGGCGGAACTGTTCGAGCAGATCCTCGGCAAGCCGCTACCGCGGAGAGTCACGATCTATCCGCCCTTCTACACGGACCACGGCCTCCACCTCGACCTCGCCGAGCGCGTGTTCATCAACCAGAACTGCACGTTCCTGGACTACGCCGGCATACGGCTCGGCGAGCGCGTGATGATCGGGCCGAAGGTCACGTTCATCACCAGCGGCCACCCGGTCGATCCCGAGGAGCGGCGGCTGTATCTCACCGGTGCGCCCATCGACGTCGCGGAGAACGTGTGGATCGGTGCCGGAGCCACCATCCTGCCCGGCGTCAGCATCGGCCGTGATGCCGTGGTCGCCGCCGGCGCGGTCGTGGCCGATGACGTGCCGCCGGCAAGTCTGGTGACCGGCGGCAAGGCGGCCGTGCACCGACGGTGGTGACGAACTCACCGGGACCACACGTCCCCCTGGACGGCCGCCTCACGGCAGGACCGTGATGCGGCCCTCCGTCGCGACGTCGATGGTGCCCAGCGTGCGGGCGTGCTCGGCGATCACCTCGGCGTCGACCGGGGCGTCCGCGAGGGGCACCAGCACCTCGGCGTCCGCGAACCCGCTGACGCCGTCGCCACCATTGACCACGTAGTTCGTCACCGCGACCGTGTAGGTGGCGCCCAAGTCGAGTGGCTGCCCGCCCACGCTGACGTCGCTCACGCGCGAGCCCGCGGCGGCGGTCGGCGAGTAGGCGTACGTCATGCCGGAGACCTGCGGGAAGCCACCGCCGGAGTGTTCCACCCGCGAGACCGCGTCCTCCAGCGACTGTCGCAGCCCCGCGCCCGTGACCCGCACCTTCATGAGCCGGTTGCCGAACGGGGCGATCGAGTAGGCGTCCCGGAGCGTGAAGTCCGGTCCCGGCGCCTCGGCGCGCAGGCCACCCCCGTTCATCCAGCCGATGTCGGCATGCTGCCGCTCGCGGAACGCGTCCGCGACGAAGTCGCCCAGCGTGGTCTCGCCGGACAGCCTGCCCTCCCGGCGGAGCGGGGTCCGCAGGCCCGCCAGGACCTCGGAGAGCCGCTGCTCCATCTCCGCGGCGTATCGCTTCTCGACCTCGCGCAGCTCCGGGTCCGGCGTGACGGTGTGGTCCACCTCGACCACCGACGGCTCCACCCGGTACTGGCCGCGCCGCTTGGTGATGTCCAGGCGGATCATCGACCCGATGTTCCCCTCGGGCGCCATGAGCGGCACATGGCCCTCGTACTCGATCACCGAGTCGTACTCGGCCACCTCCTCGCCGAACACGGCGTCCAACTGCGGCACGGCGCGCGCCAGCTTGTGGTTCTCGTCCATCGGGTACTGGCTCACGGCCACGACGACGTCGGCCTTGGCGTGCGCCCTCAGGTCGGCGACGGCGGCACGGGCCGCCTCGACGGGGTCCGTCTCGACGACCTTCCCGGCGGCCGAAGTCGTGTCGATCGCGTCCGTGAGCCCCACGAACCCGACGCGGACCTTGCCCACCCGCCGCACCGCCCAGGTGCCGTTCTCCACGAAAGGCGACCCGTCGGCGTCGGTCAGGTTGGACGTGATCCACGGGAAGTCGGACGCCGCGACCAGCTCGCGGGCGTGCTCCACGCCGAAGTCGAAGTCGTGCTGCCCGAAGTTCGCCAGGTCCACGCCGATCTTGTTGAACGCGTCGACCATGGGCACGCCCTTGTAGAGGCCGCCGAAGAGGGTGCCGCCGGCGAGGTCCCCGCCGAAGACGACCGCCGTGGCCTGGTTCTGAGCCTCGACCGAGCGCACCGCCGTGGCCAGCCGTGCGACGCCGCCCCGGTCCTGGCCGCCGGTCAGGACCGGGCCGATCTCGTGCGCGTCGTTGAAGTACAGGAGGGACGCCGTGTGCTGGGGACGCGCCTCGGCGTGCCCCTGAGGCCGTGCCGTGGGTGTCTCGGCGGCCGCGGGGGTCAGACCCGAGACGGTCAGCCCGGACACGAGCACGAGCGCGCCGAGGAGCCCGGCTGCGCGGGCGAGAGGACGGTGCATGGCAGAACCTCCGACGAACGCATCGCTTACGGCTCGGCACGCTAGCCCGCGGCGTTGAAGGCATGATCCCCCACGGGTGAACGGTGCGTGACCGGCGGCGGATGCCTGCGCCGGTGGGGGCAAGGCGGCTGTCCAGGACGAAGTGCGCCGGTTCCACGGCACTTCGTGTCTTTCGCAGGGCTGCGACGTTTGCCTGGTTGACACGCAATCAGCAAGCAGCTCCCTGGAGTGGTCATGCCCCACATGTGTACAAGAACCCGCTCAGCGGCCGCACTCAGCGGGTTCACCGCGCTCGTGCTGGCACTGTCACTCGGCCTCTGCGCACCGGCGTGGGCGCGCCCTCCTCTGCCGCTGAGCACCGATGACGCCTTCCAGCAGGACTGCCTCAAGGCCCACAACGGTTACCGAGCGCGGCACGGCGCTCCGCCCCTGAAGACGGATCAGGCCACCGTGGACCAATCCAGGGAGCGCGTCACCTTGATCAGCCAGTACGAGGGGCTGAGCCATGGTCACGCGGGTCTTCGTCAGGGGTACGGCGAGAATGTCTTCTGGTTCGGTTCCTCCTCTCCGGGCCAGGTGGCGACCTGCTCCGATGCCGTGAAGGCGTGGTATTCGGAGGGAGTCACGTACGACTACGGCCACCCTGGCTTCTCGAAGGACACGGGATTCTTCACCCAGGTGGTGTGGAAGTCCACGAACGCGCTGGGCTGCGCACGGGCGACCGGCCGCGGCTCCGCCTGGTACGAGACGTACATCGTGTGCCTGTACCAGCCCGCGGGGAACATCGTGACCTCGGACGGGAGTTACTTCTCGCGGAACGTCGGCAGGCCCGGCTGACCCGGCGGCCGTGGGCCGGCGTCCCAGTCCTCGGCTCGGTCGCGCCCGCGCAGCAGGTCCGCCGCCTTCTCGCCGATCATGACGGTGGCCGCGTTGGTGTTGGTCGACACGATCTCCGGCATGACCGAGGCGTCGGCCACCCGAAGGCCCGTCAGGCCGTGCACCCGCAGCTCAGGATCGACGACGGACAGCGCGTCCACGCCCATCCGGCACGACCCGGCGGCGTGCCCGTAGGACTGCACCGCGTCCCGGACGAACGCCTCCACCGCCCGGTCGTCGGCGTCGACCAGCGGGTGCTCGGCGCCGCGCCAGGCGTCGAACGGCGCGGTCCGGCTGATCTCCAGCGCGTGCCGGACGCCCGCGACCAGGGCGCGCAGGTCCTGTGCCTGGTCCAGGTAGCGGAAATCCAGCAGCGGCGGCGCCTCGGGGTCGGCGCTCGCCAGTGACAGCCGCCCCCGGCTCGCCGGGCGCATGTGCCCGACGCCGAAGGTGTAGCCGTGTTCGGGCGCGCGCTGCCAGGGATTGGTGAACGGCACGTGGATGAACACGATCTGGAGGTCCACCGAGGCGCGTCCCGGCTCGCTGTCGAGCAGCAGGGTCACCTCCCCCAGGTTGTGCGAGGGCGGGGGCAGCGGCCCGCGTGACGGCACGGTCAGCCCGGCGAGGATGATGTGGTCCTGAAGGTTGCGGCCGACGCCGGGCAGGTCGTGCAGGGCCTTCACTCCGGACCGTTCGATCTCCTCGGCCGGCCCCACGCCGGAGCGCAGCAGCAGGTGCGGCGAGCCGATCGCCCCGGCGCACAGCACCACTTCGGTGCCCGCCGCGCAGTGGACCGGCTCACCGTCCACGACCGCGTCGACTCCGGTGCAGCGGTCGCCGTCGAAGGTGATCCGCTCCACCAGGGCCCTGGGCAGCAGGTCCAGTCCCGGGCGTCCGAGGGCGGGTTCCAGGTAGGCCGTGGCGGTGCTCTGCCGGCGTCCGTCGGCGATGAGCAGGTCGTGGCTGCTCGCTCCGCGCAGCTGTGGCCCGTTGAGGTCTTGGGTGAGCGGGTGGCCGGCCTCCTGCGCCGCCTCCAGGTAGGTGAGGGACAGCGGGTGCGGTGCCGCCGCGGGCGCAGGACGCAGCGGTCCGCCGCTGCCTCGGTAGCGCGGGTCACCGTGCGGCGCCGTCTCCGAGCGCCGGAAGTACGGGAGGACGGAAGCGTAGTCCCAGCCCGTGCAGCCCTGGCGGGCCCAGGTGTCGAAGTCGCCGGGGTCGCCACGCAGGAACGCCATGGCGTTGGTGCTGCCGGTGCCGCCCACCGTGCGACCGCGGGGAATATCGTGCACATGACCTGTCGCGAGCTGGCGTACCGTGCGGAACGCCCAGTCGACGTCCGTGCCGTACAGCGCCGGCCAGGTGTGCGGGGTGGTGATCCGCTCACTGCTGTCGGGGGCGCCGGCTTCGACCAGCAGGACGCTGCGCGCGCCGTCCTCGGTGAGCCGGGCCGCCACCACGCAGCCGGCTGTCCCCGCGCCGACGACCACGTAGTCGTGGGTGAGGGTACGGGTCACAGCGCCACCACCACCGTCTTGGTCTCCAGGTACTCGTCCAGGTTCTCCCGGCAGGTCTCGCGGCCCCAGCCGGACTCCTTCACACCGCCGAACGGCAGCGCGGAGTCCGCGGCCTGGTAGCAGTTGACCCAGACCTGCCCCGACTCCACGGCGGCGGCCATCCGGTGGGCGCGCGAGACGTCCCTGGTCCACACGGCGGCGCCCAGCCCGAAGCGGGTGTCGTTGGCTAGGCGCACCACCTCCTGCTCGGTGTCGAAGGGGACGGCGCAGACGACCGGGCCGAAGATCTCCTCGCGTATGGCGCGCGAGTCGGGCCGGACACCGACCAGTACGGTCGGCTCGACGAAGTAGCCCTCGCGCTCGGGGGCGCGTCCGCCGGTGACCGCCCGGCCGCCGTCGGCGAGGCCGATCCGGATGTACTCCAGCACCCGGTCGCGGTGCTGTGCGGAGATGAGCGGACCCATCTGTGTGCCCGGTTCGGTGCCGCGACCGAGCTTGAGCGAGGCCGCGTGGTCGGCCAGCCGCCGCACCACCTCGTCGAAGACGCCACGCTGGACGTAGAGCCGCGATCCCGCGATGCAGCTCTCCCCCTGGGTGGCGAAGGCGCCGGCCGCGGCCCCGGCGACGGCGGCGTCGAGGTCGGCGTCGTCGAAGACGATGTTGGGGGATTTGCCGCCCAGTTCCAGGGACACCCGCTTGAGGTCGTCGGCGGCGCTGCGGACGATGGCCTTGCCGGTCGTGACCGACCCGGTGAACGTCACTTTGTCCACGCCCGGGTGGCGGACCAGGGCCGCGCCGGCGCTCTCGCCGTCTCCGGTCACGTAGTTGACGACGCCGGCGGGGATGCCGGCCTCGATGGTGAGCCGGGTCAGCAGGGCGAGGGAGACGGGGGTCTGCTCGGCGGGCTTGAGCACGATGGTGCAGCCGGTGGCCAGGGCCGGGGCGAGCTTCTTGACGGCCATCAGCAGCGGGAGGTTCCAGGGCACGACGGCGGCGACGACACCGACGGGCTCCTTGAGCGTGTAGGCGTGGAAGCGGCCTCCGAAGGAGGCGGGGTAGGAGATCGGGATGGTGTCGCCGGTGATCTTGGTGGTCCAGCCGGCGTAGTAGCGCAGGACGTCCACCGAGAACGGCACGTCGAAGTGGCGCATCTCGTCCAGGGGTTTGCCGCTGTCGACCGAGTCGAGCGCGGACAGCCGTTCGGCGTGGTGCTCGACGAGGTCGGCGAGCCGCCAGATCAGCCGTCCGCGCTCCTGGGGCGTCATCGTCCGCCATGCGCTGCCGGGGGCGAAGGCGGCGCGGGCCGCGGCCACCGCCCGGTCGACGTCTGCGGCCTGCCCGTCCGGGGCGTGCACGATGACCCGTCCGTCGGCCGGGTCGTGGACCGGAAAGGTCCCGCCGTCGAGGGCGCCGACCCACTCGCCGTCGATGAACATGGTGCGTGCGAGGAGGATGTCGTCCTGGACGTCACGGGTGTCGGCCATGGCTGTGCCCTTCCTGTGGTTGCGCCGGTTGGGGGTGCGCGGGTCCTCAGCGGCCCGTCAGGCGGATGCTGATGCTCTTGACGTGCGTGTAGTGGTGCAGGGCCTCGATGCCCTTCTCACGGCCGTACCCGCTGTTCTTGTGGCCGCCGAAGGGCATCTGGACGGACTGGGTGGACCAGGAGTTGATGTAGACCTGTCCGGCCTCCAGGGCCTCGGCCACCCGGAAGGCCCGGGAGATGTCCGCGGTGAACACCCCGCCGGCCAGGCCGAATTCGGAGTCGTTGGCCAGGGCCACCGCCTCGTCCTCGGTGTCGAAGGGGAGGACGACCAGGACCGGTCCGAAGACCTCCTCGCGGGCGATGCGCATGTCGTTGGTGACACCGGAGTAGACGGTGGGCTCGACGAAGAAGCCGCCGGCCAGGCCCGGTTCGTCCGGCACCCGGCCGCCGGTCTCGGCGGTGGCGCCCTCCTGCTCGGCGATCCGGAAGTACCGCTGGACGGTCTCCCACTGGCCGCGGGTGATCATCGGGCCGATCTCCCGGCCGGGCCGCAGCCGGCGGGTGGCGGCCACCACGGCGGCGGTGAACTCCTTGTGAACGGTGCGCTCGACGAACAACCGGGTTCCGGAGGAGCAGACCTGGCCGGCGTTGGTGGTGAACGCGCGTACGGCCTCGGTCGCGGCGAACCCCAGGTCGGCGTCGGCGAAGACGATGTTGGCGGACTTGCCGCCGAGTTCCAGGGTGAGCGGCAGCACACGGTCGGCGGCGATCCGCCCGATCTCCTGCCCGACGGGCACGGAGCCGGTGAAGGCCACCTTGCGCACCAGGGGGTGCCGCACGATCGCGGTGCCGACCTCGGTGCCGCGGCCGAGGACGACGTTGAACACACCCGGTGGCAGGCCCACCTCGCCGGCGATACGGGCCAGCGCGACGGTGGTGCGGGAAGTGGACTCGGCGGGTTTGGCCACCACGGTGTTGCCGGCGGCCAGGGCCGGGGCGCAGGCGCGGGCCGCCTGGTTGAGCGGCAGGTTCCACGGGGTGATCACGCCGACCACGCCCAGCGGCTCGCGCAGGGTGTAGACGTGCAGGTCGGGCCTGATGTCGAGGACGTCGCCCGCCGGGAGGTTGACGAGGGCGGCGTAGAACTCGAAGTACTCGGCGGCGCCCTGGATCTCGGCCCGGGACAGGGCGAGCGGTTTGCCGGTCTCGGCGCTCTCCGCGGCGGCCAGGGTGTCGGTTTCGGCGAGCAGCCGGCGGCCGATGGCGGCCAGCAGCCGTCCGCGTTCCGCGGAGGCGAGGTGCCGCCAGCCGCGGGCGGCGGCCTGGGCGGCGCGTGCGGCGCGGTCGACGTCGGCGGCGGTGCCGAGGGTGACCTCGGCGCCCGGGCCGCCGGTGGCCGGGTCGGTGCCGACGCGGGTGGTGCCGTCCGCCGAGGGTACGGCGGCGCCGTCGATCCAGTGCAGCAGCGCCCCGGTCATCGGGTCGCCTCCTTGTCGTCCTCGTCGGCCGCCGCGCCCAGCAGCGCGTACATCGCGGTGTGGTCGGTCTGCGGCGGGACCGAGCGGGCGACGCGGCGCCACTGGTCGGCGACGTGGTCGGACAGCTCCGCGGTACGGTCCAGGGAGCGCGCCAGGCCGACGGCGATGTCCACGTCCTTGGACATCAGCCGCAGGGCGAACCCGGAGTCGAAGGTGCCGCTCGTCATGAACTGGGCCACCTTGTTCTCACTGGTGTTGGTGCGGCCCGATGAGCTGTTGAGCACCTGTGTCATCGTCTCGGGCGGGATGCCGAACGCCTCGCCGAGCGCCAGCGCCTCGACGGTGACGGACACCGTGGCGGCCGAGACCAGGTTGTTGAGCGCCTTGGCGGCGTGGCCGCAGCCGATGCCGCCGACGGGGACGACGGTACGGGCCATGGCGCGCAGCAGCGGGGCCGCCCGTGCCAGGTCCTTCGGTGCCCCGCCGGCCAGCACCGACAGGGTGCCGGCCCGGGCGCCGCGGACGCCGCCGGACACCGGCGCGTCCAGCAGGGACAGGCCACGGCCGGCCAGCCGGCGGGCCAGCGCCCGGGTGCGCAGCGGCTCGGACGAACTCATGTCGATGACCAGGCAGCCCGGCGGCAGCGCCTCGGCCAGGCCGTCGCCCTCCAGCGCCTGCTCGACGACGTCCGAGTCGGGCAGCATGAGCACCAGGGTCTGCGCCCGTGCGAACGAGGCGTTGCCGTCGGCGACTTGGGCGGTGGGGTGCTCGGCGGCGAAGGCGGCGGCCACGCCGGGGGCGGCGTCCGCGACCGTCAGCCGGTGGCCCTCGGCGGCCAGCCGCGCCGCCATCGGCCCGCCCATGTTGCCCAGGCCGACGAAACCGATCTCGGCGCTCACCGTTCGGCGTCCATCGCGTCGAGGACCTCGGCGGCCAGCCGGAAGGACTCCAGGGCGGCGGGGCCGCCGCAGTAGAAGGCGCTCTGCATGAGCACTTCCTTGATCTTCTCGCGGGACACGCCGTTGTTGACGGCGCCGCGGACATGGGCCTTGAACTCGTGGCCCCGGTTGAGAGCGGTGATCATGGCGAGGTTGACCAGGCTGCGTTCCTGGAGGTCGAGGCCGGGGCGGTGCCACAGGTCGCCCCAGCAGTACTGGGTGACGTACTCCTGGATGTCGCGGGAGAAGTCGGTGACCGCCGCCAGCGAGGCGTCGACATGGGCGTCGCCGAGCACCCGGCGGCGCAGGGCGAGGCCGTCGTCGTAGAGATCGTGGTTCACTGCGGGCTCCTCGGGAGAGTGGACGGGAGTGGTCAGACCGGGTCGAAGCCGGCCCAGTCACGGACGGCGAAGGCGTCGGTGCCCGGCGGTCGCGCCGCCGGGTCGGCCGGGGCCGTCCGCCGTACTCGGCAGGCCGACCGGCCGCCGAAGTGGCCGGGGAAGACGAGCAGTTCGCGGTCGGCCGCCTCGGCGAGCAGCCTGCGCCGGGTGGACCGGGCGAGCGCCGGGTCCTCGCAGAAGCAGCTGTTGACGTCGGGGCGGGCGATCTGCACGGGCGAGTGCAGGATGTCCCCGACGAACAGCGCGCCTTCGCCTCGGGACTGCAGTCGTACGACGGCTGATCCCGGGGTGTGGCCCGGGGCGGCCTCCAGGACGAGTTCGCCGTTGACGCGGTGGCTGCCGTGCCACAGGCCGACCTGCCCGGCCCGGTGGACCGGCGCGACACTGTCCTCGAAGACGTTCTGGTTGCCGTCGCCCTGTGGGCGGGGCGTGCGCACGGGGTCCCAGCGCACGAAGTCCGGTTCGCCCATCAGATAGCGGGCGTTGGGGAAGGTGGGAACCCACTCCCGGTCGTCCAGCCGGGTGTTCCAGCCGACGTGGTCGACGTGCAGGTGGGTGTTGACCACGATGTCGACGTCCTGCGGGCGGACCCCGGCGGCCCGCAGGTTCTCCAGGTACGGCGTGTGGTGGTGGGCGTAGACGGGGGCGTACGGGCGTTCCTTGCCGTTGCCCGCGCCGGTGTCGACCAGGATGACCATGCCCTGGCTGCGGATCAGCCAGGTGTGCAGCACCGAGCGCAGGGTGCCGCGCCTGGCGTCGTAGAAGTCCGGGTCGAGCCGGTCCGCGTTGTCGCTCCAGTAGGCCGGGTCGCTGTCGGGGAACAGGAAGGCGGGCGTGGCGGGGCTGGGCCCCGCGTACTCGCTGATCCGCAGGACCTCGGCGTCGCCGACCATGACGGGCTGGGGTCTCACCATGAGCGGTTCGCCTCCGGCACGGGGTAGCGGGCCTGGAGTTCTTCGGAGACGGCCGCCGAGACGAAGTTGGCGGTCTCCAACAGCTCCGGTGTGAATCCGTTGCCGCGGGCCAGGCCGCGGGTGGCGGCCATGTGGGCGCTGCGGGCCTGAGCGTCGTCGGTCATGCGGCGCTCGCGGGCCTCCCACCGTGCGAGGGACGCCTCGATGTCGTCCCCCTGCTCCAGGGCGTGGGCGAGGTCGACGGCGTTGACGATGCCGACGCTGGCTCCCTGGCCCAGTGCCGGGCACATGGCGTGCGCGGAGTCGCCGACGAGGACGGCACGGCCGGTGGACCAGGGGGTGACCCGGGTGGTCTGGTAGGTGTCGTGCCGACCGCCCTCGGCCTTGCCGGCGAGTTCGATGACCTGCGCCAGGTGCGGGAAGCGCTGCGACCACACCTCGACGTCGACGGGGATCCGCGAGGCGCGCGGGTTGCGGGTCTCGGCCATCATGCCCAGGTAGATGGTGTCGGGGCCGGTCGGGATGAACAGGATGCGCATCGCGTCCGGTTCCAGGGTCCAGAAGTCGATGACCCGGTCCCACCGCTCGCTGCGGAAGGTCTCGGGGCGCGGGACGAGCAGACGGCACACCCCGTCGGTGTACTTCCTGCGCTCCTGGGAGAGGTCGGTCAGTGAGTCGCGTACGGCCGAGCCGGCGCCGTCGGCGCCGATGACCAGGTCGGCCTCGGCCCGGCCCCGGCCGGCCAGCAGCAGGGCGCCCGCCGGATCGGCGCCGACGGCGCGGGAGCCGGTGACGATCTCCACGCCCGCGGCGCGGGCGGCGTCGGCCAGCAGGGCGTGCAGCCGGGGCCGGGTGATGGCCCAGTAGGGGTAGCCGGGCAGTTCGGCGGAGACGGTGCTGCCGCCGAGGCTGGTCTCGTAGTACCGGGGCTGTACCCCGTCGGCGCGGATGGCGTCGGCGACGCCGATGACGTCGAGGGCGAGCATCGCGTTGCGCCACAGCAGGATGCCGGCGCCGAAGTCGCGGACGTCGTCGTTCTGTTCGTGCAGGCGCACGGTCCAGCCGCGCTGGGCCAGGGCGGTGGCGACGGTCAGGCCCGCGAAACCGGCTCCCGCGATCTCGGCGTGCCGGGCGGTGGTGCGTTGCGTTGTCATGTCGGTACCTCCCGGGCCGGATCTCAGTCCGCCGCGTCGACCCAGACGGTCATGCTGCCGCGGGCCAGGGTGTGGAAGTGCAGGTGGAAACCGAGGACGACCGGCGTCGTGTCGGGGTCCAGGTCCAGTCGGGGAACGTCGACGGCGTGGACGATGAAGACGTAGCGGTGGCGGCCGGTGCCCGGCGGCGGGTTGGGGCCGATGTAGTGGCGCATCCGCAGGTCGTTGGGGACGGTCAGCGAGCCCGGCGGCAGCAGGCCGCCGGCAGATCCCGCGCCCCTGGGAATCGAGGTGACGTCCGCGGGGATGTCGGCCACGGCCCAGTGCATGAAGCCGACACCGGTCGGCGCGTCGGGGTCGTAGCAGTTGACCGCGAAGCTCCTGGTCCGCTCCGGGAAGCCGGTCCAGGAAAGGTGCGGCGAGGTGTTCTCGCCGCCGATCTGCGGGTCGTGGAAGGGCTGTGGCATCCGCTCGCCGTGGCGCAGGTCGTCACTGCGCAGGTTCAGGGCGGGTGCGGGGGTGACCGCCGCGTACGGGTCGTCGTGGATCATGGCGTGTCCTGTCGGGGGGTGCTGTGGACGGCGAGGATGCGCAGGGTGCGGTGGACGTCCCAGGTGCCCGTCCAGCCGGAGGGAAGGGCGGCGGAGCTGCCCGCGGTCAGTTCGTGGCGGGTGCCGTCGGCGTCGGTGACGGTGGCCTCGCCGTCCAGGACGTGCAGGAACACCGCGCGGCCCGGCTCGGTCGGCGGGGCGCCGCCGGGCTCGCATGCGAGCAGGGCGCAGCGGCCGTCGGGCCCGTCGGACAGGACGGCCCGCCCGCCCGGCAGCGGGGCGTGCAGGACCTGTTCTGCGGGGGTGAACGCGCAGGGCACGGGGGCGCCGGGCAGCGGGGGCACGGGGGTGGTGTGCAGATAGACCTTGCGGATGGTGTCCCGGATCTGCCAGGTGCCCTCCCAGGCGTAGGGCAGGACGAGCACGCTGTCGGGTGTCAGTTCGTGGCTGGTGCCGTCGGCGTCGGTGATGGTGGCGTCACCG
>NZ_BAAJXA010000037.1:0-98773 GCF_057537855.1 Streptomyces diversicolor
CAGGGCCCGACCCGTTCGGGCCCTTTCTTCTTTCCGTTCCTTTTCGGATTCCCTTTCAGAGTCGTCCGGCCGCCTTCAGAGCGAGATAGGCGTCCGCCAGAGCCGGCGCGAGGTCGTCCGGTGTCGCGTCGACGACCGTCACTCCATGGCGGCGAAGCTGCTCCGCCGTGCGATGCCGTTCGGTCTGTGCCTGGGCCGCGGCGGCGGCCTCGTAGACCGCATCGACGTTCCCACGGGCGGTCGCCATGCCGGCGATATGAGGATCGGCCACCGACGCCACCAGGACCGTATGGCGCTGGGTGAGCTGCGCGAGCACGGGAAGCAGGCCCTCCTCGACCGGCGCCGCGTCGAGAGTGGTGAGAAGGACGATCAGGGAGCGGCGCGGGGCCGTACGGAGCGCCATGGCGGTGAGGCCACGCGCGTCGGTCTCCACGAGTTCGGGCTCAAGCGTGGCCATCGCGTTGACCAGGGACGGCAGCACATCGCGTGCGGTACGTCCCTGGACCAGGGCGCGCGGTCGGCGGTCGTAGGCGAGGAGGTCCACCCGGTCGCCTGCGCGGGAGGCGAGCGCCGCCAGGAGCAGGGCGGCGTCCATGGAGGCGTCCAGGCGTGGGGCGTCGCCCACGCGGCCCGCCGAAGTGCGGCCGGTGTCCAGGACCAGCAGGATGTGCCGGTCGCGTTCCGGACGCCAGGTGCGTACGGCCACCGCGGTCTGGCGCGCCGTGGCCCGCCAGTCGATGGAACGGGTGTCGTCGCCGGGTACGTAGTCCCGCAGGCTGTCGAACTCCGTGCCCTGGCCCCTGATCAGCACGCTGGTGCGGCCGTCCAGTTCGCGCAGCCGGGCGAGCTTCGACGGGAGGTGCTTGCGGCTGGCGAACGGCGGCAGGACCCGTACCGTCCAGGGAACCCGGTGGGCTCCTTGACGGGAGAACAGGCCGAGGGGGCCGTAGGAGCGGATCGTCACACGGTCGGCGTGGCGGTCGCCGCGGCGCGTGGGGTGCAACCGGGTCGTGATGCGCCGGCGCTCGCCCGGGGGCACGGTGAAGCGGTGGCGGGAGGCATCGATCTCCGTGCCGGGCTGCCAACTGCTCGGTGGCCAGGCGTCCCGCAGTCGGGCCCGGAGCGGGCGGCGCGAGGGGTTGGTGACGGTCAGCGTCACGTCGGCGGTCTCGCCCAGTCGCGCGGATGTGTCGCCGGAACGGGCCAGGACCAGGCGTCGTACGGGCGCCGCGAGGGCGAAGTCGCAGGCGCAGGCCACGGCCAGCGGGCCGTTGACCGCGAGGATGCCCGTCCAGCCGGGATCCCAGATGCCGACGGGTACGGAGCCGAGGGCCGCCAGCAGGGCGGCGCGTCCGGTGAGCGGCATCAGCGGGGAACCGGGACGTGCGCGAGGATCGCGTTGATGACGGAGTCGGCCGTCACGCCCTCCATCTCGGCCTCGGGGCGCAGTTGCACGCGGTGCCGGAGGGTCGGCAGGGCCAGGGCCTTCACGTCGTCGGGGATGACGTAGTCGCGGCCGGTCAGCCAGGCCCAGGCGCGGGCGGTGGCGAGCAGGGCGGTGGCGCCGCGCGGGGACACGCCCAGGGCGAGGGACGGCGACTCGCGGGTCGCGCGGCAGATGTCCACGACGTAGGCGGTGATCTCGGGGGAGACGGTCGTCTTGGCGACCGAGGCGCGGGCGGCTTCCAGGTCGGCCGGGCCCGCGACGGGGCGCACGCCGGCGGCGCGCAGGTCGCGCGGGTTGAAGCCGGCGGCGTGCCGGGTGAGGACGTCGATCTCGTCCTGCCGGGCGGGCAGCGGGATCGTCAGTTTGAGCAGGAAGCGGTCGAGCTGCGCTTCGGGGAGCGGGTAGGTGCCCTCGTACTCGACCGGGTTCTGTGTCGCGGCGACCAGGAACGGTTCGGGCAGCGGCCGGGGAGTGCCGTCGACGGTGACCTGGCGTTCCTCCATGGCCTCCAGCAGGGAGGACTGGGTCTTCGGCGGGGTGCGGTTGATCTCGTCGGCGAGCAGGAGGTTGGTGAAGACCGGGCCGGGCTGGAAGGAGAACTCGGCGGTGCGGGTGTCGTAGACGAGGGAGCCGGTGACGTCGCTCGGCATGAGGTCGGGGGTGAACTGGACGCGTTTGGTCTCCAGTTCCAGGGCGGACGCGAGGGCGCGCACCAGCAGCGTCTTGGCGACGCCGGGGACGCCTTCGAGCAGGACGTGTCCGCGGCACAGCAGGGCGACGACGAGGCCGGTCACGGCGGGGTCCTGGCCGACCACGGCTTTGGCGATCTCGGCACGCAGGGCCTCCAGGGAGGCGCGGGCGCCGCCCGCATCCCCGGCGGTCGCGGCGTTGTCAGTGGTCGGGTCCATCATGGACGGCGTACCTCACTTTCGAGGGCGTCGAGTCGGTCGGTGAGCGTGATCAGGGCTGCGTCATCGGCGGGCGGAGGCCCGAAGAGGAGGGAGTGCAGGGCCCGTCCGTCGCCGTGGAGGTGGCTGGACAGGGCGGGCAGCAGGGCTTCGGGCGCGTGCGCCTGGGCGACGGGGACGCCGACCAGAGGGGCGAGGCGGGTGCGGGTGGTGGAGCGAAGAGCGGCGGCGGCGCGGTCTCGGGCGTCGGCCTTGCGGTAGAGGCGGGCGCGGCCTTCGACGGTCTCGGAGGCGCGGATCGCGACGGGGAGTCTTTCGGGCACGAGGGGACCGAGTCGGCGTGCCCGCCAGAAGGCGGCGAGGAGCGCGGCGACGAACAGTTGCAGCGTGCCCCACAGCCAGCCGGAGGGGAGCAGGTCGAGGAAGTCCTTCTGGTCACCGGTGTTGGTGGCCGAGGTGTCGGCGAGCGAGGGGAGGTACCAGACCAGATGGGGGCGGGAGCCGAGGAGTTGAAGCGCGAGCGAGGCGTTGCCCTGCTCGTCGAGGCGGTCGTTGTAGAGGATGTCGGGCGCGCCGAGGACGACGGTGTCGCCGTTCCCGGAGGCGTCGGGGACGTGGACCAGCGTGGCCAGGCGCTCGCTGGGGTAGCAGGAGTCGGCGTCGAGGCGGGTGGTGGTGTAGCGGATGCCGCCGGTGTCGGCCGCGCCCGCGCGTACGGCGGCGGGCAGGTCGCACCCGGGGGAGAGCGTCGACCCGAAGCTGGTGGCGGGGTCCGCGGTCACACCGGGCACGAGCCGTTCCACGGAGGAGCTGCCGGCGGCGACGAGGAGGGTGCGCCCGCCGGACCGGGCGGTCGCGGAGTGCAGTGCGCTCTGCTGGCCGGGCGTGAGCAGGTCGGGCACGGCGATCAGCAGGGTGGTGTCCGGGCCGGCCGCGGTGCGGGCCTCGTCCAGGGTGGTGACCACGCGGGTGGACACGCCGCGGTCGGCGAGCAGTTCGGCGACCGCGCGGCTTCCGTAGGGGTCGGCGGAGCGGGGGTCGAGGGCGCCGTGCCGGGCGTCGGAGCGGATGACGGCGATCGCGACGGCTCCGGCGAGCAGCAGCAGGAAGGCGAGGGCGATGCCTCGCGTGCGGGTCAACACCTGGCGGGCGGTGGGCGAGGCCGAGGTGGAGGGAAGGGTGGCCCCGGTGGTCATTCGGCGGCCCCCCGGCGGCTGTGGTGGGCCGTGCTGTGGCTGCTGACGGCGAGGGCGGGTTTGCTGCGCTCCAGGTCGCGGTCGAGTCCGGCGAGCCGGTCGTACGCCTGTCGGTCCGCTCGGCGGCCGCCGTACGTCACGTCGTCGAAGTCGCGGGCGGCGGCGTGCAGCCGGTCGGTGTGGGCGGGCAGGGCGCGGCCGGCTTCGGAGGCCGCCTCGTCGGCGGTGCGGCCGGGGCGGACGTCGAGCAGGGCCCGTTCTTCGAGGGCGCGGACGATGGCCCGCATGCGCTCCTGGACGGCCTGGTTCCAGTGGCCCTGGGCCGCGTGCGCTTCGGCGGCGGCGCGGTGTTCCGCGGCGCTGCGCGGGCGGTCGTCGAAGAGGGCGGGGGCGGTGGCCGGGCGCCGCCGCGGGGTGCCAAGGCGCCACCACAGGGCGGCCAGTACGGCGATGACGGCCAGGACGACGACGATCAGGCCGAGTGTTCCCCCGGGGGTTGCCGAGGCGGCGGTGTCGAGGACTTTGCCGAGCCAGTCCCAGACGGCGTCCATGGCCCGCTGGAGCAGGCTGGGGTCGTTCTCGTGGTACATCCGCTTGGCCAGCTCGCGTCGGGCGGCCTCCCGCGCGGGATCGCGTCCGACGGTCACCGGCGGCTCGTCGCCCGAACCGGCCACTGACAGTACGGCCGTGTCGGCCGCCCGGAGCAGGCCCCGGACGGCCGCGTCGGCCGCGCGCGGCAGGACCGGCGCCGTGCTGAGAAGGTCCCCCGCCCGGATCACCGCGTCAGCTCCCCGGGGTGGCGCCGGGCGCGGTCACGCCGTAGTCCTGGACACCGGCCGCGCGGGCCAGTTCGAGGTCGAGGGCTTCACGGCGGATGCGCTGGTCGATGTAGAGGAGCACGCTGACACCCGCGTTGATCGGGAAGGTGATCGTGGAGCCGATCACCGAGCCGATGCCGCTGACGATGAGGAACGTCCAGCCGACGTTGCCGGTGCCTTCGAGGAAGCTGGAGAAGCCGTCACCGCTGAGCGCCGCGGCGATCAGGGCGAAGGGGATGACGATGATCGACGCGACGATGTTCGCGATGATCGCGGCGAGCAGCTGGATGCCGAAGATGCGCCACCAGGAGCCGCGCACGAGCTTGGCGGAGCGGCCCATCGACTTCAGGATGCTCTGCCGTTCCAGCATCAGCGCGGGCGAGGCCAGAGAGTAGCGGACCATGAGCCAGACCACGACGACGGCCGCCCCGAGCAGGCCGAGGACGAGGAGCGCGGCGGTGGCGCCGCCCCCCGCGCCGGCCGCGGCCACGATGATGCCGGGCAGCGCGCCGCAGAGCAGGATGCCGGCGGCGATGAGCGGCAGCAGGAAGACCAGGCCGAACAGCCTCGGGACCTGCGGGCGGGCGTCGCGCCATGCCTCGCCGGTGGTCACGGCCCGGCCGAGGACGGCCCGGCTGGTCACGGTCGTCAGCAGGGCGGTGGCGATGATGGTGCCGATGGAGGAGATCAGCAGGACGGCGACCGAGCCGAGCATCGCCTCGCCCATGGCGCGGGAGACCTCGCCGAGGGTGGCGCTCGGGTCGTTGAGGGCGTCGGTGCTCGCGGTGTCGTTCAGGACGAGGCCCTGGAAGAGGATGACGACGATCTCCGTGATGACCGCGATGGTCAGCGAGATGCCCAGGACGGTGCGCCAGTAGGTGCGCATGGTGGAGACGGCGCCGTCGAGGATTTCGCCGACACCGAGCGGGCGCAGGGGGATCACTCCGGGCTTGGCCGCGGGCGGGGGGCCGCCCCAGCCGGCGCCCCAGGCTCCGTAGCCGCCGGGCCCCCCGTAGCCACCGCCCCCGTAGCCACCGTATCCGCCCTGGCCACCGGGGCCGCCGTAGCCTCCCTGACCGCCGCCCCAGCCCGGGCCGGGCGGCGGAGGCGGCGGGGCCTGGCCCGGGGCCGGGGCGCCCGTGGGCGCGGACCACTGGCCGGGTGGCGGCTGCTCCTTGGACCACTGCGCACCGGAATCCTGCGGGTCTGCGCCCGGCTGGTCGACGGGCTGTGCGGGCCCCGGCCGGTCGGCGGGGTCGGCAGGGCCGGACGCGCCGGGTTCCTGCCCGTCGGACGGGGCGGATCCGGGCGAGGCCCAGCCCGGAGTGTCGTTCATCGAAGCTCCTTCTCGGTGCCCGTCCGCGGGTGCGGCGGCAGGTTGGCAGCCATCGTGCCATGGGGCGGTGACCACGGGACCGGCCGCGGTGGGGGCTGCGCACCTTCAATTGTCCGTGGGGTACGGGGCAGACTGACCGCATGGCTGATCAGGACGCGCACACCGGCGAGGGCAGGCACGCGACCGGGATACCGGCGATCCGCTGGGAGGAGCCGCCCGAAGGTCCCGTACTGGTCCTTCTCGACCAGACCAGACTTCCGGCCGAGGAGGTCGAGTTCGTGTGCACGGACGCTTCGGCCCTGGTCGGCGCGATCCGGTCGCTCGCCGTGCGCGGGGCGCCGCTGCTCGGCATCGCGGGGGCGTACGGCGTCGCGCTCGCCGCCGCGCGGGGCTTCGACGTGGACGAGGCCGCGGACGCGCTCCAGGGTGCCCGGCCCACCGCGGTGAACCTGTCCGTCGGGGTGCGCAGGGCGCGGGCCGCTCACCGGGCCGCACTCGCCGCGGGCGCTGGCCTCGGCGTCCTCCCGGTGCAGGTCCCGGGCGGCGGCCAGCGCGGCGGCCGCCGCGCTGGCCGCCGCCCGGGACCTGCACCGGGAGGACGCCGAGGCCAGCGCCCGGATGGCCGGGCACGGGCTGGCGCTGCTGGACGAACTGCTGCCCGGCGGCGGGCACCGGATCCTCACGCACTGCAACACCGGGTCGCTGGTGTCGGGCGGGGAGGGCACCGCGTTCGCCGTGGCGCTCGCCGCGCACCGGGAGGGACGGCTGCGCCGGTTGTGGGTCGATGAGACCCGTCCCCTGTTGCAGGGGGCGCGGCTGACGGCGTACGAGGCGGCGCGCAGCGGCATGGCGTACACCTTGCTCACCGACAACGCGGCCGGTTCGCTGTTCGCGGCGGGCGAGGTGGACGCGGTGCTGATCGGGGCGGACCGCATCGCGGCCGACGGGTCGGTGGCGAACAAGGTGGGCAGCTATCCGCTGGCGGTGCTCGCCCGCTACCACCACGTGCCGTTCATCGTGGTGGCGCCGGTGACGACGGTGGACCTCGACACGTCCGACGGGGCGTCCATCGAGGTGGAGCAGCGCCCCGGGTACGAGGTGACCGAGATCACAGCGCCGCAGGTGCCGGTCGGGGGACCTGGCGGCGGGATGCCGGTGGCGCCGCTGGGGGCACAGGCGTACAACCCGGCGTTCGATGTGACGCCGCCGGAGCTGGTGACGGCGATCGTCACCGAGGCGGGCGTGGCCTCGCCGGTGACGGCCGCCTCGGTCGCGGAACTGCTCTCCGGTCACGTCGTGCAGCGGCTGGAGACATGAGGTAAGGGGCGGGCGCTCACCCGGCGGTAGTAGCCGCCCGTGACGAGGGCAGACAGTGACGGGCTGGTACGACTATCGTCACTGGCCGGTGACCTTGTTCACCTGCGCCGCCTTCGCCGTTATGAGAATGGGATGATGTCGTTTATGAAGGGACGTGTCCTTGTCGTCGACGACGACACCGCACTGGCCGAGATGCTCGGCATCGTGCTGCGTGGTGAAGGTTTTGAGCCGTCTTTCGTGGCCGACGGTGACAAGGCGCTCGCCGCTTTCCGTGAGACCAAGCCCGACCTGGTGCTGCTCGACCTGATGCTGCCCGGCAGGGACGGCATCGAGGTGTGCCGGCTGATCCGGGCGGAGTCCGGCGTGCCGATCGTGATGCTCACCGCGAAGAGCGACACCGTCGACGTGGTCGTGGGGCTGGAGTCGGGCGCCGACGACTACATCGTCAAGCCGTTCAAGCCGAAGGAACTGGTGGCCCGGATCCGGGCCCGGCTGCGCAGGTCGGAGGAGCCGGCGCCGGAGCAGCTCACCATAGGCGACCTCGTCATCGACGTGGCCGGGCACTCCGTGAAGCGGGACGGGCAGTCGATCGCGCTGACGCCGCTGGAGTTCGATCTGCTGGTCGCGCTGGCCCGCAAGCCGTGGCAGGTGTTCACCCGCGAGGTCCTGCTGGAGCAGGTGTGGGGCTACCGGCACGCGGCGGACACGCGGCTGGTGAACGTGCACGTGCAGCGGCTGCGGTCCAAGGTCGAGAAGGATCCGGAGCGGCCGGAGATCGTGGTGACCGTCCGTGGTGTCGGTTACAAGGCCGGACCGAGCTGACGTGTCCGGGGGCGGTGCCGCTTCGGCTCCCGGCCGGCCCGGGAACCGTCCGGGGCGGCCTGCCGGCCGCAAGACGGCCGGGTCGCGCTGGGGGCGCCTCCTTGAGGGCGGGCTGTTGCAGGGCGGGGTGCAGGGCAGCCCGGTGCTGCGGCTGTTCATGCGCTGGGTGCGCCGGCCGCTGTTGCCGGTCATGCGGCTGTGGCGGCGCAACATCCAGCTCAAGGTCGTCGTCACGACGCTGCTGATGTCGCTGGGTGTCGTTCTGCTGCTCGGCTTCGTCGTCATCGGGCAGGTGCGCAACGGCCTTCTGGACGCGAAGGTGAAGGCGTCGCAGAGCCAGGCCACCGGCGGGTTCGCGGTGGCCAAGCAGAAGGCCGACGAGGCCGCCAGCAGCACCGGTGACGACGCCTCGGCGGTCGACAGCCGGCAGTCGCAGAACGTCATCCAGTGGATGAGCGACCTCGTCGAGTCGCTGTCCAGCGGCGGCCAGGGCGCCTTCGACGTGGTGACACTCCCGGCGGGCGACGAGAGCGGCGGCGGACGCAGCCCGCGCGGCTCCGGATACGTCGACCCGTCCGCCAGCGTGCCCGTGGACCTGCGCACACGGGTCCACACCAGTACGACCGCGGCCCAGAGCTACACCCGCATCGTCTACAGCAACGGCAAGAACTCCCAGCCCGCGCTCGTCATCGGCAAGCAGGTCAACGACCCGAACGGGGACCCGTACGAGCTGTACTACCTCTTCCCGCTGTCGCAGGAGGAGAAGTCGCTGAGCCTGGTCAAGGGCACGCTCGCGACCGCCGGGCTCTTCGTCGTCGTACTCCTCGGGGCGATCGCGTGGCTGGTGGTGCGGCAGGTCGTGACGCCCGTGCGGATGGCGGCCGGGATCGCGGAGCGGCTGTCGGCCGGGCGTCTTCAGGAGCGGATGAAGGTCACCGGCGAGGACGACATCGCGCGCCTCGGCGAAGCCTTCAACAAGATGGCGCAGAACCTGCAACTGAAGATCCAGCAGCTGGAGGACCTGTCGCGGATGCAGCGGCGGTTCGTCTCCGACGTGTCGCACGAACTGCGCACCCCGCTGACGACCGTGCGCATGGCCGCCGACGTGATCCACGAGGCGCGCGAGGACTTCGACCCGGTGACCGCCCGGTCGGCGGAACTGCTCGCCGACCAGCTGGACCGTTTCGAGTCGCTGCTCGCCGATCTGCTGGAGATCAGCCGATTCGACGCGGGCGCGGCGGCGCTGGAAGCCGAGGCGATAGACCTGCGCGAGGTCGTACGGCGGGTCGTCAGCGGGGCCGAGCCGCTTGCCGAGCGCAAGGGCAGCCGGATACGCGTCGTCGGCGACCAGCAGCCCGTGGTCGCGGAGGCGGACGCCCGGCGTGTGGAGCGGGTGCTGCGCAATCTCGTCGTCAACGCCGTGGAGCACGGTGAGGGCAAGGACGTCGTCGTCAAGCTGGCGGCGGCCGGCGGAGCGGTCGCGGTCGCGGTGCGCGACTACGGCGTGGGGCTCAAGCCCGGCGAGGCGACCCGGGTCTTCAGCCGCTTCTGGCGCGCCGATCCCGCACGCGCGCGTACCACCGGCGGCACGGGCCTTGGCCTGTCCATCGCCCTGGAGGACGCACGGCTGCACGGCGGCTGGTTGCAGGCGTGGGGCGAGCCGGGCGGCGGATCGCAGTTCCGGCTGACGCTGCCGCGTACCGCCGACGAGCCGCTGCGGGGCTCGCCCATACCCCTGGAGCCGAAGGACTCGCGGCGCAACGCGGGACAGGGCGAGGCCGGCCCGCCGAGCGACGACGACAAACGGGCCACGGTGCCGGCCCAGTCCACGGGCGGCCAGGTGCCGCCGCTGCCCCCGCACGCCCCGCTCCCGCAGCGGCTGGCCACGGTGGCACCGACCGCCGACCCGACGGCGCTGCCCGGCAGCGGCGCGCGCGTCGTCTCCCGGCCCGGCGCAACCCTGCGGCACCGGGACGAGGTGCCGGCCGCGGACGCGGAGCCGGACACGAACCGCGCGACGGCCGCGGAGGATTCGAACACCGCAGGGGAGGCATTTCGTGGGCGCTGACCGTGAAGGGGGCGGCCGGCGTCGGCCGGGGCGCGCGGTGGTGTACGCCGCCTGTGGTGCCGTACTGCTGGCGGGGTGCGCCTCGATGCCGGACGGCGGTGATCTGCGGGACGTCGAGTCGACGCCCCGGCAGGACACGCAGGTGCGCGTGTTCGCCATGCCGCCCCAGGAGAACGCGGCGCCGGGGGAGATCGTGCAGGGCTTCCTGGAGGCGCTGACCAGCGACGACCCGGGATACGACACGGCCCGCAAGTATCTGACCCCCACCGTCGCGCGCAAGTGGCGGCCCGAGCAGTCCACCACGGTGCTCGCCGACGCGCCGAGCACCGTCGTCGACCACGGCGGCGGCGGGCGGGAGGACCCGAGCAGCCTCACCTACACGCTGGCCGGGAGCAGGGTCGCCACCGTCGACGCGCAGCAGGCGTACGCGCCCGCCGAGGGGGCGTACGCCAAGCGGCTGCACCTGACGCGGGACGCCAAGAGCGGGCAGTGGCGCATCGACGCGCTGCCGCAGGGCGTCGTGATGGGCAAGTCCGACTTCCAGCGGAACTACACCTCGGTCAACAAGTACTACTTCGCCGCGCACACCACGGTCGGGGCCGACGGGCAGCCGGTGGCCGTCGCCGACCCGGTCTATCTGCGCAAGCGGGTGGACCCGATGACGCAGGTGGTGCGCTCGCTGCTGAACGGGCCCACGACGTGGCTCGGGCCCGGGGTCCGGTCGAGTTTCCCGGCCGGTACGGCGCTGCAGAAGGGCGCCGGCGCGCTGACGCCCGACGACCAGAACCGGCTGACGGTGCCGCTGAACGCGACGGCAGCCCGGGCCGGGGCGGCCGAGTGCCGGGAAATGGCGACCCAACTGCTGTTCACCCTGCAGAACCTGACGCCCACTGTGGACACGGTCGAGTTGCAGGGGCCGGATGAGCGGACGCTGTGCGACCTCACCGAGGAGCGGGCCGAGTCCGTCGCCTGGCACGGCGCCGTGAAGGGACCCGACTACCTGTACTTCCTCGACGACAAGCACCGGCTGGTCCGGATAGCGGGCACCAGCACGAGCACCACCGCCGTGCCGGTGCCGGGGCCGCTCGGCGACGGCAGCAAGCAGTTCGCGTCCGTCGCGGTCTCGCGGGACGAACACACCGCGGCCGGGGTCGGCAACGACGGGAAGTCGCTGTACGTGGCCTCGCTGACGCCGGACGGTTCGCTCGGCGAACCCCTGGTGACCAGCAGCGGCGCCGGCGAGACCGACCGGCTGGCCACGCCGAGCTGGGACGCCCGCGGTGACCTCTGGGTGGTCGACCGCAATCCCCGCGACCCGCGGCTGCTCCTGCTGGAGCAGGGCTCGGGGAAGCCGCAGTCGGTGCGGACCCCGGGGCTGTCCGGCCACATCGAGGACGTCCGGGTGGCCGCGGACGGGGTGCGGATGGCGCTCGTCGTGGAGGAGGGCGACAAGCAGTCACTGCTGGTCGGGCGGATCCAACGGGACGACGGCTCCGGGCAGGGGCCCGCCGTCCTCGAACTGCGCTCCGCTGCACCCGGGTTGGAACAGGTCACCGCCATGTCGTGGGCCGGGGACGGCAGGCTCGTCGTGGTCGGGCGCGAGCAGGGGGGCGTGCAGCAGATGCGGTACGTGCAGGTCGACGGGTCGGCGCCGGGGAGCCAGGCGCCCGCGGCCCTGACCGGGGTGAAGGCGATCACCGCGTCCGAGGACGACCGGGTGCCGCTGGTGGCTTACTCGGAGGACGGAATCGTGCGGCTGCCGTCCGGCGCGCAGTGGCAGAAGGTGGTCAAGGACGGATCGGCGCCGATCTATCCGGGGTGAGGCTCCTCGGGGATGCGGTCTGTACCGGATGCGGGGTGAGGTCTGTCGGGGGTGAGGCCCGTCGGGGTGAGGTCTGAACTGGGGTGAGGTCTGAACTGGGGTGCGGTCCGTACTGGGTGCCGTGTGCAGCGGCCGGCTCGGTCTGCTGTCTCGGACCGTCCGTGCTCGCACTCGTCCCCGACGGGTCGGCCACCTCGCCCCGGCCGCGTTGGGCTGTTCCCTGGTCCCATGGGCTGTTCGCTTGTGTGGGTGACGGCCGTGATGACCTGCGGGGAGTTGTCCACAGGGAGTTTTCCACAGGGGTGGCCGGTCGGCCCGGTCGTTGGCACAGTGGTGGCCATGCGGGGGTGGTGGCAGGACCTCACCGACCTGGTGCTGCCGGCCGAGTGCTCCGGCTGCGGCAGGCCCCGCACGGTGCTCTGCGAGCAGTGCCGTGCCGCCCTGAGCGGGGCCGCGCCGAGCCGGGTGCGGCCGCAGCCGGAACCGCCCGGGCTGCCGGTGGTGCACGCGGCGGCTCCGTACGCGGACGAGGTGCGGGCGACCCTCCTCGCCCACAAGGAACGCGGCGCGCTGGCACTGGCGCGCCCCCTGGGCGCCGCTCTCGCCCGAGCGGTGCGCGCGGGGTCCGGGCGGCGGGATGTCCCCCTGCTGCTCGTGCCGGTGCCGTCCGCGCGGTGGGCGGTGCGGGCGCGGGGTCACGATCCGGTACGGCGGATCGCCCTCGCGGCGGCCGGTGAGCTGCGGCGCGGCGGACGGCGTGCGCGCGTGGTCGGGGTGCTGCGGCAGCGGCGGGCCGTGGCCGACCAGTCGGGACTCAGCTCCCGTCAGCGGCTCGGCAATGTCGCGGGCGCGCTGGAGGTGACGGCGGGCGGTGCCCGGCTGCTCGCCGGGGGCCATCTCGTTCTGGTCGACGATCTGATGACGACCGGTGCCTCCCTGGCGGAGGCGGCGCGTGCCGTACGGGAGGCGGTCGGCGAAGCCGGCGGGAGAAGGATTGTGTACGGGCGTGCAGGTCGGGAAGGAAGGGAGGAACAGATCGGCGGATCAACGGAAGAGAGCCGCAACGCGGGAAACGGAGGAGCGGGAATGGCGAGCCGGAACGATGCCGGGCGGTTGATCCGTGCGGCAGTGGTCGCGGCCCCGCCGGATTCCTTCGAAATGAGCCGGAACTGACCGCGGATGTGCGTCGTTGCAGGTAGTGAGAGGGTCTATTCACCTGAACGGAGGTACGCCGCAGTAGAGGGTGACGACATCCGTCCGGGCGAGATATGTTCGGTTGTGAGGGAAAGCCGCAGGCCATACCTCCCATATCCGAATGCCGTGCTGCGGTGGACCGTAATGACCCGCGCCGGCGTGGTGGAGATCTTGCCCATGGGGGAGGAGGTGGACGTCACCGAGTCCGAGGCTCCGGGGTTCACCGGGGCCTGGTGCAAAAGGGAGATGCTCCGCCACCGCAGCGGAGCGATCCGGGAACGGAGTTCTGCGTGGACATCGTCGTCAAGGGCCGCAAGACCGAGGTGCCCGAGCGGTTCCGCAAGCACGTGGCCGAGAAGCTGAAGCTGGAGAAGATCCAGAAGCTCGACGGCAAGGTGATCAGCCTCGACGTCGAGGTGTCCAAGGAGCCCAACCCCCGACAGGCCGACCGTTGCGACCGAGTGGAGATCACGCTCCGCTCCCGCGGTCCGGTGATCCGGGCGGAGGCAGCGGCCAGCGACCCGTACGCGGCACTGGACCTGGCGGCGGAGAAGCTGGACGCCCGGCTGCGCAAGCAGCACGACAAGCGGTTCTCCCGCCGCGGCGCGCGCCGTATTTCGGCCGCCGAGGTCCCCGACCATGTCCCGGGAGCGGCGACGCTCAACGGGAACGGCCACCCCGTCCAGGAGGAAGAGACGGACGGAGTGCCCACGAAGAAGGTCGGCTCCCTCGAAGTACAGGGCGAAGGCCCGCTCATCGTCCGCGAGAAGACCCACGTCGCCTCCCCGATGACCCTCGACCAGGCCCTCTACGAGATGGAACTGGTCGGCCATGACTTCTATCTGTTCGTCGACTCCGAGACCAAGGAACCCAGTGTCGTCTACCGGCGGCACGCCTACGACTACGGCGTCATCCACCTGAACACGGACCCGATGGTCACTCGGGCGGAATCCCCCGCGGCAGGGGGCACGCTGGGCGGCTGACGCACCCGGCCGGCGGTTGAGCGGGTGCCCCTGGAGCGCGTGTGCGCCCCCAGGGGCACCGGTGTGCGACCACTTCGCGCCCCGCGTGTCACCGCGGTGTCGTCCCGGCATGAAATCATGGCCGCATCGGCCCAACCGGTGGGCCGTTGCCTTGGGTTGGCGATGGCACAGGACCACAGCCACAGCCTTCAGGGGGAGGAACGATGGCGGACAGCTTCGGACCGATGCGGGAGGGGGATGCCGACGACGTCGTCGGCATGGGCCCGGACGCGGGCTCTCCACGCAAGGAGCCGATCAGAGTCCTGGTCGTCGACGATCACGCCCTGTTCCGCCGTGGCCTGGAGATCGTGCTCGCCGCCGAGGAGGACATCCAGGTCGTGGGGGAGGCGGGCGACGGCGCCGAGGCCGTCGACAAGGCCGCCGATCTGCTGCCCGACATCGTGCTGATGGATGTGCGGATGCCCAAGCGCGGCGGGATCGAGGCATGCACCTCCATCAAGGAAGTGGCACCCAGCGCCAAGATCATCATGCTGACGATCAGCGATGAGGAGGCCGACCTCTACGACGCGATCAAGGCGGGCGCCACCGGATATCTGCTCAAGGAGATCTCCACGGACGAGGTGGCCACGGCCATTCGCGCCGTCGCGGACGGACAGTCGCAGATCAGCCCGTCCATGGCGTCGAAACTGCTCACCGAGTTCAAGTCGATGATCCAGCGCACCGACGAGCGCCGGCTGGTGCCGGCGCCGCGGCTCACCGACCGCGAACTCGAAGTGCTCAAACTCGTGGCCACGGGGATGAACAACCGTGATATCGCCAAGGAGTTGTTCATCTCCGAGAACACCGTGAAGAACCATGTGCGCAACATCCTGGAGAAGCTGCAGCTGCATTCCAGGATGGAGGCCGTGGTCTACGCGATGCGGGAGAAGATCCTGGAGATCCGCTGAGGCTCAGCCGAGCAGACGGGCGAGTTCGCCGGCCAGCGCCTCGCGGAGACCGGGTGCGTCCACCCGTACCACCCGTACGTCCGTGCAGCTCACCCAGCTCGCCGCCTCGACCAGGGCCTGGGCGACGGCCGGGACCGCCTTCGCGCCGTCCAGGGTGACCTGCTTGGCGACCAGGGTGCGTCCCTCGCGGGCCGGGTCGACGCGCCCGACGAGCCGGCCACCGGCCAGCACCGGCATGGCGAAGTAGCCGTACACCCGCTTCGGCTTCGGGACGTAGGCCTCAAGGCGGTGGGTGAAGCCGAAGATCCGTTCTGTGCGGGCGCGCTCCCAGATCAGGGAGTCGAACGGGGACAGCAGCGTGGTGCGGTGCCGGCCCCGCGGGGGCGTCTCCAGGGCCGCCGGGTCCGCCCAGGCCGGCTTGCCCCAGCCCTCCACCGTGACCGGGACCAGGCCCGAGTCCGCGATCACCGCGTCGACCTGCTCGCCCTTGAGCCGGTGGTAGTCGGCGATGTCCGCGCGCGTGCCGACGCCGAGGGACTGGCCCGCGAGGCGGACCAGGCGGCGCAGGCACTCGGTGTCGTCCAGCTCGTCGTGCAGCAGGGTGTCCGGGATCGCGCGCTCCGCCAGGTCGTACACCCGCTTCCAGCCGCGGCGCGCCACGCACACGACCTCCCCGTACATCAGCGCGCGTTCGACGGCGACCTTCGAGCCGGACCAGTCCCACCACTCGCTGGTGCGCTTCGCGCCGCCCAACTCCGTGGCGGTGAGCGGCCCTTCGGCCCGGATCTGCTTGATGACCTGCTCGTAGGTGCCGTCGGGCAGTTCGTGGTTCCAGTGCGGGCGGTTGCGGTAGGCGCGGCGGCGGAAGGCGAAGTGGGGCCACTCCTCCACGGGGAGGATGCAGGCGGCGTGGGACCAGTACTCGAATGCGTGGGTGTCCGTCCAGTAGGCGTTCTCCACGGCCTTGCGGCCGACCGCGCCGAGCCGGGCGTAGGGGATCAGTTCGTGCGAGCGGGCGAGGACCGAGATGGTGTCGAGCTGGACCGCGCCGAGGTGGCGGAGGACACCGCGGACCCCGGCCCGGCGGTCGGGAGTGCCGAGGAAGCCCTGGGCCCGCAGGGCGATACGGCGGGCTTCGTCGGCCGAGAGGTCGGTGGTGGGGCGCGGAAGGGTCGTCATGGGTTCGCAGCGTATGGGGTGGGTCTGACAATGGGCCCGGGACGGGGGTGGGCCGCGTCCGGGGCACGCCGTCGGCAGAGGCGGGAGCCGTGGGCTGGGGCTGGGCCGGGTGGCGTGCGGCGGTCGGCTGTCAGCGGGTCCGTTGCGGAGCGGGCAGGTACGGCGCGGCCGACGGCAGTCCCAGGTCGGACGGGAGCAGCGAGCCCACCCAGCAGTCCCGGCGTACGCCCTTGTTGTTCGTCGCCGAGCGCAGCGTGCCCTCGACGGTGAAACCCGCCCGCTCGGCGACCGCGCGCGAGGCGTGGTTGCCGACCTCGGCACGCCACTCCACGCGGTCGATGGCCAGGCGGGTGAAGGCCCAGCGGGCGACGGCGAGGGTGGCCTCGGTGACGTAGCCCTGGCCGCGGTGCTCCTTCGTGGACCAGAAACCCACCTCGGCGACGCCCAGGGCGCGCATCGTCAGGGCGAGCATGCCCGCCAGCTCCCCTTCGGCAAGGAAGAGGCCGAAGGTGAACATCGAGTCGTTCGCCCAGCCGTCGGGGACCGTCCGCTCGGTGAAGCCGCGGGCGTGCTCGGGCAGATAGGGCGAGGGGAACTGGGAGATCCAGCGCTGGAGGTCGGGGTCCTGCGCGGCGGTGAGCACCGCGTCGGTGTCGGGCGGGCCGGGGGAGCGCAGGACGAGCCGGTCGGTGGTGAGGGTGACGGGGTCCATCGGGAGATTCTGCTCGGGCGCCCGCGCCGGCGCCATCCCTGTGGCGCGCGCCGTGCAATCCCCGAGGTCCGCGCCCGCGCCGTCCCGGTGGCCCGCGCGGTGTGACCGTGTGCCCGGGGTGTCGTCGCTGCCGTGGGTGAGCAGGTGATCACAGTTCGCACAAATCCCCGGTCGGACGCGGCACTATCCGCGCATCCCGGCCGTTGTCCTCTATGAAAAGAGCCTGTGAAGGCGTCGGCCGATCAGCAGCGGACGACCGTAGCCCCGCCGGGCCTCCCGGCGTGGGCGGGTCCTCGCATACGATGGCCGTTGCTCAGTACGTCAAACGGAAACCGACCGTCCCAGGCCCGACCGGCAAGGAGACCAGCCCCCGTGTCCGTCCTCTCGAAGATCATGCGTGCAGGCGAAGGCAAGATCCTGCGCAAGCTGCACCGCATCGCGGACCAGGTCAACTCCATCGAAGAGGACTTCGTCGACCTCTCCGACGCCGAGCTGCGGGCCCTCACCGATGAATACAAGCAGCGGTACGCCGACGGGGAACCCCTGGACGACCTGCTCCCCGAGGCGTTCGCCACGGTGCGCGAGGCCGCCAAGCGCGTCCTCGGCCAGCGGCACTACGACGTGCAGCTGATGGGTGGCGCCGCCCTCCATCTCGGCTACGTGGCCGAGATGAAGACCGGTGAGGGCAAGACGCTCGTCGGCACGCTGCCCGCGTACCTCAACGCCCTCTCCGGAGACGGCGTCCACCTCATCACGGTCAACGACTACCTGGCCGAGCGTGACTCCGAGATGATGGGCCGCGTTCACAAGTTCCTCGGCCTGACCGTCGGCTGCATCCTGGCCAACATGACGCCGGCCCAGCGCCGCGAGCAGTACGGCTGCGACATCACGTACGGCACGAACAACGAGTTCGGCTTCGACTATCTGCGCGACAACATGGCCTGGGCCAAGGACGAGCTGGTCCAGCGCGGCCACAACTTCGCCATCGTGGACGAGGTCGACTCCATCCTCATCGACGAGGCCCGTACGCCGCTGATCATCTCCGGCCCCGCCGACCAGGCCACCAAGTGGTACGGCGACTTCGCCAAGCTGGTCACGCGCCTCAAGCGCGGCGAGGCGGGCAACCCCCTCAAGGGCGTCGAGGAGACCGGTGACTACGACGTCGACGAGAAGAAGCGTACGGTCGCCATCCACGAGCCCGGCGTCTCCAAGGTCGAGGACTGGCTGGGCATCGACAACCTCTACGAGTCGGTGAACACCCCGCTCGTCGGCTATCTGAACAACGCCATCAAGGCGAAGGAACTGTTCAAGAAGGACAAGGACTACGTCGTCATCGACGGCGAGGTCATGATCGTCGACGAGCACACCGGCCGTATCCTCGCCGGCCGCCGCTACAACGAGGGCATGCACCAGGCGATCGAGGCGAAGGAAGGGGTGGACATCAAGGACGAGAACCAGACGCTCGCCACGATCACCCTGCAGAACTTCTTCCGCCTCTACAAGAAGCTCTCCGGCATGACCGGTACGGCGATGACCGAGGCCGCCGAGTTCCACCAGATCTACAAGCTCGGCGTGGTCCCGATCCCGACCAACAGGCCGATGATCCGCAAGGACCAGTCGGACCTGATCTACCGCACCGAGGTCGCCAAGTTCGAGGCGGTCGTGGACGACATCGCCGAGAAGCACGAGAAGGGCCAGCCGATCCTCGTCGGCACGACGTCCGTCGAGAAGTCGGAGTACCTTTCGCAGCAGCTCAGCAAGCGCGGCATCCAGCACGAGGTGCTGAACGCGAAGCAGCACGACCGCGAGGCCACCATCGTCGCCCAGGCCGGCCGCAAGGGCGCCGTCACCGTGGCGACGAACATGGCCGGCCGTGGTACGGACATCAAGCTCGGCGGCAACCCCGAGGACCTGGCCGACGCGGAGCTGCGGCAGCGCGGCCTCGACCCCGAGGAGCACATCGAGGAGTGGGCCGCCGCGCTGCCCACCGCCCTGGCCAAGGCCGAGCAGGCCGTCAAGGCCGAGAAGGAAGAGGTCGAGGAGATCGGCGGCCTGTATGTGCTGGGCACCGAGCGGCACGAGTCCCGCCGCATCGACAACCAGCTGCGCGGTCGTAGCGGCCGTCAGGGCGACCCGGGCGAGTCCCGTTTCTACCTGTCCCTCGGCGACGACCTGATGCGTCTGTTCAAGGCCCAGATGGTCGAGCGCGTGATGTCGATGGCGAACGTGCCCGACGACGTGCCGATCGAGAACAAGATGGTCACGCGCGCGATCGCGTCGGCCCAGTCGCAGGTCGAGCAGCAGAACTTCGAAACCCGTAAGAACGTTCTGAAGTACGACGAAGTCCTCAACCGCCAGCGCGAGGTCATCTACGGCGAGCGGCGCCGCGTCCTGGAGGGCGAGGACCTGCGCGAGCAGGTGCAGCACTTCATGGACGACACGATCGACGCCTATGTCGGAGCGGAGACCGCAGAGGGCTTCCCCGAGGACTGGGACCTGGACCGGCTGTGGGGCGCCTTCAAGCAGCTCTACCCGGTGAAGGTCAGCATCGACGAACTGGAGGAGGCGGCCGGCGACCGGGCCGGGCTGACCGCCGAGTTCATCGCCGAGTCCATCAAGGACGACATCCACGAGCAGTACGAGGCCCGCGAGGCGCAGCTCGGCTCCGACATCATGCGTGAGCTGGAGCGCCGGGTCGTGCTGTCGGTGCTCGACCGCAAGTGGCGTGAACACCTCTACGAGATGGACTACCTCCAGGAGGGCATCGGCCTGCGCGCGATGGCGCAGAAGGACCCGCTGGTCGAGTACCAGCGCGAGGGCTTCGACATGTTCACCGCGATGATGGAGGGCATCAAGGAGGAGTCCGTCGGCTACCTGTTCAACCTGGAGGTCCAGGTCGAGCAGCAGGTCGAGGAGGTTCCGGTCGAGGACGCCGAGCCGGTGGCCGAGGGCGTCCAGGACGCGGTGCCGGCCCAGGCGGGCTCCCGCCCGGAGATCCGCGCCAAGGGGCTCGACGCCCCGCAGCGCCGCGGCCTGCACTTCTCCGCGGCGACCGTGGACGGCGAGGGCGGCATCGTCGAGGGCGACTTCACCTACGACGAAGACGAGCCGGTGCGCTCCGAGTCCGACGGTCTGACGCGGGCCGAGCGCCGCAGGCAGGCCAAGGGCGGTCGACGCCGCAAGAAGTGACGGCGCCCAGGACGCCGTAGCGTCCCGACGGGCCGGCCCATCCCCGGATGGGCCGGCCCGTCGGCGTTCCCCCGAACCCCGTCCCGGTTCGGCAGGGTCCCGATGGGCGCGGGGCTGTGTCGGCATACGGCTCCGCCGCGAGGCGAGCGACGCCTGTCGCGGAGCGCGTTCCGCACCCAACCACACGACCGCGCCCCCTCAGGGGTGCGGGGAACTGCGCGCCCAACCACAGACCGCCCTGCACTCGACAACGCGTCTGCACCCGGACGGGGTGCGGAGAGCTGGGCAAACCGTCACAAACGCTCTCGCATCCGACGACACCGCACCGTACGTCCAGCGGAGCGTCAGTCGGCGGTGTGCGGGGTGCGGGGGCCGCCCAGTTCCACCGCTGTGCAGCGCCAGCGCAGGTCCGGGCCCTGTTCCAGGCGGAACGCCATGGCGCGCAGCTGGTCGCCTGCGCCGATGCGTGCGAACGCCTCGATGGCGCCCCGGCGGGGGACGTAGTAGCCGATGTCCCGGACGACCGGGCGGGTGCCGCGGGTGCGCAGGGGCCCGCGCTCCGCGAGCCGGGCCAGCTCGTCGTAGGCGCGCCCGGCGGTGTGCCGGAGCATCCAGTGCACGGGGCGCTGACCGCTCAGGACGGCGAGCAGCCGGTCGGCGAAGAGGTCCGTGGGACGCGGCGGCAGGGGCGCGCCGGGTGCCACAGGGCCGGTGGGGGCGTCGGGTACGGCGGCGGGCGGGACGGCGGCGGGCGTGGCCGTGCGGTGGTGGGTCGCACGGGGTGCCGGGGTACGTGTCGTAGAAGTGCGTGTCGTGGGAGTTCGGGGCGGGGTGGTGCCGGGGCGGCGGGGGTCGCGGCGGCCCGGCGGGCGGGTGCCCGGGCGGCGCTGGGCGGTCCTGGTCATGACCTTGTTCATGGGGTCCCCGTTCGGCGGGCCCGGCGGATACCGGGCGGTAACTTGCTGGTGGGGACCTTGTACGGGGCCGTGGGCGGCCCGGGCAAGCAAGCGCGGGCCCGCGTCGAGGGCGTGCGAAATTCACCTATCCGAGTGAGAAAAGGGGCGAAAACCCGGCAAATTTCGAGGCGGGGCCGGGTGACCCCACGGGCGCCGGGTGGACGGGTCCGCGCGCCCGGGCAGGGACCCGAAAGGGGACGCGCGCACGTATCCTGAAGGCCGCCCGGGAGCGCGGGACCGCCCTCGCCGGGCCCCAGCGGAGCCTTTGACCACGAAAAGAGCGGCCAGCCATGCGCGTCTACGTCCCCCTGACCCTCCCCGGTCTCGCCGAGGCGCACAGGACGGGCGAGCTGGGGGCCGAACAGCTCGTCGCGTACGCCGTCACGCCCGCGCTGCGCGAGTGGTACCTCTCCGACGACATCGAGGAACTGGAGTACGCGGCGCTGAACCGGGCCGCGCTGGCCTCGCTGCGGCAGCTGGCGGCGGACCCGGGCGCGTCGCGCCGCCGGGTCGTGGTCGCCGTCGACGTGCCCGACGGCGCCGCGATGCCCGACCCGGACCGCGGGCTCGACCCGGCCGCGCTGGGCGAGGTGCTGGTGACCGGTCCTGTGCCGCTGGCCAAGGCCGCGGCGGTGCACGCCGACGCGGCCGACGCCGAGGACGACGTGGCCGCGGCGGTCACGGCGCTCCCGGCGGCGGACGACGGTGACGACGACGCGCAGTTCGTCGTCGACGGGGCCGAGGACCACGAGCTGCTGTGGTACGCGACGCAGGAGATCCCCGCCCTCGTGGGCCTCGCGTAGCGCACTGTATCCGGCTGTGACCTCGCTGTTCGCCCGATTGTCAGTGGCGGCGGGTACGTTCTTCGGCATGGGGATGCACGCAGGCGCCCACATCGTGTGGGACTGGAACGGGACGTTGTTCCACGACAACGAGGCGATCGTCGGGGCGACGAACGCCGCTGCCGCCGAGCTGGGGCTCGCGCCGATCACGCTGGAGCAGTACCGGGCGATGTACTGCGTTCCGGTGCCGAAGTTCTATGAGCGGCTGATGGGACGGCTGCCCACCGAGGCGGAGTGGGAGGTCATGGACGTGGTCTTCCATCAGTACTACAGCGAGCACCGGGTCCGGTGCTCGCTCACCGAAGGGGCGGCGGACCTGCTGACGCAGTGGCGGTCGGCGGGCCGCAGCCAGTCGCTGCTGAGCATGTACGGGCACGATGAACTGATACCGCTGGTGCGCGGGTTCGGGATCGAGACGCACTTCCTACGGGTCGAGGGGCGGACCGGCCCGTCCGGGGGCAGCAAGGCGGAGCACATGGTCCGGCACCTGGAGGCGCTGAGCGGTGTGGACCCGGAGCGCACGGTGGTGATCGGGGACGCCGCCGACGACGCGGTGGCGGCACGGCACGTGGGGGCGCGGGCCGTGCTGTACACCGGGGGCTCGCACAGCCGCGCCAGCCTGGAGGCCATGGGCGTGCCCGTGGTGGACACGCTGGACCAGGCCGTGGCGGAGGCGGAGCGGCTGGCGGCCTGACCCGGTGCGGGTGCGCCTCCGCGGGTTCCGCCGTCGGGGCCGGGTTCTGCGGACGGGGCTCAGCTCACCGGGGCCTTCGTGCGCAGTACGGTCAGGAACTCGCGCATCCAGCGGGAGTGGTCGGGCCAGGCGCGGGCGGAGACCAGCGTGCCGTCCACGACCGTCTCGGCGTCCTGGAAGGTGGCCCCGGCCGCCTGCATGTCGAGTTCGAGTGCGGGGTAGGCGGTGACGCGCCTGCCGCGGAGGGTGTCGATCGCGGCGGTCAGCAGGGGGCCGTGGCAGATCTGGGCGACGGGCTTGTCGGCGTCGAAGAACGACTTGAGGATCTTGCGGAGTTCGGGGTCGTTGCGGAGATATTCGGGTGCCCGGCCGCCGGGGATGACGAGGGCCGCGTACCGGCCGGGGTCGACGTCGGCGAAGGCAAGGTCGGCGGGCCAGGTGTAGCCGGGCTTCTCGGTGTAGGTGTCGAAGCCGGGTTCGAAGTCGTGCACGACGAACTGGAGCTGCTTGCGGCTGGGGGCCGCGATGTCGACGTCGTAACCCTCCTCGCGCAGGCGCTGGTAGGGGTACATGACCTCCAGTGACTCCGCTGCGTCGCCGGTCACGATGAGGATCTTCGGGGGCATGGCGGGCGGCTCCTCTCGGGCGTGCGCCGGCCCCGCGGGCGCTTTCCGTGGGCGGCGGCGCGCTGTTCCTGAGCAACGTGCCTCCAGCGTGCCGCGCCACCAAGGCATCCCGCCAGTTCCCGGCCCCAACGGCACCGCGGCGGCGGGGCGGCCGGACGGCGCGCGGCGGGGCCGGGCGGCGGATCGCAGCGGCGCGGAGTGCTCGGCGCGGGGCCCGGTGAGGCGGGTCCGGGGCAGATGCACCCGGGCGGGGCGGGGCGGGACCGGGGCAGCGCGGGTGCGCGGTGTGGGGCGCGCGGCGCGGGGCGGCGGGGCCGGGGCAGATGCACCCGGGCGGGGCGGGGTGGGGGCTGAGGCGGGCAGGGGGCCGGTCTCAGGGAAGGGGGCGCTCGGGTTCGGGGGCTCGGGTCCGGGGCGAGGGCTTCGTTCCGCCATCGTGGCCGGAACTCGGCCCCCGGATGCGGTTTCCCGCGGCCGCACCGGCGGGCCGCACCGGCCGGGGAGCGGGCGGTTGCCCACCGGTCGGCGGCGCCGGTCCGAGTCCACCCGGTCCGGCGCGGTCCGTCAGGTCCCGTCTGTGCCGGCGCCGGGGCGAGCCCGTCAGGTCCGGTTGCGGTGCCTTCCGAGCGCCGTGGGGTGTCGGGGGTGTGGGTGGGCCGTGGGGGCCGGGGCTCTGTGAGGCGAGGGAGGCGTGAATACGTTGATTGTGGCGGGTTTGGGCTGTGCAGAACGTCAAAGATTGGTGCTTGGTTTTGTACACATACGGCTCATGACGAGCCCGGGGTGAGGAGCGATAGCCTTGTGGCGTGATCAGCGCGATAGCTCGCGGGGGCACAGTTGTCGCCCCTGCCCTGCGCCCGAAGAGCACGGACGACATCCGTGACCGGGCGGCGGTCGCTGGTCCTCACGGGCGGGAGCGGGGCACAAGGCCCCCCGAGGCCCCACGCACATCCCGGGTCACGACGCGACAGAGAGCAGCGTCACACTGGTCGGGTGCGTGGATATTGGCCGAATACCCCCCCTTCTTCTCACCTTGCGGCATAGCGTCGGAGACAACCGGACACCCCGGGCCGTGGCGTTACGCCGGAGGGGAAGAGACCGTACTTCCTTCTACGTCACGCAACGGCGCGCGACAGGAGCCAGAGGACAATGCAGACCAAGCTGGACGAAGCCAAGGCCGAGCTGCTCGAACGGGCCGCCCGGGTAGCTGAGAACAGCCCGGTCGGGGGGCACCTACCGACTGGGACGACGGACGAGGGCACCTGGGACCACGAGTCCGTGCTCGCGTTCCTCCAGCGCTACTACCTGCACACCGCCCCGGAGGACCTCGGCGACCGCGACCCGGTCGATGTCTTCGGAGCCGCGGTCTCCCACCACCGACTCGCCGAGAACCGCCCGCAGGGCACGGCCAACGTCCGGGTCCACACCCCCACCGTCGAGGAGAACGGGTGGACCTGCAGCCACACCGTCGTGGAGGTCGTCACCGACGACATGCCCTTCCTCGTCGACTCCGTCACCAATGAGCTGACCCGCCAGGGACGCGGCATCCATGTCGTCATCCACCCGCAGTTCGTCGTCCGGCGGGACCTCACGGGCAAGCTCATCGAGGTCCTGGCCGCACCGCCCACCGGCGACCTCCCGCACGACGCGCACATCGAGTCCTGGATCCACGTCGAGATCGACCGTGAGACCGACCGTGCCGACCTGAAGCAGATCACCGCCGATCTGCTGCGTGTCCTGTCCGACGTCCGCGAGGCCGTCGAGGACTGGGAGAAGATGCGGGAAGCGGCGCTGCGCATCGCCGAGGGCCTGACCGAGGAGCCGGTCCCCGCGGATCTGCCCGGCCCCGAGGCGCAGGAGGCCCGCGAGCTGCTGCGCTGGCTGGCCGCCGATCACTTCACCTTCCTCGGGTACCGCGAGTACCAGTTGCACGGGGACGACTCCCTGGCCGCCGTGCCGGGCACCGGCCTCGGCATTCTGCGCTCCGACCCGCACCACTCCGCCGAGGAGGGCCATCCGGTCAGCCCGTCCTTCGAGCGGCTTCCGGCCGACGCCCGGGCCAAGGCCCGCGAGCACAAGCTGCTGGTGCTGACCAAGGCCAACAGCCGGGCCACGGTGCACCGGCCGTCGTACCTGGACTACGTCGGCGTCAAGAAGTTCGACAAGGCCGGCAACGTGGTGGGCGAGCGCCGCTTCCTCGGCCTGTTCTCCTCGGCCGCCTACACCGAGTCGGTGCGCCGCGTGCCCGTCATCCGGCGCAAGGTGGACGAGGTGCTGAGGGGCGCCGGGTTCTCGCCCAACAGCCACGACGGCCGCGATCTGCTCCAGATCCTGGAGACCTACCCGCGCGACGAACTGTTCCAGACGCCCGTCGACGAGCTGCGCTCCATCGCCACCTCGGTGCTGTATCTGCAGGAGCGCCGGCGGCTGCGCCTGTACCTCCGCCAGGACGAGTACGGGCGCTACTACTCCGCGCTGGTCTACCTGCCCCGCGACCGCTACACCACCGGCGTCCGGCTGCGGATCATCGACATCCTCAAGGAGGAGCTGGGCGGCACCAGCGTCGACTTCACCGCCTGGAACACCGAATCGATTCTCTCCAGGCTGCACTTCGTCGTCCGGGTCCCGCCCGGCACCGAGCTGCCCGAGCTGTCGTACGCGGACCGGGAGCGGATCGAGGCCCGGCTGGTCGAGGCCGCCCGCTCCTGGGCCGACGGGTTCGCCGAGGCGCTGAACGCCGAGTGCGGCGAGGAGCGCGCCGCCGAGCTGCTGCGCCGCTACAACAACGCCTTCCCCGAGGGCTACAAGGCCGACCACACTCCGCGCGCGGCGGTCGCCGACCTGGTCCACCTGGAGCGGCTGAGCGACGAGGCGGGCAACGACTTCTCGCTCAGCCTCTACGAGCCGGTCGGGGCGGCACCCGACGAGCGCCGGTTCAAGATCTACCGCAAGGGCGCCGCGATCTCGCTGTCCGCGGTGCTGCCGGTGCTCAACCGGCTCGGCGTCGACGTCATCGACGAGCGGCCCTACGAGCTGCGCTGCGCGGACCGCACCGCCTCCTGGATCTACGACTTCGGCCTGCGCATCCCCAAGTCCCTGGGCGGTGTCAACGGCGACTACCTGGGTGACGACGGCCGCGAGCGCTTCCAGGAGGCGTTCGCCGCGACCTGGACGGGCAAGGCGGAGAACGACGGCTTCAACGCCCTCGTCCTCGGCGCCGGGCTGACCTGGCGGCAGGCGACGGTGCTGCGCGCGTACGCCAAGTACCTGCGGCAGGCCGGCTCCACCTTCAGCCAGGACTACATGGAGGACACCCTCCGCACGAACGTCCACACCACGCGGCTGCTCGTCTCGCTCTTCGAGGCGCGGATGGCGCCGGAGCGCCAGCGCGCCGGGCACGAACTGGTCGATGCCCTGCTGGAAGAGGTCGAGGCCGCCCTCGACCAGGTGGCGAGCCTCGACGAGGACCGCATCCTGCGCTCGTTCCTCACCGTCATCAAGGCGACGCTGCGCACCAACTTCTTCCAGGACGCGGGCCGTGGCCGGCCGCACGACTACGTGTCCATGAAGTTCGACCCGCAGGCCATCCCGGATCTGCCGGCGCCGCGCCCGGCGTACGAGATCTGGGTGTACTCGCCGCGGGTCGAGGGCGTGCACCTGCGTTTCGGCAAGGTCGCGCGTGGTGGTCTGCGCTGGTCCGACCGGCGTGAGGACTTCCGTACCGAGATCCTCGGCCTGGTCAAGGCGCAGATGGTGAAGAACACTGTCATCGTGCCGGTGGGCGCCAAGGGCGGCTTCGTCGCCAAGCAGCTGCCGGACCCGAGCGTGGACCGGGACGCGTGGCTGGCCGAGGGCATCGCCAGCTACAAGACGTTCATCTCGGCGCTGCTCGACATCACCGACAACATGGTCGCGGGCGAGGTCGTGCCCCCGGAGGACGTCGTCCGGCACGACGAGGACGACACCTATCTGGTGGTCGCGGCCGACAAGGGCACGGCGACGTTCTCCGACATCGCCAACGAGGTCGCCCAGTCCTACCACTTCTGGCTCGGTGACGCCTTCGCCTCCGGCGGCAGCGCGGGCTACGACCACAAGGGCATGGGCATCACCGCCCGCGGCGCCTGGGAGTCGGTGAAACGGCACTTCCGCGAGCTGGGTGTGAACACGCAGGCGGAGGACTTCACGGTCGTCGGCATCGGCGACATGTCCGGTGACGTGTTCGGCAACGGCATGCTGCTGAGCGAGCACATCCGGCTGGTCGCCGCCTTCGACCACCGGCACATCTTCATCGACCCGGAGCCGGACGCGGCCGTCTCCTACGCCGAGCGCCGCCGGCTGTTCGAGCTGCCCCGCTCCAGCTGGGCCGACTACAACACCGGGCTGCTGTCGGCGGGCGGCGGGATCTTCCCGCGTACCGCGAAGGCGATCCCGGTGAACGCGCACATCCGCGAGGCCCTGGGCATCGAGCCCGGCGTCACCAAGCTGACCCCGGCCGACCTGATGAAGGCGGTCCTGAAGGCGCCGGTCGACCTGCTGTGGAACGGCGGCATCGGTACGTACGTCAAGTCGAGCGGCGAGTCCAACGGCGATGTCGGCGACAAGGCCAACGACGCCATCCGCGTGGACGGCCGGGACCTGCGGGTCAAGGTCGTCGGCGAGGGCGGCAACCTGGGCCTGACCCAGCTGGGCCGCATCGAGTTCGCCGCGCACGGCGGGAAGATCAACACCGACGCGATCGACAACAGCGCGGGCGTCGACACCTCGGACCACGAGGTGAACATCAAGATCCTGCTCAACGGCCTGGTCACGGACGGCGACATGACGGTCAAGCAGCGCAACAAGCTGCTCGCCGAGATGACCGACGAGGTCGGCGCCCTGGTGCTGCGCAACAACTACGCGCAGAACACGGCGATCGCCAACGCGTTGGCCCAGTCCAAGGACATGCTCCACGCCCAGCAGCGGTTCATCCGCCATCTGGTGCGCGCGGGCCATCTCGACCGGGCGCTGGAGTTCCTGCCGACCGACCGGCAGATCCGCGAGCGGCTGGGCCAGGGGCAGGGCCTGACCGGCCCGGAGACGGCCGTCCTGCTGGCCTACACGAAGATCACGGTCGCCGAGGAGCTGCTGCACACCTCGCTGCCGGACGACCCGTATCTGCGCGGCCTGCTGGACGCCTACTTCCCGAAGGCGCTGCGCGAGCGGTTCCCGGAGCGGATCGGCAGCCACCCGCTGCGCCGTGAGATCACCACGACCGTGCTGGTCAACGACACGGTGAACACGGGCGGTACGACCTATCTGCACCGGCTGCGGGAGGAGACCGGCGCCTCGCTTGAGGAGATCGTCCGGGCGCAGACCGCGGCCCGTACGATCTTCCGTTCGGCGCCCGTGTGGGACGCGGTGGAGGACCTGGACAACCAGGTCGAGGCGGCCGTGCAGACCCGGATCCGGCTGCACTCGCGCCGTCTCGTCGAGCGCGGCACGCGCTGGCTGCTGAACAACCGGCCGCAGCCGCTGGAACTCGCCGAGACCGTCGCCTTCTTCGCGGAGCGGGTCGAGCAGGTCTGGCAGCAGCTGCCGAAGCTGCTGCGCGGCGCGGACCTGGAGTGGTACCAGCACATCTACGACGAGCTGACCGGCGCCGGCGTCCCCGACGAACTGGCGACCCGGGTGGCCGGGTTCTCCTCCGCGTTCCCGACGCTCGACATCGTCTCCGTGGCCGACCGCATGGGCCGCAAGCCGCTGGACGTCGCCGAGGTGTACTACGACCTCGCCGACCGCCTCGCCATCACCCAGCTGATGGACCGGATCATCGAACTGCCCCGTGCGGACCGCTGGCAGTCCATGGCCCGCGCCTCCATCCGCGAGGACCTGTACGCGGCGCACGCGGCGCTCACCGCGGACGTCCTGGCCGTCGGCAACGGCACCTCCACGCCCGAGCAGCGGTTCAAGGCGTGGGAGCAGAAGAACTCGGCGATCCTGAGCCGGGCCCGCACCACCCTGGAGGAGATCCGCGGTTCGGACTCCTTCGACCTCGCCAACCTGTCGGTGGCGATGCGGACGATGCGGACGCTGCTGCGCACGCACTCGTAGGCCGCGCGGCGGGCACCGCCGTACGGCGCGCAGGGCGCCCCGGGTCGTACACGACCCGGGGCGCCGCGTTTTCTTGCCGACACCTGGTCAAAAACCTGCGGTGAATTTACCGTTTCCTGCTAATCGGGATGTGTCGGATATGGTCTGCGGTGTGACAGCGAATCTCACCACAGTCCATCCGGCCACGGCCCTGCCCGCCGCCCCCGCCCGGCCGGTCGCGCGCGTCGTGCTGGAAGTCGTGAAATTCGGGATCGTCGGCGGCAGCGGTGTCCTGGTCAATTTCCTGGTCTTCAATCTGCTGCTGCACGGCCTGCGTTGGCCGGCGATGACCGCGACGGTGCTGGCCAGCTGTATCGCCATGGCCACGAATTACATCGGCTTCCGCTATTTCGCCTATCGGGACCGGGCGCGGCGCACCCGCCGGCAAATCGCACTGTTCTTCGTTTTCAGCGGGCTCGGCGTGGTCATGGAAAGCGGCCTGTTCTGGCTCGGATATCACGGCCTCGGGCTGCACGGTCCGTTCGAATCCAACGCCGTCAAGGCGCTGTCGATCGTCCTCGCCTCCGCCTTCCGCTTCCTCGTCTACCGCACCTGGGTGTTCCAGCAGGATGCGCGCCGCGCGGCCTGACGCCGGTACGGTGACGGCCGGCCGGGCCCTGCCGGGAGCCGCCGCCGCGCTCGTCCTCGTCCTGCTGCTCCTCGTGATCGTCCGTCTGCCCTGGGCGGGCGATCTCGGCATGCACGCGGCGACCGTGGAACGGCTCAGGCACAGTCTGCTGCACCCCGGCAATCCGCTGGTCGACGCGGATACGCCGAGCCCCTACTACTCGCCGTGGGCGCTGGTGCTGGGCGCCCTCGCCAAGGCCAGCGGTCTTTCGGTGTTCGTCGTGCTGCGCGTCGGCGCGCTCGCCGGCCTTGCCCTGCTGGTCACGGGGGTGTGGCGGTATGTGCGCACGCTGAGCGGCCATCCGGCGGCGCCCGCCCTCGCGGTGCTGTGCCTGCTGTTCCTGTGGGGGCCGCTGCCACTCAACTGGAGCGGCTTCCTAGGGCTGAACTCCCTCGCGCTGACGGTGTCCTACCCGAGTGTGTTCGCGCTCGGGCTGTCCTTCCACTTCTGGGCGTGGCTGGCGCGGGCGCTGCGCGCGGACGCCGGGTGGGGGACATGGCTGGGGCTCGGGGCGCTGTGGGCGCTGATCCTGCTGGTCCACCAGTTCTCCGGGGTCGTGGCGTCGCTCGGGGCGCTCGCCGCGGTCGTCGCCGCACGGCCGGGCCTGCGTGCGCTGTCGCGGCTGGGCGCGGGGCTGCTGCTGGGGCTGGCGGTGCTGTGGGCGTGGCCGTACTACGACTTCTTCGCGCTGTTCTCGGCCGGCGCCGACCTGGAGGCGGTGCACCGGCCGCTCTACCGGCATCTGCCGGGCCGGTTCGCTCTGCTGCCGCTCGGTCTTGTGGCGCTGGGGCTGCGTGCGCGGCGGGACCGGTGGGACCCCCTGGTGATCTTCTTCGTGCTGGGGGCGGTGGTGTTCGCGGCGGGCGGGGTGAGCGGTCACTACTCGTGGGGCCGGGCGCTGCCGGCGGCGCTGATCCCGGCGCAGCTCGCGGCGGCCCTCGAAGCGGTCTCGGCCGGGCGGCGGGCGGTGCGGACGGCGTGGGCGTGCGGGCTCGGCGCCGCGCTGCTCGTGGGGGCCTGGGCCCAGGCGGGCACCGTGGGGTATGTGGTGGGGCGGGCGGCGCTGCCCGGGGTGGTCGCGGCGAAGTACCGGGCGCCCTGGACGGGTTACCGGTGGATCACCCCCTGGGTGAGATACGGGGATGTCGTCATGGCGCGCACCTTCCCGGCGCGGCAGATCCCGGCGTACGGGGCGTACACGGTCGCGCCGGGCTACCCGGATGTGTTCCTGGCCGACGCCGGCCGGCGGGACGAGGCCGTGCGCCGCTATTTCGCCGCCGGGACGACGGACGGGGTGCGCGAGCAGATCGTGCGGGAGTACGGGGTGCGCTGGGTGGTGGACCGGGCGCCCGGCGGGGTACGGGACCCCAGGCTGCGCAGAGTGGCCGAGGGCCCGGCCGGGCAGGCACTGTACGCCGTGCGCTGACAAGCCGCACGGGGTGTGCGGGTCAGTGCAGGGCGCCGGCCAGCAGGCGGGCCGCGCGGCGCAGTGGTGGGCGGTTCAGCCGTCGTACCAGCGGGCGGGTCAGGCGGTCCGTCACGCCCGCGGGACGCCAGCGGATCTGCAGCCGGCCGGGGTTGCGGCCCTCCGGTTCGACGGTGAGGTCGTGCGGGGCGGCGCCGGAGTGGTAGCCGACGCGGGTGGTCAGGGCGGGGAAGGCCGGCGGGGCCAGCAGGAGCGACGTGTGGGCCAGCCCCTGGTGCTCGATGCGCAGCAACGGGTGGCGTACGCCGGCGAATCCACGCAGCGGGACGGGGGCCGTCGCCAGGTCGAGCCGGACCTGGCCTTCGAAGACGCCCGGGCGGACGGGGGTGAGCCGGAACGGCGCGGTGAGGCGGCGCCGGCCGGGGGCCAGCAGCAGGGCCGCCCGCTGCGGGCCGACGGGAAGCCGCAGCCCGGGGTCGTAGGTGCGGATCCGCAGGCTCAGACCGGCACCGGGTTCGGGCGTCAACTCCGTTATCTCGTGCCGGAACTGGGCGCTCGGGAACGGGCGTGAGTCCAACTCCAGGTCGGTCACGTCCAGTTCGCGCCGGGACCGGTCGGCCGTCGGTATCCGGTCGCCCCAGTAGGTGCCGCCGCCTTCCGGGTCCGTCGTCACCCGCCGCGGGGCGACCGGGTGTCCCAGGCCGTGTGCGGCGAGCCGGGCCTCGGACAGCCGTCCCTCGCGGACCAGTTGGAGGACGACCCGTTCCGGGCGGGGCAGGCGGGCGAACGCGCCGGGCGCGAGCGTCGAGACGTACGGGACGGTGATCTCCGCGAAGGCCCGCAGCCAGTCATCGTCCCGGTAGGGCAGGTCTCCGGCGTACATCCGGAAGTCGTGTTTGAGGAACTTGTAGTCCTTGTCCTCCCGCAGGGCCGCGTGGCCGCTGTCCGTGAGGAAGGCGTCGATGAGGCGCTGCACGTGGATGCGGTCGCGGACGTTGTCCAGCTTGTGCCGCTGGTTGGAGATGGACGCCGCGTCGGCTGCCGCGTACGGCGCTATGTACCAGAGGTACACCGGTTCCGGAATGATCGTGAACGCCTTCGCCAGGCAGTACGCCTGCGCCGAGAACAGCTGGTCCTCGTAGTGGATGCCCTCGGGGAAGCGCAGATCGTGCCGGTCCAGGAAGGCCCGGGCGTACATCTTGCTCGTCGACAGGTGCTCGAAGAACAGGCGCGGGTCGTCCTCGATGCCCTCCAGGGTGCGGCGTTCGGCCACCAGGTGCGGCATCCACGTCGAGCGGCGGCCCCCGTCGACCCGTATCCGGCGCACCGCGCCCATCGCGAAGTCGATCTCCCGTTCGCGGTGCGCGGCCAGCAGCAACTCGACCGCGTCGTCCGGGAGTTCGTCGTCGCTGTCGAGGAACATCAGATACGGCGCCCGGGCGGTCTCCAGGGCCCGGTTGCGCGGGGCGCTGCATCCGCCGCTGTTGCGGGGCAGCCGCAGCCAGCGGACGCGGTCGTCCTGCGCGGCGAGCGCGCGTGCCACGAACGGGGTCTCGTCGGTGGAGTGGTCGTCGCTGATGATGATCTCGATGTTCGCGTGGGTCTGCCGGCGCAGCGAGGCCACCGCTCTCGGCAGTCGTGCGGCGTCGTTGTAGACGATCACCGTCACCGTGACGTCGGGGGTCATGCCGTTGCCTCCTCGGGGCTCGGTGCGGGGGTGCGGTCCGCGAGCGGGACCACCGGCGGCAGCGCCTGCTCGTTCTCGCCGAGGAACACCCGGCGGACGACCCGTTCGGCGGCGTGCCCGTCGTCGTACTCGCAGAAGCGGCGCCGGAACGCGGCCCGCGCCTTCGCCGCGGCCTCGTCCCGCCACGCGCCCGAGGCGAACACCTCCGCCAGGTCCTCCTGGGTGCGGGTCACCTGGCCCGGTGCCTCGGCCATCAGGTCGAAGTAGACCCCGCGGGTGGTCGCGTAGGTCTCCCAGTCGTCGGCGTAGATCACGATGGGGCGGTCGAGGTTGGCGTAGTCGAACATGATCGACGAGTAGTCCGTGACGAGGGCGTCGGCGGCCAGGCACAGCTCCTCGACGGGGTCGTAGGAGGAGACGTCGATGATCCGGCCGGTGCGGCGCAGCCCGGTCAGGGCGGCGGCCGTGTCGTAGAAGTAGTGGGCGCGCACCAGCAGCACCGTGTCGTCGCCGAGCCGGTCGGCGAGGGCGGCGAGGTCGAGGCGGGGGGTCCAGCCGGCCTCGTAGTCGCGGTGCGTGGGGGCGTACAGGACGGCGGTCCGGCCCGGGGCGATGCCCAGGCGGTCGCGGACCGCGCGGACGTCGGCGGCGCCGGCGCGGTAGTAGACGTCGTTGCGCGGATAGCCGTAGTCCAGGGAGGTGTAGCGGGACGGGTAGGCGCGCTCCCACATCCGGGTGGAGTGGCTGTTCGCCGAGACGCTGTAGTCCCACTTGTCGACGCGGGCGAGCAGGGCGGCGAAGTCCATGCCCTGGGCGGCGGTCGGGTGCCGCATCTGGTCCAGGCCCATCCGCTTGAGCGGGGTGCCGTGGTGGGTCTGGAGGTGGATCGCGTCCGGGCGTTTGACCACCGCGTCGGGGAAGTTGACGTTGCTGGTCAGGTACTTGGCCGTGGCCAGCACCTCCCAGTAGCGGCGGGTGCCGGGGACCACGTGGTCCGTACCGGGCGGCAGCAGCGGGGCGTTGTCCCTCGTCACCACCCACACCGGGTGGATCCACGGGGCGTGCCGGGCCAGTTCGGCGGCGACGGCGGCCGGGTTGCAGGCGACTCCGCGGGCCCAGTAGGCGGAGAAGACCGCGAGATCGGGGTCCACCCGGCGGCCGAGGGCCCGGCGGTACTGCTGGTCGCGGAGTTTCGCGCCCAGTCGGCGCCGCTGGGTCCGCACCGCGGTCCGGGCCGCCCGGCGGGTGCGGTTGGCGGCCTGGAAGGCGCGGTACTTGGTGTACGCGCCCTCTTCGAGGAGGCCGCGGCGTACGCCTTCGAGGCCGCCCGGGCGGCGGTGGCCCGGCGGGCGGCGGCGGACGGCCGCCAGGGAGGCCCGGCGGAAGAACTCGCGGGCCACGGGCTCGGGCATGCCCTCGCGGGCGAAGGTGCGCAGCAGGTCGCGGACCATGACGTCGTAGAGGACCGCGCGGGTGGTGGCGGGGCGGTCCTGGGCGAGCGTGAGCAGCGTCTCGTAGCGGTCCACGAGGGCGTAGCGCTGCTCGGCGGTGACGGGCGGCAGGCTCTCGGGGCGCGGCACGCGGTGCTCGTACCCGACCTGGTTCAGGCAGGCGACACGGCGCGCGGCCAGCAGGGCGGCGTACGCGGTGTACGCCTCGTCGCCCGCGGTGAGCCGTTCCTCGTGGGCCCGCCAGAAGTCGGCGCGCAGCACGCGGGTGCCGAGCAGCGGGGTGAGCCGCAGCAGGTCCGCGGCGTCGTCGAGGGCCAGCTCGGCGCGGCCGGCCCGGGCCAGCAGCCGGCCGTCCGCCGGGCGGGTGCCGGCGGTGTGCCAGGTGCTGCGGACGTGGTCGAGGAGCAGCACGTCCACGGTGTCCGGGAGTTCCGCGGCGCGTTCGGCGACCGTGCGTACGGCGCCCGCGGGCAGGCCGTCCTCGGCGCGTACGAAGTGCAGCCAGCGGCCGGTCGCCCGCGCGGCCCCCACCGCCCGGGCCGCCGCGTCGCCGGTGCCGTCCGGCAGGGGCACCACCACCGTCTCCGGGGTGTGTCCCTCGGCCGTCTGACGGGCCCAGTCGCCGACCGCGGCCACGATCACCTCGGCGTCCGGCAGGGGGCGCGCGGCCAGGGAGTCGAGCAGTTCGGCCAAGCGGCCCCGGGTGTCGGGGCCGTGGACGATGACGCTCAGCTCGGGCATCGGGTGGACTCCTTCGCCTCGTCGTCTCCAGGCCGCACCTTTCAGGTCATAGTGTCACCGATCGGAAGAAGGGGGCGGCCCGAGTTGCGCCGGCCGTGGGTCGGCGGGGTGTGCCGGCCGTGGGTCGGCGGGGTGTGCCGGCCGTGGGGCGGCAGGGTGTGCCGGCCGTGGGTCAGGAGGTGCGTCGGCTGTGGGTCGGGAGTCCTCCGGCCGTGGGTCAGGAGGGCAGGGCGATCTTCGTGTCCTGCGCCGGTACCGGTGCCTTCTTCTGCGGCTTCGGCGCGGCCTTGGCCGGCTTCTTGGGCGTCTTGTCGCCGGTGAACGCCTCGTACTCCTTCATGACCTCCTCCGTCGGCCCGTCCATCCGCAGCTCGCCGCGCTCCAGCCACAGAACCCGCTCGCAGGTGTCGCGGATCGACTTGTTGTTGTGGCTGACCAGGAACACCGTGCCCGCGTGCCGGCGCAGCTCGCGGATGCGGGCCTCGGAGCGCTTCTGGAAGGACCGGTCGCCGGTGGCCAGCGCCTCGTCGATCAGCAGGACGTCGTGGTCCTTGGCGGCGGCGATGGAGAAGCGCAGCCGGGCCGCCATGCCGGAGGAGTAGGTGCGCATCGGGAGGGTGATGAAGTCGCCCTTCTCGTTGATGCCGGAGAAGTCGACGATCTCCTGGTAGCGCTCCTTGATCTGCTCGCGCGACATGCCCATGGCGAGGCCGCCGAGGAAGATGTTGCGCTCGCCCGTCAGGTCGTTCATCAGGGCCGCGTTGACGCCGAGCAGCGAGGGCTGGCCGTCGGTGTAGATGTGGCCGTTCTCCACCGGGAGCAGGCCCGCGACGGCCTTCAGCAGCGTCGACTTGCCGGAGCCGTTGGTGCCGATCAGGCCGATGGCCTCGCCCTTGTACGCGACGAACGACACGCTCTTGACCGCGTGCACCTTGCGCACACCGGCCGCCTTCTCGGTCTGCTTGCGGCGCAGGATGCGGTTGAGTGCGGCGGTCGCGGTGCCGCGGCCCGCGCCGGTGCCGTTGACCCGGTAGACGATGTCGACGCGGTCGGCGACGACGGTGGGGATGCCGGAGTTCTCGTTCTCAGCCACGGCCGTAGGTCTCCTCAGCCTTCCAGAAGTAGATGAAGCCGCCGACGCCGACGAGCAGCGACCAGCCGGCCGCCACCGCCCACACGTGCGGGGGCAGCTGGCTCGCGTGGAAGCTGTCGATCAGCGCGAACCGCATGAGGTCGATGTAGACGGCGGCCGGGTTGGCCTCCAGCAGGGTGGTCACCGCGCGCGGCAGGTCGTTCTTGGCGGCCAGCTTGTCGATGCTCCACATGACGCCGGAGATGTACATCCAGGTCCGCAGCACGAACGGCATCAGCTGGGCGATGTCCGGGGTCTTCGCGCCCATCCTGGCCATGATCATCGCCATGCCGGCGTTGAAGGTGAACTGAAGGACCAGCGCGGGCACCGCCAGCACCCAGGAGGCGGCGACCGGCACGCCGAAGCACAGCAGGATGACGACCAGCGCGGCCATCGAGAACAGCAGCTGCTGGAGCTGCTGGAGGCAGAAGGAGATCGGCAGCGCGGCCCGCGGGAAGTGCAGGGCGCGCACGAGGCCGAGGTTGCCGGAGATCGCCCGGGTGCCCGACATGATCGAACTCTGGGTGAAGGTCCAGATGAACACGCCCGTGACCAGGAACGGGATGTAGTCCGGGACACCGTGCTTGGTGCCGAGCAGCACACCGAAGATGAAGTAGTAGACCGCCGCGTTCAGCAGCGGGGTCATGACCTGCCAGAGCTGGCCGAGCTTCGCCTGGCTGTACTGCGCGGTGAGCTTGGCGGTGGAGAAGGCGGCGATGAAGTGGCGCCGTGCCCACAGCTGGCGGATGTACTCGGGCAGGGTGGGGCGGGCGCCGCTGACCGAGAGCCCGTACCGGGCGGCGAGCGCCGCTGGGTCGTCGTCGGCCGGGGCCGTCGTCGGGGGCGGTGTGTGGAGGACCTGGCTCACATCCGCTGCTTTCGCTCGGGGGGGGGTGGGGGTGGTGCGTCCGGGCGGTGGTCCGGCCCTCCGTGTTTCCTTGCAGTTCTCTTCACGTTCTCTTACGTCGGGACGGCACCGTATCGTCGCAACGTGAGCGTAGGACGTGTGGACGTCGGAACGCAACCGTTTCGTCGTAACGCCCTATGCTGGACGCCATGACGACGAATGCCGACGAGCCCGGCGCGCGGCCCCGCCGACGGACGCCCGCAGGCGCCGCCGTCCTGCGCGAGGACGTGACCGAGGCCATCCGCGCCGCCGTCTTCGAAGAACTCGCGTCCGTCGGGTACGCCCGGATGTCCATCGAGGGCATCGCGCGCCGTGCGGGCGTCGGCAAGACCGCCGTCTACCGCCGCTGGCGGTCCAAGCTGCACCTGGTCCTCGACGTGGTCTCGGCGGTCGCGGTGATGGGGCTGCCGGCGCCGGACACGGGCTCCCTGGAGGGTGACCTGCGGCTGCTCTACGAAGTGACGTCCCGCGCCCTGCGCCACCCCGTGGCCTCGCAGATCATCCCGGACCTTCAGGCCGAAGCCGCGCGCAACCCGGAGATCGCCGAGGCCATGCAGAAGGCTCTGCGGGACGGGCAGGAGGGGGTTGCCAGCACGATCATTTCGGCGGCGGAGCGGCGGGGGGAGATCCGGAGCGGGGTCGATCGCGAGCTGGCGCTCGATCTGATCTCCGGGCCGCTGTACTGGCGGTCGGTGGTGATTCGCGCTCCGAAGCTGCCCAAGGGGTATCTGGCGTCGCTCACTCGTGCCACTGTGGGGGCTCTGCGCGCGCTTTGACGTTGCTCTGGCTCGGCCGTTGTCTGTCTGCGGCTGGGTTGTGGTTTTTGCGCAGTTCCCCGCGCCCCTGGGTGCGTCTTGGGTGCGGCCCCTCTTTTGTCTGCGGGAGCGTAGGGCTTTGTCGCGCAGTTCCCCGCGCCCCTATCGGGGCGTCTTGGGGGTGGCCGTCGTTTGTCTGCGGCTGGGTTGGGGCTTGTCGCGCAGTTCATCGCGCCACTAAGTCTGAAGGGCGCGGTGTAGGCGGGCTTGGGCGAGGGAGAGGGCTCCTCGGGCGCCTGGTGCGATGCGTAGGGACAGGGCGCCGGAGTGGGTGGCGTATGGGTGGATCAGCAGGATGCCGTGGCGGGCGCTCGGCAGGGCGCGGCGGCGCAGCAGCCCGGCGCCCGTCGCCGCGTGCGCCGTCATGTCGCGGTGCGTGCCGTCGGCGAAGCGGACGCGCAGCCGCAGATCCCAGGTGCCCGCGCCGAGCCCGGCCGGCTCGACGCGCACGGCGGCCGACCAACCGCCGTCCGGCGCGGGCGTGAACGCGGCGGTGCGGCGCTGGGCCGGGCGCCCGTCCGTCCGGGACCGCCACTCCACCGCCACCTCCGTGGGGCCCGCCCGCGCCACCCGCCCGTACAGCTCGTGCAGGCGCAGCCGCAGCAGCGTGGTACGCGCGCGTGGCCGCAGTTCCGCGTCCACGGCGAGCGGCAGGAGGCCCATGGGCCGGGTCAGCAGCGGGGCGAGGCCGACTTCGGGCAGATCGTCGGACCAGACGGGCGTGCCGTCAGGGCCGCGGGCGTACGGCGGGCACAGCCGAGCCGGACGGGCGGCGAGCTCCTTGATGCGGCCCAGGTCCCGCGGCTGCGGGGACGCCAGGACGACCCGGGCGAGCAGCCGGCCGGGCGCGGTCGTCTCGCGCTCCCAGTCGGCCGGCTCGTACTGCTCCAGATACGCCCGGGTGTGCGCCCACCATGCGCGCCGGTAGGCCGGGTCGCGCAGCTCCAGATCGCGCGCGTACATGCGCAGTTCGTGGTCGAGGAACTTGGCCCGTGCCGCCCGTGCCAGCTCCTTGTGCCCGGCGCCCAGCAGGATGTCGTGGGCCAGTGCGCAGGCACGGGTGCGTGCCCGCCAGTTGCCGATGTCCGCCCGGTCGAGGGAGAGCGACAGCCGGTCGGCCGCGCGCCGCACGTGCCACACGTACACCGGGTCGGGCACCAGGGCGATGCGCGGCGCGGCGGCCAGCACGCGCGCGGTGAACACGAAGTCCTCGTAGAGGAAGCGGCCTTCGGGGAACCGGATGCCGTGCTCGCGCAGGAAACCGGTGCGGTAGAGCTTGTTGACGCAGAGCGTGTCGTGGACCAGCCGGGGGCGCAGCAAGGGGTGCGCGACGACGGCGTGCGCCGCGTACAGGGACTCCTGCCAGGGGCGTTCGCGTCCGGACGGCAGTTCGCGGCGCACGCACAGGCCGCCCGCCACCTCGGCGCCCGCCCCGGTCGCCGCCCCGAGCAGCGCGGCCACCGCGCCCGCGGGCAGTACGTCGTCGCTGTCCAGGAACATCACGTACGGGGACGTCACCGCGTCCAGGCCGTCGTTGCGGGGGCTGCCGCAGCCCCCGCTGTTGACCGTCCGGCGCACCACCGTCAGCCGGGGATCGTCCGCGGCCAGCCGCGCCAGCAGCTGCGGGCTGTCGTCGGTGGAGCAGTCGTCCACGGCGACGACCTGCCGGACGGCGGGCCCCTGCGCGAGTGCCGACCGGACCGCGTCCGACACATGGGCCGCGTCGTTGTAACCGATGACGACGACGCTCACCCCCGTGGGCCGCGGAGTCGTGGGAATGTCCGTGATCTCTCCTCAGGGGGTGCTCAGTGCCCGGTGCGGAACACGCTCGCGGCCGGTCGGGGAGCCGACGGCGGTCGCGGCGGGCGCGGGCAGTGGCCGGGTGGCGCGCCACAGCCGGACGAGGGAGAGCCCGGCGGCGGCCACCAGCAGGCCGTTGCGCAGCAGCATCAGCAGGGAGCCGGTCCAGGTGCAGTGGATGACCTCGCCGTACAGCGTGGGATACACGACGGCGCTGACCGCGCTCGCCGCCACCACCAGCGCGGCGACCGGGCGCTGGGCGGTGTGCCGTGAGGTCAGGCAGACGGCGGCCAGGCCGAGCAGCCAGACCATGTACTGCGGGCTGATGACCCGGCTGGTGATCGTGAACAGCAGCACGGCGCACAGGGCGGCGTCGAACGCGGTCGCCTCGTTCCAGCGCCGGGCCCGCACCCGCCACAGCAGCAGGACGCAGCAGGCGGCGGCCGTGAGCGCGAGGCAGACCCCGGCGACCGCGGAGACGTGCGGGCCGGTGAACTCCATCGCGCCGTACCGGTACCGGACCCGGCCGGACCAGCCGGCGTGCCGGGCCAGGCTGAGCGCCGTACCGCCCAGGGACTCGATCTGCACGCCCCGGCCGCTCTGCTGCCGCAGGAAGGACAGCGGCTCGGCGAACAGGAGCGCGAACAGTCCCAGGGCGACGGCGCCGGTCCCGGCGGCCCATGTCCAGGCGGACCGCGTCGGCCGTTTCCGGGGGGTGCCCAGCAGCACCAGCACCGGCCACACCTTCACCAGCGCGCCCAGCGCCGCGAACACCCCGCACATGCGTGTGGAGCGTGACAGCGACAGCAGGGAGATGACGGCGAGGGCGGTGACCTGGACGTCGTACCGGGCCAGCGGGAGGTGCAGCAGCAGCGGCAGGCCGGCGGTCCACAGTCCCGCCCCGAGCAGGCTGCGGCCCGGCCGCGTGCCCGCGCGGGCCAACGCCAGCACGATCACCGCGTCGGCGGCGAGCGTGAGGGCCACGAACGCCTGGAAGTACGTCAGTCCCGGCAGCAGCCCAGGGGACAGCAGCACCGCGCCCGCGCCCGGCGGGTACTGCCACAGCGTGTCGTGCGCCGGGAAGGCGCCGTGCGACAGGAGCCCGTACCAGTGGAAGTACAGGCGCCACACCTCGCGGGCCACCGCGCCCCGGCCGAGCAGCGGCGTGGTGTCGTGCGCGAGCAGCCACAGCATCAGCGCGCGGGTGGTCAGCCAGAGTGCGGCGAGGGACACGAGGGGGAACTGACGGCGGTTCATCACCAGGGAGCGTAAGCCGCGCGGATGGTGTATTCATGCCGATACGCCGTCATTGACCGGCAAAGGTTGGCTAATCGCAAAAGATCGGACCGTGGTGAACATCGGGCGTCTGCTGATCCGGCCGTCGAGCCGTGTCCGTCGTGCCGCGGTCGTGGCCGTCCCCGCGACTGTCATGCTCGTGCTCGGGCTGTGGGGGCTGGACCGCGGCGGCATGTGGCGTGACGAGGCCGTCACCTTCCAGGTGGCGCGCCGCTCGATACCGCAGATCTGGCGGCTGCTGCACGACGTGGACGCGGTGCACGGGCTGTACTACCTGGTGATGCACGCCGTCATCGCGCCCCGGCCCGGCGAGGTGCTGCTGCGGCTGCCCTCGGTGTGCGGCGCGGCGGCGGCCGCGGCGCTGGTCGCCGCGCTCGGCGCCCGGCTGATCAGACCGCGGGTCGGACTGTGGGCCGGGCTGCTGTACGCCGTCACGCCGATGGTCGGCCACTACGCCCAGGAGGGCCGCTCGTACGCGCTGGTCGCGGCCGGCGCCGCGGGCGCGACGCTGCTGCTCGTACGGGCGGTCGGCGCGCCCCCCGGTCCGGGTGAACCCGGCGGGCGAGGACGGGACGCCGACGGGCGAGGGCGGGACGTCGGCGGGCGGGGGCGGGACGTCGGCTGGCGGGGACGGGGCGGCCGGGTCTGGTGGGCGTACGGCGCCGTCCTGGGCGTCACCTGTCTGCTGCACGAGTTCGCTGTCCTGCTGCTGCTCGCCCACGCCGTGACGCTGGCGCTGGCACGCGTGGCGCGCGGGGTGTGGTGCCGCTGGGCGTGTGCGGCCGGGGCCGTCGTCCTCGCGCTGCTGCCGCTGGTGGTCGTCTCGCACGCGCAGTCCGCGCAGGTCGCCTGGTTGCGGGAGCCCGGTCTGGGCAGCGCGCTGGCCCTGCTGCGGGCGTTCGCGGGGCCGACGCCCGCGGTGTACTGGACGTGCCTGGCGCTCGCGGCGGTGGCGCTGACCCGGCTGGTCGGCCGGCGCGGCGAGCTCACCTGCGCGGCGGTCGCGCTGCCGCTCGCGGTGGTGCCGCCGGTGACGCTGATGCTCGTCTCCCGGTTCTCCCCGCTGTACGTCGACCGCTATGTGCTGTACGCGCTGGCCGGGGCGCCGCTGCTGGTGGCGGCCGGGGCGGACCGGGTGGCCGGCTGGCTGGGGCGCGCGGGGTCCGGGTGGCTGGGGCGCGCGCGGGCCGGCTCACCGCTGCTCGCGCTCGCCGGCGCCCTCGCCGTCGCCGTGGCGCTCGTCCATCAGCTCCCGTTGCTGCGCGCGGACCGCTCCGCGGACCACCGCCCCGACAACCTGGCGGCCGTCTCGCGCGTCGCGGCCCGCGAACTGCGGCCCGGTGACCCGGTGTTGTTCGTGCCGGGGCAGGCGCGGGCCACCGCGCTTGCGTATCCGGCGGGCTTTCGCGGAGTGCGGGACGTGGCCCTCGCGACGGGGGCGCCCGCGTCGGGCACGCTGTACGGCACGGAGGTGGACGCGAAGGCCCTGCGGCGCAGGCTCGCGGGGCTTGACCGGGTGTGGGTGGTCGCCGACCGGTACGCCGTGGAACGGCCGGGTCACCCGCGCAACTCCCTCGACCGGCTCAAACTCTCCGTCGTCACACAGGAGTTCGCGTTGCGCGAGCAGTTGGTGCGGGGCCGGGTGCTGTTGCGGCTCTACGTCCGCCGCACGCTCGCCACCGAGCCGCCGGTGGCACCGGCGGGCCCTCAAGTGCCGCAGCGTCCGGAGCGCTGGTGAGCGGGTGAGGGCGGTTCGCCAGCGCCCCGAAGGGGGCGCGGGGCCGTATCGATATGCGGCTTAGCCGCGATGGGGGTCCCCCCTGTTCGAGCGAAGCCGAGAACGTGGGGGAACGACCAGCCACGACGGTGCCGCGGACAACCGACGGCACAGCGCGGCACATCCGGCCGAGCGCTCAGCGGGGCTCCGGTGGCGCCTTCAGGACCGCGGCGTCCAGCGCGCTGGTGAGGCGGTCCAGACGCTCGCGCAGCTCGCTGATCTCGGCGGGGTCGAAACCGGTCGCGGCGGCGATGCCGCGCGGCACCCGGAGCGCCTGCTCGCGCAGCGCCGCGCCCTGTTCGGTCAGCCGCACATCCACCGACCGCTCGTCGCGCGAGCTGCGCTCCCGCCGGACGAGACCGGCCGCCTCCAGCCGCTTGACCAGGGGTGACAGCGTCCCGGAGTCGAGCCGCAGCAGTTCGCCCAGCTTCTTGACGGGCAGGTCGCCCCGCTCCCACAGCACCAGCATCACCAGGTACTGCGGATAGGTGAGTCCGAGGTCCTTCAGGAGCACGCGGTAGAGGCCGTTGAAGGCGCGGGACGCGGCGTGCAGGGAGAAGCAGATCTGCTGGTCCAGTCGGAGCCAGTCCGCCTCGGCGGCGGGGGTCTCGGTGGCGGTCATGGCTCCAGGATAGCCCGACGCGCCATTTAGTTGTGCACAATTTAATTGTGTGCTCTACTTGTGGTCGTGAGGGCGGCAGGAAAAGGAGCCGCCGGACCACGAACGCGACTTCAAGAGGGATGGTTTCCATGGACGCGCTCTACACCGCCGTCGCCACCGCCACCCACGGCCGCGAGGGCCGCGCCGTCTCCTCCGACGGCCGGATCGACCTCGCCCTGGCCCTGCCGGCGGAGATGGGCGGCAACGGCCAGGGCAGCAACCCGGAACAGCTCTTCGCCGCCGGCTACGCGGCCTGCTTCGGCAGCGCTCTCGGCGTCGTCGGCCGCCAGGCCAAGGTGGACGTCAGCGACGCCGCGGTGACCGCCGAGGTCGGCATCGGCAAGCAGGGTGAGGGCTTCGCCCTGAAGGTGACCCTGCGGGTCGAACTGCCCGACACCGTCGACGCGGACACCGGCCGCAAGCTGGTCGAGCAGGCCCACCAGGTGTGCCCCTACTCCAACGCCACCCGCGGCAACGTCCCGGTGGAGCTGGTCATCGAGTGAACCGGGGGAACCGGGCGGGCCTGCACGGTCAGCAGGCCGGCACGGTGGCACCCGTCAGTAGGTCAGCGTCATCGCCAGCCAGAACAGCAGGACGAAGGGCTGGTAGGGGCTCGGCCGCCGGAGACGGCCTGCGCGTAGCGCGGTGGTCCCGCGCACGGGGCGCGGGACCAGGACGCCGAGGGTCACCGGAGGGCCGGGACACGAACGAGGCGGGGCATTTGCCGAGTGATCGCCCGGGTGAGCGGCCGTGCCGCTGCTCACCTCATCGAGTGAGCCGGCCGCCGGCCGGGCCCCTGCGCGGGCAGCGGCAGCGTCCGCCTGAGCACCGGCTCCAGCAGCAGCGGCACCCCGACCACCGGCAGCAGCCAGGCCAGCACGATCAGCCGTTCGCCCCAGATGTTGATGTCCGGATGGCCCGCCTGGGTGAGGAACCCGGTGGCCGCCGCGGCCAGCAGGAAGCAGCCGAACGCGGGCCGGCGCAGCGCGCCCCACAGCCCGGCCGCCAGCGCCGCCACGAACAGCGGCTGCTGCGCCTGCCGCCGCGCCCACTCCAGCCAGAAGTTGCCCTGAAGATGCAGGAACTCCGGCCACGGGCGGGCCCGGTCCGGCCGGGCGAAGTGATCGGTGAGCAGGTCCTGCATGCTCTCGGACTCGGCCGGATAGTGCAGCAGCCGCGCCAGCAGCATGGTGCCCAGCGCCGCACAGCACCCCACCACGGTGATCGCCACGGCCCCGCGCCCCGGTGCCCGCCCGCGTCGCCGCCGCAACACGACGACCGTGGTGCCCGCGACGGCGAGGGTCAGCCCGAGGAACAGCGACTGGGAGTGCTTGACCGTGAACAGTGCGAGCAGCCCGCCACCGGCCAGGGCCGTGGCCGCCCGGACCCGGCCGGTCAGCGCCAGCGCACACCCCCACACCGCGGCCAGGGTCAGCGCCAGCATCAGGCCCTCGGTCATCGGCCGCATCGCCGTCGTGCCGCAGGGCAGGACGTAGTACAGCGCCTGCCCGGTCAGCGCGAGCGGCACGGACACCGCCAGGGTGCGCAGGATCAGAAAGACGAGGACACCGCCCGCCGCCGCGACGAGCACGCTCGCCGTCCACACGCCCCAGGTCACGCCCAGCGTCGTGACGAACGGCAGCAGGAACACCGGGTAGCCGGGCCGCACCTCGAAGATCCGCTTGAGCCGGGGCTTCATGAACGGCGGGATGTGCCCGTCCGTCTGCCCGGCCGCGAGCCGCCGCTCGACCCGCCCCAGCGCGTCGGCCCGGCACTCGGCGACCACCCGGGAGGTGGGGTCAGGCCGGTGGAAGCGCACCACGTCCACGCTCTGCCCGCGCCGGGCGAGCGAGGCCCGGCCCGCGCAGGCCCAGTCGATGGCCGCCGCAGCGGCCTCCCGCTTGTCCGCGCCGCCCAGCGTCAGCGCGTACGCCACGTAGTTCTTCGAGTCGGGGGTGTCCCGGCCGGTGACGGAGGCGAGTTGGAGCAGCGCGAACACGGCGGCCAGGAGCAGCACCCAGGTGCGCGCCCTCATGTCGACGCCAGCAGGCCGCGGCCGGCGGCCGGGCCGGGCACCCGGACGGCATCGGGCTCCGGCGTCCAGCCCGTCTCGCCGAGCATCAGGGTCCGTACGACGCGTTCGGCGGCCCGTCCGTCGTCGAACTCACAGAAGCGGGACCGGAATCGGTCCCGGAGCCGGGCCGACTCGGCGTCCCGCCAGCGCCCGGAGGCGAACAGCGCGGCCAACTCCTCGTAGGAACAAGAGACATGGCCGGGCGCTTCGGTGGTGATGTCGAAGTAGGCGCCGCGGCTCGCGGTGTGGGCCGGCCAGTCGTCGGCGTGGACGACGATGGGCCGGTCGAGGTTGGCGTAGTCGAACATCAGGGCGGAGTAGTCGGTGATCAGTGCGTCGGCGGCGAGCATCACCTCCTCGACGTGCGGTTCGTCCGTGGCGTCCACGACCACTCCGCGCCGGTGCAGTTCGGTGAGGCCCATCCCGCGGGCGGGGCCGGTGGCCAGGGTGGGGTGCAGTCGTACGACGAGGGTGTGGTCGTCGCCGAGGTCGGCGGCGAGGCGGGCGAGGTCGATGCGGTCGACGTGGCCGCCGCGGCGGTAGTCGCGGCGGGTGGGCGCGTAGAGCACGACGCGGTGGTGGGCGGGGATGCCGTGCCGTGTGCGGAAGGCGTCCCCGGCCAGGGTGCTGGTGGGGTCGAGGGCGGCGCGGACGAGGATGTCGTTGCGTGGGCTGCCGGTGCGTGCCGAGGCGAAGTGGCAGGGGTAGGCGCGCTCCCACACGCGTTCGGAGTGGCGGTTGGCGACGAGGCTGTGGTCCCAGCGGTCGGCCCGGCGCAGCATCTGCGGCACGTCGACGCCGAGCCGGGCGCCGGGCTTGTCGAGCAGGTCGGCGCCCATGTACTTGAGCGGGGTGCCCTGATGGGTGTGGATGTGCACGCTGCCGGGCCGTTTGACCAGCGTGCCGGGCCAGTTGACGTTGTTCACGAAGAACGTGGCCCGGGCGGCCAGCCGGTGGTGGGCGGGGGAGTCGAGCAGCACATGCTCCACGTCGTCCGGGACCAGCGCGCGGTCCGTGGCGTCCCGCACCACCCACACGCCCCGCAGCCGCGGGGCGATCTCCCGCGCCTTGTAGTACACGGCGGCCGGATCGCCGAGCACCCCGCGGTGCGAGAACGCCGAGTACAGCACCAGGTGCGGGTCCAGCGGCCGGCCGGCGTGCACCGCGAAGACGCCCCGCTTGACCCGCCCGGCCGCGGCCCGCCTGACCTGGAGCCCGCGCCGCGCCAGCTCCCGGCCGGCCCGCCCCGCCTGCCGCCGCGCCACATAGACCGGGTACGGGCCGGTCAGCACGGAGACCTCCCCGTCGACGCGGGCCCCCTCGGGGGTGTGACGGCGGAACAGTTCGGCCGTGCGCCGGAAGAACTCGGCTTTGTCGGCGGGGGGCAGCCGGTCGGGTTTGGCGAGGATGTCGAGGCAGTGTTCGCCCATCTTGCGGTGCAGGAACGGCCGCCAGGCGGTGAGTTCGGGGTGCTGGTCGACGTAGGCGAAGACCCGCTCGTACTGGTCGTGGACGTCGAAGTGCTTGCGGCTGGTGGTGGACAGGATGTTGCCCTGGCGGCGCTGGCGGTAGTTCAGGCAGATCCGGTCGAGCACCGCGATGCGCCGGGCGCTGAGCATCACGGGGAAGGTCCAGGGGGTGTCCTCGTAGTAGCCGGGCGGGAAGCGGAAGTCGTGCTGGGCCACGTATGCGCGGCGGTACGCCTTGTTCCAGACCACCATCAGCAGGTCCAGGATGCGGGGGTGTTCGGCCGCCGTGAAGGTGCCGTCACCGGCCTCGGTCAGCACGTGGGCGAGGACGTTGCGGCGGGTGCCGCCCCACCAGTAGGTGCGGGCGTAGTCGAAGACCAGGACGTCCGGGTCGTCGGCTTCGGCGAGCCGGTCGGCCATGGCGCCGAGGGCGCCGGGTGTGAGGGTGTCGTCGCTGTCGAGGAACAGCAGGTAGTCGCCGGTGGCGTGGGGCAGTCCGGCGTTGCGGGCGCGGCCGAGGCCGACGTTCTCGGGCAGGTGCAGCACGGTCACGCGTGGGTCGCGGTCCGCGTACTCGTCCAGGATCGCGCCGCAGCCGTCCGGCGAGCGGTCGTCCACGGCGATCACCTCGAAGTCGGCGAAGGACTGCTCCAGGACCGAGTCGAGGCACTCGCGCAGGAAGCCCTGCACCTTGAAGACGGGGACGATGACGCTGAAGCGGGGCACTGCGGGTCAGCTCCTTGCGGGGGTCACGGCGGCCGGGGCGGGGACGCGCTCCGCGAGCGGCGTCACGGGCGGGATCGCCTCCGGTGACTCGCCGAGCAGCACCCGCCGCACCACCCGCTCGGCGGCCCGCCCGTCGTCGAACTCGCAGAACCGCTCGCGGAACGCGGCCCGCAGCGCCCGCGACTCGGCCCCCGCGTAGGTGCCGTCGCAGAAGACGCGTGCCAGCTCTTCCGGTGTGCGCGCCACCGGTCCCGGCGGCGCCGCCATCAGATCGAAGTAGACACCCCGCGTCTCCCGGTAGACGTCCCAGTCGTCCGCGTACACCACGATCGGCCGGTCCAGGTTGGCGTAGTCGAACATGATCGACGAGTAGTCGGTGATCAGCGCGTCCGCGGCCAGGCAGACGTCCTCGGAGGAGCGGTGCGCGGACACGTCGATGATCCGGCCGGCCGGGCCGCCGGCCCCGGCCCGGCCGCGGTCGTAGAAGTAGTGGGCGCGCAGCAGCACGACCACGTCCTCGCCGGCCGCCTCGCAGAACGCCTCCAGGTCGAGGCCCGACTCGAAACCGGTGTGGTGGTCGCGGTGGGTGGGCGCGTACAGGACGGCCGTGCGGCCCTCGGGCACGCCGAGTTCCCGGCGGATACGGGCCACGTCCCGCGCGGTGGCCGTGTAGTACACGTCGTTGCGCGGATAGCCGTACTCCAGTGCCTCGTACGAGCCGGGGAAGGCACGCTCCCACATCTGGGTGGAGTGCCGGTTGGAGGACAGGTTGAAGTCCCAGCGGTCGACCCGGCCGAGCAGCTTGGCGAAGCTGCCGGACTGCGCGGCCACCACCGGGTACGTCGACTGGTCCACGCCCATCGTCTTCAGCGGGGTGCCGTGCTGGGTCTGCACATGCACGCTGCCCGGCCGCTTGACCACGCCCTCGGCGAAGTTGGCGTTGTTGACCAGGTACTTGGCGCGGGCCAGCACCTCCCAGTAGCGGCGGGAGCCGATCACGACATGGTCCACGTCCTGCGGCACGGCGTGCTCCTTGCCCGCCTCCACCAGGAACACCGAGCGGATGTGCGGGGCGAGTTCGCGGGCCTTGGCGTGGATCGCGGCCGGGTTGCACGCGTAGCCGCGGCCCCAGTAGGCGCAGTACACGGCGAGCCGCGGGTCGATCGGGCGGCGCAGCTGCGCCCGGTAGCGCAGCCGGGTGCGCAGCCCGCGGGGACGCGGGACGCGCTCGGCCGCCCGCGTTGCCGACCGGTTGGCGGCGCGCAGCGCGCTGAACGCCGTGTAGGCGCCCGCCGCGAGCAGCCGGTGCTGGACGCCCAGGCTGCCGGCCGGCACCCGGAAACCGGCCGGGCGGTGCCGGCGGTACAGCCGGTGGGCGCGGCGGAAGAAGGCCCGGTGCCCGGAGGGCAGCCGCTCGGGCCGGGAAGCCGTCTTCAGGACGGCCGCGAAGAGCTGTGCGAACAGCGGCCTGGCCCGGTCACCGGCCAGCCCCCGCTCGGCTGCCCGGGTCAGCACCAGGTCCACCTGGTCGAGCAGGTCGCGCTGGTGCGCGCCGGGCAGATTGAGCCGGTTGCCCTGCCGGCGCAGCCGGTGCCGGACCACGGCCCGGCGCAGCACCGCGACCCGCTCGGCGGCGAGGGTCGTCAGGCCGCCCCAGCCCACATCCGTGAAGTGGCCGTCGGGAAAGGCGAGTCGGTGCTCGGCGACGAAGGAGCGGCGGTAGGCGGCGCTGAACGCCGGGAGCGGTACGCCGGTGAGCCGCGGGGCGCGGGCGGGCGCGAACGCGCCGCCGGGGGCGGCGGCCAGCAGTGGGGCGGCCGGATTGCTCGGCTCGCCCTCCCACCAGGGGGCCCGCTCGTGCTCGAAGTACAGCACGTCCACGTCGCCCGTCGCACTGAGCCGGGCGTCCAGCGCCGCCAGCGCGCCCGGCAGGAGGAGGTCGTCGCCGTCCAGGAACAGCAGATAGCCGCCGGACGCCGCCCGCATCCCGGCGTTGCGGGCCCCGCTCAGCCCGGCGGACGGCGGTGAGTGCACCGGGGTCACCCGGGAGTCCCGCTCGGCGTGCTCCCCGGCGACGTCCGCCGCCGGGGAGTCGGGGGAGTCGCAGACCGGGATCAGCTCCAGGTCGGTGAAGGACTGTGCGAGGACCGAGTCCAGCGCCTGGGACAGCCGGCCCGCGACCCCGTGGGACGGAACGATGATGCTGAAGCGGGGCATTGCGCTCTTTCTGTTGTGTTACCTGCCTCCCGGGTCGCCAAGGTCCCGGGACTCAGGCCGTACGGACGCGGCCGGGCCGCCCGGTCGGCCGCCAGGTGGCCGGCCGGGTCGGGGTGGGCCGCGAGGTGCTGCAGGGCATGGGAACTCCCGAGAGGGCCAACGGTGTTCAGCGGCAGTCGGTGACGGTGAGCGGGCCGGAAGATTGCGGAAGGGTGACCAACGGGGGACCGGCGAGCGCCGAGGACGCCGACGGCACCGGATGACGTTCGGCGAGCGGCGTGACCGGCGGCAGCAGCACGGCCTCGCCCAGCACCACATGCCGGACGACCCGCTCGGCGGCCCGGCCGTCGTCGAACGGGCAGAACCGCTCCCGGAACGCGGCCCGCAGCTGGGTCGAGCGCGAGCCGCGCCAGTGGCCGGTCGCGAAGATGTCGATCAGCTCGTCCTCGCTGCGCGCGTACGCGCCCGGCGGACAGGAGCGCAGATCGAAGTAGGTGCCGCGGGCCGCTTCGTACGCCTCGCGGTCCGGGGCGTACACGACGATCGGCCGGTCCAGGTTGGCGTAGTCGAACATGATCGACGAGTAGTCGGTGACCAGCGCGTCCGACGCCAGGCACAGGGACTCCACGCTCGGATGGCCGCTGACGTCGAGGACGCGCTCGCCGTCCACCGGCGGCCCGTCGTGCCCGGGGTGGGCGCGGAACAGCAGCACATAGCGCGGGCCAAGCCGGCGCAGCAGGCGCTCCGGGTCGAGCAGCAGGTGCTGGTCGCGCCGGTGGTCGCGGTGGGTCGGCGCGTACAGGATCGCCACGGTGCCCCGGGGGATGCCGAGCTGTTCGCGCAGCCGGGACACGTCCGCCGAGGTCGCCTTCTGGAAGACGTCGTTGCGCGGGTAGCCGTACTCCAGGGTCGTGTAGCGGCCCGGGCACACCCGCTCCCAGGTCACGGTGGAGTGGCGGTTGGCGGACAGGACGTAGTCCCATTTGTCGACGTCGTTCAGATACGCCCTGAAGTCCGTGGCGCCGGCGGCGGCCGGGCGGTCCTGCAGATCGAGGCCCATCCGTTTGAGCGGGGTGCCGTACCGGGTCTGCACACAGACCTGGCCGCGCCGCTTGACCAGCCGCGGGTCCAGGTCGGCGTTGACCACCAGGTACTTGGCGCGGGCCAGCGCCGTCCAGTAGGCCGCCGTGTCCGGCCGCAGCCGGCGGGTGGCCGGCGGCACGGTGTGCTGGTGCTCGGGCCGGGCGATCCACGCCGTGCGGATGTGCGGGGCGTACCTGCGGAACGCGGCCTCCAGGGCGCCCGGGTTGCAGCCGTGGCCGCGGCCCCCGTGAGCGGTGAACACCGCACGGTCGGGGCGCACGGGCAGGCAGAGCTGGATCCGGTAGTGCAGCCACAGCACGGCGGCGCGCACCACCCGGCGCAGGCCCGCGGCGTACCTTCGTGCGCGCCGGCGCAGGGCCGCCGCCAGATACAGCGCGCGGTAGGTGCGGTGCGCGCCCAGCCGGATCAGGGTGTGCCGCAGACGCGAGCGCGGCGGGACGCGGGTGCCCGGCGTGCGGTGGCGCAGGTACTGGGCGCGGGCGCGGCGCAGGAACTCGGCCCGGCTGCCGGGCGGCAGCCGGTCGGGCTTGCCGTACACGGTCGCCAGGTGGTCGACCATGCGCTGGAACAACGCCGGCTGCCAGCGGGCGAGTTCGGGCCGCTCGGCGAGGAACGCGAAGACCCGGTCGTACTGCTCGAAGATGTCGAAGTGCTTGCGGCTCGTGGTGCCGAGGATGTTGCCGCTGCGGCGCTGCCGGTAGTGCACGCACACCCGGTCCAGGGTCGCCAGGGACCGCGCCGCCATCAGGGCCGGGAAGGTCCAGGGGGTGTCCTCGTAGTAGCCCGGCGGGAACGACAGCCGCTCGGCCTCGACGAACTCCCTGCGATACGCCTTGTTCCAGGCGACCATCAGGACGTTCAGCAGCCCCGGCCGGTCCGCGAGCCGGAAGGGGGCCTGGCCCTCCTCGGTGAGCTGGGCGGCGACCTGGTTGCGGACCGCCTCGCCCGTCCAGTAGGTGCGCGCGTAGTCGTAGACCAGGACGTCCGGTTCGTCGGTCTCCTTGATCCGGTCGGCGATCCACTCCAGGGCGCGCGGGGTGAGCGTGTCGTCGCCGTCGAGGAAGACCAGGTAGTCGCCGGTCGCGTACGTCATGCCCGCGTTGCGGGCCCGGCCGAGGCCCCGGTTCTCGGGCAGGTGCACCGGCCGCACCCGTGGGTCACGGGCCGCGTACTCGTCGATGATCGCTCCACTCGCGTCCGGCGAGCGGTCGTCGACGACGATCAGTTCGAGATCCGGGTACGACTGCTCCAGCACCGAGTCCAGGCATGCGTGCAGATATGCCTGGACCTGGTACGCGGGGACAATGACACTGAACCTGGGCACGGCACATCCATGGGTCGGTCGTCGCGGGCGTTCTGCCCGGGAACGGCCGGTGGAGTGAAGTGGTTACGGTTCTGTGCGGCAAGTGGGGGACCCCCGGTGCACGCCGCCGGGGGGCGGGCCGTTGCCGACCCGCCCCCAACCGCCGTGCTTTTTTGGTTGTTTGGCCGTGTCACTTGACCGCGCCCGCCATGACCCCGGAGACGAACTGCCGCTGGAACGCGAAGAACACGGCCAGTGGGATCACCATCGAGATGAACGCGCCCGGCGCCAGCACATCGATGTTGTTGCCGAACTGGCGGACCTGCGTCTGCAGGGCGACCGTGATCGGCTGCGCACCCGACTTGGTGAACACCAGAGCGATCAGCATGTCGTTCCACACCCACAGGAACTGGAAGATGCCCAGGCTGGCGATGGCGGGCCCGCCGAGCGGCATCACCACCCGGGCGAACAGCCGCAGTTCGCCCGCGCCGTCGAGCCGGGCCGCCTCCAGCAGCTCCCTCGGGATCTCCGCGAAGAAGTTCCGCAGCAGGAACACCGCGAACGGCAGGCCGAAACCGACGTGGAACAGGACCACCCCGAGGATCGACCCGAACAGCCCGATGGTGCCGAACAGTTCGGCGATCGGGATCAGCGCCACCTGCACCGGTACCACCAGCAGTCCGACCACGGCGAGGAACAGCCAGTCGCGGCCCGGGAACTCCATCCACGCGAAGGCGTAGCCCGCCAGCGAGCCGATGACGACGACCAGCACCGTCGCCGGGACCGTGATCAGCACCGTGTTCACCAGGGAGTTGGTGATGTCGCTGTTCTCCAGCAGCTTCTGGTAGCTGTCGAAGGTGAGTTGGGACGGCTCGGTGAACACCTTCCACCAGCCGTCCGCGCTCATGTCCTCGGGCGCGCGCAGCGAGGAGACGAGCAGCCCGATCGTCGGCACCAGCCAGAACAGGCCGACGACGAGCAGGACCGCGCGGACCAGTCCGCCGCTCAGCCGCTCCGCGATCCGCGCGCCGAGCGGCCGCCGGGCCGTCACCACCGGGCCCGGGGCCGTCTCACCGATGCCTTCGGCATGCGTCGTCATCGCCGCCCCTCCCGCCTCAACCGGCGAATGTTGAACCACATCACGGGGATCACCAGCAGCAGCAGAAGCACCGCGATGGCGCTCGCGACACCGGGCCGGCCCTCCGAGAAGCCCTTCCGGTACAGCTCAAGGGCCAGCACGTTCGCGTCGTCCTGCGAGGAGCCGGGCGCGATGATGAAGACCAGGTCGAACACCTTCAGCACATTGATCATCAGGGTGACGGTGACGACCGCGAGGACCGGCGCGAGCAGCGGCACGGTGACCCTCCGGAACACCTGCCACTCGTTCGCCCCGTCGACCCGCGCCGCCTCCAGGAGTTCCCGGGGCACCCCCGCGAGCCCGGCCGCGATCAGCACCATCGCGAAACCCGCCCACATCCATACGTACGACCCGATGATGGCCGGCGTCACCAGCGACGGGCCCAGCCAGTCGACGCCGTTGTAGGGCGCCTTGAAGTTGTCCGCAGGGAGCCGCAGCCGGGCCCCGTCGGCCGCCGCGGGCAGCGTGAACGTGCCGTCGGCGGCGGCCTTCGTGGCGGCCACCACCTTGCCGTCCTTCACCGCCTCGATCTTCATGCCCGCATAGCCGAGTTCGGACGGGTCGGGGGCGCCCAGCGTGCCGACGCCCTTGCCGCGGGTGAAGTCCTGCCAGGTGGTGCCGGTGACCTTCCCCGGCTCGGGCCGCGCGGCCCGAGCCGGGCGGGCGTCGCCGGGCATCTGGTCGGGGGCGACACCGACCAGCGGCAGGGCGACCGGGGTGCCGGCGCGGACGGTCGCCGCCGTGAGGAAGCCGCCGCCGTCCGCCCGCAGCGGCGACTCGCGGCCAGGGTGCGCCTTCGGGAACGCGGACGACTGGGCGAACGTGTCGTGGATCCCCACCCACACCGCGTTGGCGACGCCCTTGTCCGGGTCCTGGTCGTACACCAGCCGGAAGATGATCCCGGCGGCCAGCATCGAGATCGCCATCGGCATGAAGACGACCAGCTTGAACGCCGTTCCCCAGCGCACCCGTTCGGTCAGCACCGCGAAGACCAGGCCGAGGGCGGTGGACACGGTCGGCGCGAACACCACCCAGATGATGTTGTTCTTCAGCGCGGTGCGGATGCCGTCGTCGGTGAACAGGGCACGGTAGTTGTCGAATCCGGCGAATCCGTCGCCCGAGGAGTCGTAGAAGCTGCGGACGAGCGAGTACCCGATCGGGTAGACCACGAGCGCGCCGAGCAGCACCAGGGCGGGCAGCAGAAAGAGCGCTGCCACCGCCCTGCGGGTGCCGGTCACGCTCTTGCGGTTGCGGGGCGCGGCGGGGGACGGTGGGCCCCCCGCCGCCGTGGCCGACGCCATCGCCGGCTCAGCCGCCGTTCCCGTACGCCGCCGCCGCGTCCTTCTCCAGCCGCGCCTGGGCGCCCGCGACGTCCGACGGGTTCATCAGGAAGTCCTGAAGGGCCTTCCACTCGCCCTTGCCGGGCGTGCCGCCGAAGGACTGCGGGGCCTGGTCGGACATGTCGAAACGGAAGTCGTCGCCCGCGGCGATCAGCGCCTTGGCGATCGTGCGCTGCACGTCGTTCGGGTACGCCGAGTTCGGCACGTTCTTGTTCGGCGAGAGATAGCCGCCGAGCTTCGCCTGGATCGTCGCCGCGTCCGCCGAGGCGAGGAAGGCGACCAGCGCCTGGGCCGCCTCGGAGTCCTTCAGGACGACCGCCGCGTCACCGCCGGAGACCACCGGCGCGGCGGAGCCCACCGCCGGGAACGGGAACACCTTCGCGTCGGTGCCCACCTTCGCCTTGGTCTCACCGATGTTGACCTGCGCGAAGTCGCCCTCGTAGACCATCGCCGCCTTGGGCTGGTCGCCGCCGGTGAAGGTCTGGGTGACGGAGGCCGGGAACTCGGTCTGGAGCGCGCCCTTCGCGCCGCCCGCGACATAGTCCTTCTTGCCCCAGACCTGGGCCAACGTGGTCAGCGCCTCCTTGACGGAGGGATCCGTCCACTTGATCTTGTGCTGGGCGAGCTGGTCGTACTTCTCGGGGCCCGCCTGGGAGAGGTAGATGTTCTCGAACCAGTCGGTGAGGGTCCAGCCGTCGGCGCCGCCGACCGAGAACGGCGTGACCCCCGAGTCGTACACGGCCTGCGCGGTCGTCAGCAGTTCCTGCCAGGTCGTGGGCTCCTTGGCGCCGGCGTTCTCGAACGCCTTGGCGTTGTACCAGATCAGCGACTTGTTGGCGGCCTTGTAGTAGGCGCCGTACTGCTTGCCGTCGACCTTGCCGATGTCCTGCCAGCCCTGCGCGTAGTTCTTGGCCAGCTGGGCCTGCGCCTCGGCGCCCAGCGGCTTGGCCCACTTCTTGTCGACCGCCTGCTTGATCGCACCGGGCTGCGGCAGCAGCGCGACGTCCGGCGGCTGGCCGCCCGCGATCTTCGAGCCGAGGAAGTTGATGATCGGGTCCTGCGCGGGGACGAAGGTGACCTTGGCGCCCGTGCGCTTCTCGAACTCCGCGAGGACCTGCTTGAAGTTCTTCTGCTCGCCGCCGGTCCACACGGCGGCGACCTCCAGGCTCGCGCCGTCCAGCTTCGGCAGGGTGACGCCGCCGCCCGTCCCTGCGGCGCCGCTGCTCTCGCCGCCGCCGGTCTTCTTGTCGTCGTCGCCGCCTCCGCAGGCGCTGAGCGCGAGCGCCCCCGCGAGGAGAGCGGCGAGCGTGGTGACGGCCCTGTGTGTCCGGATGGTGCTGCTCCTGCTGCGCATCACTGCCCCGTTCTTCGTTCGCCGTTGAACGTCCGAGCGCTGTACCGTGCCGTACGGTCTACGCCCGGCCCCTCGAACGCGGCAAGAGCGCCTGCGGTGTCAACCCGCCGATCGTGACCGGCTCGTGATCGGCCGCGTATGCATGGCGCCTGCGACTACAGCAGGGACGGGACCTGTGTGGCCGACACCTGTTGGGCGGCGCGTTCCACCGCGCTGGCCAGGAGCGCCAAGTCCGTGGGCCCATTGCCCAGTTCGCGTACCGGGCGGCGGGCCGGCGGGTCGCCCATGCGGTGCCAGTCCAGCGGGACGACCGTGGGCCGCTGGGTCGCCGTACGCGGAATCCGCCCGGTGACCCGTCCGGCCTGGAACGCGGTGACACGACCGTCCGCCGCGGCCAACCGGCCGCGGCCCGGCGCCGGTTCGTCCGGTCCCGAGGACGGCGCGTCCAGCGTGACCCGGAGCGCGGCCCGCCGCGCCGGCTCCGTCTCGGCCGTACGGCCGCCCGGTCCGGCCGCCGCCACCAGATGGACGCCGAGCCGTTCGCCGTCCCGGGCCACCGCCTCAAGCGCCCGCACCACCGAACCCGCCGCGGGCCGGCCCGGCGAACCGAGCGCCGGGGAGACCAGCGCGTCCAGGTCGTCCACGACCACCACCAGCCGGGGCAGCGGCGGCGGCGCCTCCGTCCGACCCTGCCGGGCCGCGGCGGGGCGCAGCCGCAGCGTCGTGCTGGGCGGGGATTCGAGGTCGTCGCCGCCGGCCGGTGCGGGCCGTCCCGGCGCGGTGCGCTGCGCGACCATCCGGCCCGAGACCTCGCGGTGCGCGTGCCACTCGGCGAAGCCCGCCCGTCCCAGCAACTCGGCCCGCCGCTTCAGCTCGGCGCTCAGGGACTGCGCGAACTCCCGCATGCGCACCGGGTCGTTGGCGGCCAGATGGGTGGTGACATGCGGTATGTCCGTGCACACGCGCAGCCCTTCGCCGCCCGCGCCCACGCCGTCCCGCCCGTCGATCAGCACCACGCCCAGCCGGTCGGGGCGCTCGGCGGCGGCCAGCGAGGCGACGACGGCCCGCAGCAGCTCCGTACGGCCGCTGCCCGGCGGGCCCTCGACCAGCAGATGCGGCCCCTCGGCGACCAGGTCGGCGCCGAGCGGGCCGTGCGGGCCCGCGCCGAGCACCGCCCAGGCCCGCCCGCCCGGCGACTCGGTGTCGTCCGCCGCGTCCGCCCAACGCGCCATCAGCGACGCAGGCGTGGCCCGGGCGAGCCCCAACTCGTCCAGCAGCCGCGCCGACTGGGGCAGCGGCGCGGCCACGCGCGCGTGCCGCCCGTCGACCGCGCCGTCCGTGCGCAGCGGCGCCAGCGCCCGCGCGAACCGCTCCGCCCAGGCGGGCGAGACCGCGTCGACCGCGGCCGGTGTGCCGGGGCCGAGCGGACCGGCCGGGGCGGCGTGCGCGCCGGGCCCGGGGACGTGCAGCAGGTGCAGCGCCGTGGCGACGTCACCGCCGAGCAGCGCGACGGCGCCGCACGCACGGAACGTCGGCGCGACCGCACACGCGGCCTCGTAGGCCGCCTCGTAGGTGCCCGGCGCGGCGGCCGGGGCGGGCGGTGTCTCCGCCAGGCACACCACGTGTGTGCCGGCCCGCGGCCCCTCCAGGGCCAGCCGCGCCACCGCCTCGCGCAGGCCAGCCCCGCCCGGATCGCCGTCCACGACGACGACCGTGTAGGGGCCGGGGAAGCCGCCCGTCGTCCCGCCGTCCGTCGTCCCGCCGTCCGTCGGTCGGCCGCCGGTCGGCCGGCCGCCGGTCGTGGCCGAGGAGAGCCGCGGCGGTGCCGAGCCGTCGGCCGGCCGGCTCTCCAGGCGGCGCAGCAGCTCCTCGGTGCGGGCCGCGGCCTGTTCGCGGTCGTAGGCCAGCAGCAGACGGCAGTCCTGGCCATGGCCCGGGCGCACATGCGGCAGCCAGCCGAGCCAGGACCACTCGGCGGTGCGCTCCTCCAGGGGGCGCGCCCGGTCCGCGCTGATCAGGACGATTTCCAGACAGTCGGGGGAGTGCAGCGCGGCGAGCTGGGCCAGGACCGCGCGGGCCAGCCCGGACAGCCGCGGGCGCGGCCCGGCCAGGCCCAGCGCCCCGGCCCCGCGCAGGCCGACGGTGACCGGCGTGCCGCTGAGCGGGGCCGGGCCGCCCGGTGCCGGCCCGTCGGCCGTGCCCAGCCGGACCGTGAGCGTCTGCGGGTGTCCCGGACCGCGCTCCCACAGCCGGGGGCCCGGGCCCAGCGCGGTCAGCAGCAGGGCCGCCGGGTCCGGCCAGGTCTCCGGCCGCAGCGGGCCGCCCGGCGCGGCACCGCCGGACGCGCCGGCGCCCCGCGGGTCGTACGGCCCCGGGCCGCCGTCCGCCGGGTCCGTGCGCCCCCCGGCCAGCCGCCGCGCCCACGCGCCGAGGCCGCCGCGCCTGCGCAGACCGGGCGGCAGGTCGATGCCGCGCACCGGAGTGCCCTTGCGTCCCCCGGCCGGCGGGGCGTCCGTCTCCGGGCCACCGCCGACCGCGTACGTCCCGTACGCCCCGGCCGGGCCGTCCGTGCTGTCCGTGCCGTGGTGTCCGCGCGGGCGCGCGCCCGAGGTGTCCTCGGTGTGACCGCCCCGCGCGTGCGGGACCGGGGCGGTGCCGTCCGCCCCGCTGCCGTAGGCCGTCGGCCGGGCGTCCGAGGGTCCGGGCGCGCGCGTGCCCGGCGGTGTGCCCGGTGCCCCGCCCGCGTGGCCGGGGCCGCCGAAGGCCATGCCGGGGCCGCCGGCCCCGAAGCGGCCGGCGTGGGTGTCCGCGCCCCGCGCCCCGGAGCGCTGGCCGTGCGTGTCCCGCGCGCCGTCCCGTCTCTCCATCCCCGGCGCGCCGCCCTGTCCGGGCACGACCGGTGGCTGCGCCGGGGGGTGCGCCGGGGGGTGCTCCTGGACTCGCGGTGCCGTGCCCGGGGCGCCCCAGCCCGCCGTGCCGTGGGTGTGCCGGGCGGACCCGGACGGAGCGGCCCGCCCGCTCCGCGGGCCCGCGGCGCGTTCGACACGCCCGGCGCCCTCGGCGTACCCGGTCTCTCCCGCGTACCCGGTCTGCCCGGTCTCTTCGGCGTACCCGGCGAGGCCCGTGTCCCCGGCGCCGTCGGCGTATCCCATCTGCCCGGCGTCCGTCGCGTGCCCGGTGCGCGGGATCACCCGCACGCAGCCCTCGCCGTCGGGAGCCGTCCGCGTCAGGGCACCCGGCCCCCCGGACGGAGCAAGCCGCAGGGTGGACTCGCCGATGCGCAGCAGCGCGCCCGGCGGAAAGCGGACCGGGCGGTCGGCCACCCGCACGCCGTCCAGCGCCGTGCCGTTCGTGGAGCCGAGGTCCGCGACCGAGACACGGCCGTCGGCGGCGACCGTGACGGCGCAGTGCAGACGGGAGACGTCGGGGTCGTCTATCGGGATGTCGGCGTCGGCGGAGCGGCCCACGGTGATCCGGCCGCCGTGCAGCAGATGGACCCCGCCCGCGTCCGGCCCCGCGACCACGTGCAGCTGCGTCGGGGCGTCGTCCAGCTCCGGGTGGGGCGCGGGCTCGGCGGGCGCGCCCAGGGCCAGCACGGCGCCGTCCACCAGCGGGGGCTCACCGAGGGTGCAGCGCCGTACGTCCAGCCGCTCGGCGCCGGCGTACAGCACGACCGGCGCGTTCGCGGTGTCACGGACCGTGCCCCCGTCGCCGGCGACCGTCGAGGCGAGCGCCGACGTCACCGCCGCCAGGGCGGTGCCGGCGGGCGCCGTGACCAGCACGTCGCGGCGCGCGGCGCGGCCCCCCTGCGGGGACGGGCCCAGCGGGTCTACGACGGTCAGCCGGATCTGCATCGCCGTCAGCGGTCCCTTCTGCACGGGCGCGGGCTCCCCCACCCCACACGAGCACGTCGGCCAGTACTGCACGCATCCTCGCACCTGTCACCGACAACGCGCCCGCGGCCCGGTGGTAAGTGATCTTGATTGGTCGGCTCTGCCCCCAAAAGTGCCCGACCGGTACCCCAAAAGTGCCTGACCGGTACCGCAAAAGTGGCTGAACGGTGCCGCAGAAGTGGCTGACCGATACCCCACCGCTGATCATTTGAGACCGGCCCTGTCCCGGTTCGGCAGCCTTTCGGCAACCAGGACAACGAGGGGAGCGTCTTTCCTTCGAACAGGGATGGGAACGCTCATGTGGCGCCCCCGCGGGCGGCACTACAGTGGATCGGAACACCAGCAAGCAGCAGGGAGCGCATGACGTGCGGCCGGTAGGCAGCAAGTACTTGCTTGAGGAGCCGCTCGGACGCGGCGCCACGGGCACCGTCTGGCGAGCCCGCCAGAGGGAGACGGCGGGCGCCGAGGCGGCCGTGCCCGGCCAGCCGGGTGAGACCGTCGCGATCAAGGTCCTCAAGGAGGAACTGGCGAGCGACGCCGACGTCGTCATGCGGTTTCTGCGGGAGCGGTCCGTCCTGCTCCGGCTCACCCACCCGAACATCGTCCGGGTGCGCGACCTCGTCGTCGAGGGCGATCTGCTCGCCCTCGTCATGGACCTCGTCGAGGGCCCCGACCTGCACCGCTACCTGCGCGAGAACGGCCCGTTCACGCCCGTGGCCGCCGCGCTGCTGACCGCCCAGATCGCCGACGCGCTCGCGGCCAGCCACGCCGACGGCGTCGTCCACCGCGACCTGAAGCCCGCCAACGTGCTGCTCCAGCAGCACGACGGCCGGATGAACCCGCTGCTGACGGACTTCGGCATCGCCCGCCTGGCCGACTCCCCGGGCCTGACCCGCACACACGAGTTCGTCGGCACGCCCGCGTACGTCGCGCCGGAGTCCGCCGAGGGCCGCCCGCAGACCTCCGCCGTCGACATCTACGGCGCCGGCATCCTGCTGTACGAGCTGGTCACCGGCCGCCCGCCGTTCTCCGGCGGCTCCGCCCTGGAAGTCCTGCACCAGCACCTGAGCGCCGAGCCGCGCCGCCCGTCCACCGTGCCCGACCCGCTGTGGACGGTCCTAGAGCGCTGCCTGCGCAAGAACCCCGACGAGCGCCCCAGCGCCGAGAACCTGGCGCGCGGCCTGCGGGTCGTGGCCGAGGGCATCGGCGTGCACGCCAACTCCGCCCAGATCGCCGCCGCCGAGGGCGTCGGCGCCCTGCTGGCCCCCGACCCGGCGCCCACCGCCGTACCGGGCGTGCCCGGGGCCGCCGACCCGACCCAGGTGCTGCCGACGGGCGGCTCCCCGGGGGCGTACGACCCCAATGCCGCGACCAGCGTGCTGCCGCACTCCGGTGGCCCGCCGGGCGCCGCCGATCCGACCGCGGTGCTGCCGAACACCGGGGCGGCCGACCCGACCGCCGTCATGCCGCCGATGCCCCCGGGTCGGCCGGACCAGCCAGGACCGCAGGGGCAGCAGCCCGAGCAGCCGCACCCCTGGCAGACCCAGCTGCGCGCCGCCCGCGACCGCAACGAGCAGACCCAGGTCCAGTACCTCGACCCGGACCAGGACCCGCTGCGCCGCCGCCCCCAGCGCCAGGTGGCCCGGCCGCAGCAGCAGCCCGCGCCCCAGCACCAGCAGCGGCCCCCGGACGGCTACGGGCGCCGGCCGCAGCCTCAGCAGTACCAGCCGCAGCCGTACGCGGCGCCGCGGCCCGAGCGGTACGCGCCGCCCGCACCGGCGGAGCCGCGGCGGCCGGCGCCCGAGCCGCGGCAGCCGCGGCAGCGCGGCGCCAACCCGATGAAGATCCCCGGTCTCGGCTGTCTGAAGGGCTGCCTGTTCACGATCGTCATCCTGTTCGTTGCGGGCTGGCTGGTGTGGGAGCTGAGCCCCCTCCAGGACTGGATCGGGACCGGCAAGAGCTACTGGGGACAGCTCAGCGACTGGTTCGGCACGGTGACCGGCTGGATCAAGGACCTGGGCGGTTCCGGCGGCGACTAGGCGCTCCGCTGGGAATGCCGCGCTGTGCGGTCGGTCGTCTGCGGCGCCGTTGTGGCCGGTCGCGCCCGCGCGGCGGAGCCGCATATCGATACAGCCTCGCGCCCCTTCGGGGCGCTGTCTGACCGCAGCGGACTTCAACTGGACCTGCTGAGGGCTCGGTCTGGGGATTTGTCGACACCTGGCGGGTGATTTCGGCCGCCGCGGTGAAGGTTGGCTCCTCGGACGCGTAGTTTTAGCGGCAACACGCGTCTGTAGGAGCAGTCTTGGCACGGAAGATCGGCAGCCGGTACACCGCGAACCAGATCCTGGGACGGGGCAGCGCCGGCACGGTGTGGCTGGGCGAGGGACCGGACGGGCCCGTCGCCATCAAGCTGCTGCGCGAAGACCTCGCGTCCGACCAGGAGCTCGTCGGACGCTTCGTGCAGGAGCGCACGGCACTGCTCGGTCTGGAACACCCGCACATCGTCTCGGTGCGCGACCTCGTCGTCGACGGCAACGACCTGGCCCTCGTCATGGACCTGGTCCGCGGCACCGACCTGCGCACCCGTCTGGAGCGGGAGCGGCGGCTCGCCCCCGAGGCCGCGGTGGCCATCGTCGCGGACGTCGCTGAGGCGCTGGCGGCGGCGCACGCGGCCGGGGTGGTGCACCGGGACGTCAAGCCCGAGAACGTGCTGCTGGACATGCAGGGGCCGCTCGGCCCCGGCGGTGCGCATCCCGCGCTGCTGACCGACTTCGGCGTCGCGAAGCTGATCGACACCCCCAAGCGGACCCGCGCCACGAAGATCATCGGTACCCCGGACTATCTGGCGCCGGAGATCGTGGAGGGTCTGCCGCCGCGGGCCGCCGTCGACATCTACGCCCTCGCGACCGTGCTGTACGAGCTGCTGGCCGGGTTCACCCCGTTCGGCGGCGGCCATCCGGGCGCGGTGCTGCGCCGGCATGTGACCGAGACGGTCGCGCCGCTGCCGGGCATCCCGGACGAGCTGTGGCAGCTGGTCGTGCAGTGCCTGGCGAAGGCGCCCGCCTCGCGGCTGCGGGCCTCCGAGCTGGCGGCGCGGCTGCGGGAGCAGCTGCCCCAGCTGGCCGGGATGCCGCCGCTGGACGTGGACGAGCCGGATGCGGAGCCGGCGCCGCAGGCCGCGGAGCCCTCGGCGGCGGCACCGGTGCCCGGGGAGCGGGCGCGCCGGCGTGGCTCGGTGCCGCTGGTCCCGGGCGCGCAGCCGGACTCCAACCGGGACACGCACACCTCGATGCGGGTGCCGGGGCCGGACGAGCTGGCCGGCGGCGCCCGCGGCACCGCGCGGGTACCCCGGGCCTCGGGCGCCCCGCGCCCCGGTTCGGCCCGGCACCGCGCGGCGGCCCGGCGCCGGCGGGTGACGCTGGCAGTGGCGGGCACGCTGCTCGCGGCGGCGATCGGCGTCGGCGCCTGGCTGGCGACCTCGGGCGACGACGCGGGCGCCACCCCACAGCCCACGCACCCCACCACAACCCCCTGACGAAGCACTCCGCAGGCCGAGCCAGGCCCTGCGACGAGCCGTCCGGCACCGGGCTCGGCGCTGTGATCAGGCGCACGCACCTCGGGCCCGCTGCCGCGCCGCGACGGCTGTTCCCCCAGGGGCCGCTTTGCCGGTCGGGCCGAGTGGTGCCGCCGGTCATTCGGGGCGGGGCTGTGGTCGGGCGGGTGTTTCGGCCTACGTCGGGGCGGGTGCCGTGCGTCGGTCCGGGCAGGGCGCATGCGCGTCGCCGACAACGTGACGGCCCTCGCAGGGTGCGCCGTCGGTCGGTCCGGGTCGTGCCGCCGGCCGTTCGGGGCGGGTCTGTGATCGCTCGTGCGGTCCGGCGCACCTCGGGCCCGCTGCCGCACCGCGACGGCTGGGGGCAGCAGACGTCCACGACCGGGTGACGTTCCCCACGTGGAGCTCCGCCGGTCCGGCCGCGCCGTGTCGCCGTCCCCGCCAGCCGCGGCGGCAGATCACGCGGCTCCACCACACCCCCGGCCCGCTGCCGCGTACCGCGATGGCCTCAGATGCAGGTGCGTGGCGTGGTGACGTTCCCCACGGGCCGCTTTGCCGGCGGACCCGGCGGGCGGGCGAGGTCGGTTGCCATTGCCGTTAGTCTGGAGGCGTGGCAGTCGTCGATGTATCCGAAGAGCTCAAGTCCCTCTCCTCGACCATGGAGTCGATCGAGGCCGTCCTGGACCTCGACAGGATGAGGGCCGACATCGCCGTGCTTGAGGAGCAGGCGGCGGCGCCGTCCCTGTGGGACAACCCGGACGAGGCGCAGAAGATCACCAGCAAGCTCTCCCACCTCCAGGCCGAGGTCAGGAAGGCGGAGGCGCTGCGCGGCCGGATCGACGATCTCGGCGTGCTCTTCGAGCTGGCCGAGGCCGAGGACGACACCGACACCCGCGCCGAGGCCGAGGCCGAGCTGGCCGCGGTCAGGAAGGCGCTGGACGAGATGGAGGTCCGCACGCTGCTCAGCGGGGAGTACGACGCGCGCGAGGCGCTCGTCAACATCCGCGCCGAGGCCGGCGGCGTCGACGCGGCCGACTTCGCCGAGAAGCTGCAGCGCATGTATCTGCGCTGGGCCGAGCAGCACGGGTACAAGACCGAGGTCTACGAGACGTCGTACGCGGAGGAGGCCGGCATCAAGTCGACCACGTTCGCCGTGCAGGTGCCCTACGCCTACGGCACCCTCTCCGTGGAGCAGGGCACGCACCGGCTGGTGCGCATCTCGCCCTTCGACAACCAGGGCCGCCGCCAGACCTCCTTCGCCGGTGTCGAGGTCCTGCCCGTCGTCGAGCAGTCCGACCATGTCGAGATCGACGAGTCCGACCTGCGCATCGACGTGTACCGGTCCTCCGGCCCGGGCGGTCAGGGCGTCAACACCACCGACTCCGCGGTCCGCATCACCCACCTTCCCACCGGCATCGTGGTCTCCTGCCAGAACGAGCGGTCGCAGATCCAGAACAAGGCCACCGCGATGAACGTCCTTCAGGCCAAGCTGCTGGAGCGGCGCCGGCAGGAGGAGCAGGCCAAGATGGACGCCCTCAAGGGCGACGGCGGCAACTCCTGGGGCAACCAGATGCGTTCGTACGTGCTGCACCCGTACCAGATGGTCAAGGACCTGCGCACGGAGTTCGAGGTCGGCAACCCGGAGGCCGTGTTCAACGGCGAGATCGACGGCTTCCTGGAGGCCGGGATTCGCTGGCGCAAGCAGCAGGAGAAGTAACCGAAGCAGCCAAGTCGACCATGACAACTGCCGCCCCGAGGGCGGCAGTTGTCATTTGTCCGGGTTTTACATCACCGTCACAGGCGCCAACTCCCCGTAAATGCCCTGCCGCTGGACATTGCGCACGCAACGGCCTTGACGATCCCTTGGAAAATGGGAAGGGTGAAGCGTGCCATGCGTATCTCTGGGGCGCATGTGAACCGGGGGGCGTGAAGGACCTGATGGAACACGGACTTCACCGGCTACCCCCGTCGATCACGGCCGGCCCCATGCGCCGCACACTGACCATCAGCTACTGGGGGTAGCAACCAGATGACCAAGAAGACGCGGATCCGGATCGCGCGGATCGCGGCCGGTGCCGTGATCGCGGCCGGCGCCTCGCTGACGGCGGCCGGCGCCGCCTCCGCCAGCGAGTCGGAGGAGTGCCTGCTCGGCATCCTCTGCGCCGCCGACGAGTCGCCGAGCCCGGACCCCACCGACACCGGCATCCCGACCACCCCGGAGTCGCCGACGGAGTCCTCGGGCCCCTCGGACGAGCCGACGGAGCCGACGGAGGAGCCCACCGAGCCCACGGAGGAGCCCACCGAGCCGACCGAGGAGCCCACCTCCGACCCGACCCACGGCGGCGGCAACGGCAATGGGAACGGCAACGGCGGTGGCAACAGCAACACCGACCCCAAGGGCGGCTCCGGCAGCTCGGCCCAGGAGGGCGGCTCCTCCGCCCTGACCGGCACCGGCCCGGACACCCCGGCCGCTGGCGCCCAGGCCCAGGGCAGCGGCGACGAGCTCGCCGAGACGGGTGCCGGACAGACCGCGTTCCTGATCGCGGGCGCCGCCACCATGATCGCTGGTGGTGTCGCCTTCCGTGTCCTGCCGCGCCTCGCGGGCGGCCGGGGTGGCGCCGCCGCCTGAGCGTGACGGAACGTAGTCGCGTTCGTACGGTCCGTACGTGTGACGCGGTGACGAAGGGCCCGGAGCCTGCCGCTCCGGGCCCTTCGGCCGTCCTCAGCCGCTCTGTGGTCCGCTCACGCGGTCTGGTGCGCCAGCAGCGCCACCGCGGCGATCAGCACCGCAAGCAGCGCGATCAGCGCCATCGGGTTCAGGCCGGCGAAGAAGCCGTCCTGGAAGAAGCCCTGCTGCTGCAGCCGCTCGCGGTTGGCCCGGCACACGGGACACCGGCCCTCGCTCACAGGCGCCGCGCAGTTCGCGCACACCAACCGGTCGTACGTCATGCGCTCGCCCTCCTTGCACCGGCCGTCATCCGAACAACGCCTACGGGAACGCGAACGTTCCCCTCACCACTGTGCCAGGTTCCCGCGGAGCGCGCGCGGGTCACCGGCACCCGGCGGTCCCGGCGGACGAGCCGGCGGTTCCCGCGTACAAGCCCGATACCCGGTGGGTGCACCCCCGATACCCGGCACAAAAATGTACAAGCTCCGCACAACCCCGGTCGGCGACTGCGCTCGCCCGCCCGGTTCGCGTATGGTCACGCACATCTACCCCCGGCGACCCGTGGTGCATCCGTGATCCGATTCGACAATGTCTCCAAGGTCTACCCCAAGCAGACCCGCCCCGCGCTCAGGGATGTGTCCCTGGAAGTGGAGAAGGGCGAGTTCGTGTTCCTCGTGGGGTCCTCCGGCTCCGGAAAGTCCACCTTCCTGCGGCTGATCCTCCGCGAGGAGCGGTGCAGCCACGGCCAGGTGCACGTCCTGGGCAAGGACCTCGCGCGCGTCTCCAACTGGAAGGTGCCCCAGATCCGGCGCCAGCTCGGTACGGTCTTCCAGGACTTCCGGCTCCTGCCGAACAAGACGGTCGCGGAGAACGTGGCCTTCGCCCAGGAGGTCATCGGCAAGTCGCGCGGAGAGATCCGCAAGTCCGTGCCGCAGGTGCTCGACCTCGTCGGGCTCGGCGGCAAGGAGGAGCGCATGCCCGGCGAGCTGTCCGGTGGTGAGCAGCAGCGCGTGGCCATCGCGCGCGCCTTCGTCAACCGGCCCAAGCTGCTCATCTGCGACGAGCCCACCGGCAACCTCGACCCGCAGACCTCCGTCGGCATCATGAAGCTGCTCGACCGGATCAACCGGACCGGCACGACCGTGGTGATGGCGACGCACGACCAGAACATCGTGGACCAGATGCGCAAGCGCGTCATCGAGCTGGAGAAGGGACGCCTCGTCCGCGACCAGGCCCGCGGCGTCTACGGCTACCAGCACTGACACCGCACGAGATCCACGGAAAGGCTTGATCCGACGCCATGCGCGCCCAGTTCGTACTGTCGGAGATCGGTGTAGGTCTCCGCCGCAATCTGACGATGACCTTCGCCGTCATCGTCTCCGTCGCCCTGTCCCTGGCCCTGTTCGGCGGCTCGCTGCTGATGAGCGACCAGGTGACCACCATGAAGGGCTACTGGTACGACAAGGTCAACGTCTCGATCTTCCTCTGCAACAAGAGCGACGCCGAGTCGGACCCCAACTGCGCCAAGGGCGCGGCCACCGAGGACCAGAAGAAGCAGATCCTCGCCGACCTGGAGAAGATGCCGGTCGTCCAGAAGGTCACCTACGAGTCGCAGGACGAGGCGTACAAGCACTACAAGCAGCAGTTCGGCGACTCCCCGCTGGCCAGTTCGCTCACCCCGGACCAGATGCAGGAGTCGTACCGGATCAAGCTGAAGGACCCGGAGAAGTACCAGGTCATCGCGACCGCCTTCAACGGGCGTGACGGCGTGCAGTCGGTGCAGGACCAAAAGGGCATCCTGGACAATCTGTTCGGTCTGCTCAATCTGATGAACAGTGCGGCCCTCGGCGTCATGGCGCTGATGCTGATCGTCGCCCTGCTGCTGATCGTCAACACCGTGCGCGTCTCGGCGTTCAGCCGTCGGCGTGAGACCGGGATCATGCGTCTGGTCGGCGCGTCCGGCTTCTACATCCAGGCACCGTTCATCATGGAGGCCGCGGTCGCCGGGCTCATCGGCGGCGGTCTCGCCTGCGTCTTCCTCGTGCTCGGGCGGTACTTCACCATCGACCACGGCATGGCCTTGTCGTCCAAGCTGAACCTCATCAACTTCATCGGCTGGGACGCCGTGTTCACCAAGCTCCCGCTGATCCTCGCAGCGAGCCTGCTGATGCCCGCGCTTGCCGCGTTCTTCGCGTTGCGCAAGTACCTGAAGGTGTGACGCACGCCAAGAGGGCCGTGCGGTCAACCGGCCGTACGGCCCTTCGCGTTGTCCTAGACTCACCGGCATGTCAGGCCGCGACCCCCTCTGTCAGTCCCGCCGCTTCCGCCGCGGGGCGGCCCTGACGTTGGTCTTCGCCGGTGCGCTCGTCACCGGCGCCGCGACCGGTTCCTTCCCCGACCCCGCCGGCTCCGGCCGCGGGGCCGCCCCCCAGGACGCGGCCCGCGCGACCGTCCGGCCCGATGCCGTCCAGAAGGCCGCCGCCGAGGCCATGGCCGACGGCAAGTCCCCCATGGAGGCGGCCGAACGGGCGGTGAGCCGCAGCGGGGACCGCTGGGGCGCCGTCTACTCCCGGGGCGAGTACCAGGAGTTCGAGGAAGCCCTCGACGGCCAGTACACCGGCGTCGGCCTGTGGGCGCGGCGCGCGGGTGACGGCCGTATCGAGGTGACCCGGGTGCAGCCCGGCTCGCCCGCCGACGCCGCCCGGATCCGCAAGGGCGACCGGCTGCGCAGCGTCGACGGCACCGCGGTCGACGGGCGGCCGGTCACCGAGGTGGTCGCCCTGCTGCGCGGCGACGCGCTGGACGCCCCCGCGGGCACCGCCGTCCGGCTCGGCCTGGAGCGCGGCGCGCGCACCTGGAGCGAGACCCTGCGCCGGGCCCGGCTGTCCACCGACTCCGTGACCGTCCGCAGGCCCTCCGCGGACGTCACCGTCATCAAGGTCGACGCCTTCACCAAGGGCGCGGGCGACGTCGTGCGCAGCGCCGTGCGGCGGACCCCGGCCGGCGCCGGGATCGTCCTCGACCTGCGCGGCAACTCCGGCGGCCTGGTCACCGAGGCCGTCACCGCGGCCTCCGCCTTCCTCGACGGCGGACTCGTGGCCACCTACGACGTCGACGGCGAGCAGCGCGCCCTGCACGCCGAGAACGGCGGCGACACCACCAGACCCCTGGTCGCGCTCGTCGACGGCGGCACGATGAGCGCGGCCGAACTGCTCACCGGCGCACTCCAGGACCGGGGCCGCGCGGTCGTCGTCGGCTCCCGCACCTTCGGCAAGGGCGCGATCCAGATGCCGACCCGGCTGCCCGACGGCTCCGTCGCCGAGCTGACCGTCGGCCACTACCGCACCCCCTCCGGGCACACCGTCGACGGCCGGGGCATCACCCCCGACCTGGTGGCCGGCCAGCGGGCGCTGGAGCGGGCCGAGACCGTGCTCGGCGGGCTCGGCGACCCCTCGTAGCGCCACCGTTTATCGGCTTCCCCCGCACCCCCTCCATGGTGCGAAAATGGTCGGCACTATGGCTAAGGAAAAAGGGCGCAAGCTGATCGCGCAGAACAAGAAGGCGCGGCACGACTACCACATCCTCGACACCTTTGAGGCCGGTCTGGTCCTCACCGGGACCGAGGTGAAGTCGCTGCGCCAGGGACGGGCCTCGCTGGTCGACGGCTTCGTACAGCTCGACGCGCGCGAGGCATGGCTGTACAACGTGCATGTGCCGGAGTACACCCAGGGCACCTGGACCAACCACAGCGCCCGCCGCAAGCGGAAGCTGCTGCTGCACCGCGCGGAGATCGAGAAGCTGGAGTCCAAGGCCCAGGAGACGGGTCACACGATCGTGCCGCTCGCGCTGTACTTCAAGGACGGCCGGGCCAAGATCGAGATCGCGCTCGCCAAGGGCAAGAAGGAGTACGACAAGCGCCAGACGCTGCGCGAGAAGCAGGACCGGCGCGAGGCGGACCGCGCGATGGCGGCGGCCCGGCGCAGGCAGCGCGGCCAGTCCTGACCGGCCGGCGGGAATACGCTGGCACGCGGGTGCGTTGGTCACGTACGATGGCAGCGCACCCCGGGGCGGGTGCGCGGTTTGAAAAATGAACATGGGGATGATCGGTTTCGACAGCGGCTGTCGAAGCAGGGGAAGCGTGTCGAGGAAGCGGCCATGATCTCGTAAACCACAGGCCGAAAAAAATAATCGCCAATACCAAGCGCGATTCCTCCCAGCAGGCCTTCGCCCTCGCTGCCTGATAGGCAGCAAGAGCGAGCCTCCTACTAAAGGGAGTGTCAGCCCGGGGCTGTTCCCGACCCGGATCCTGGCATCAGCTAGGGGACTAAACCTCGATCCCGGTCACGGGGTGAAGAGGGAAACCACACAGTGACTGAGCCCGTCGGAGACTTGTCCGCGTGATCTCCGGGGCTGAGAAAAGCGCAGCGGACTGCACACGGAGAAGCCCTGGTTCCGCACCGTTGGACGCGGGTTCGATTCCCGCCATCTCCACGGACACGACAGGCGGCGTGCGCCCACAGGCGCACGCCGCCTTCGTCGTTGTCACCCGACTGCGCCGCGCGAGCGGGGGCTTGGCCACGACGGGCCGTCGCCACGGCGCGCCGCGCTCAGGGCGCCGCGCGGGGCCGGGTGGTGGCGCGTTCGGTCAGCCGGGGCGCCAGCAGCGTCGCCTCCGGTACCTCGGCGCCGGCCAGCTTCCCCATCAGCAACTCCACCGCCCGCTCGCCGAGTTCGGCGGACGGCACGGCCACCGACGTGACCGGGACGCGCAGCGACCCGGCGAGTTCGTCGGGGCAGATCGCGGTGACGGACAGATCGCCGGGAACCCGCAGCCCGAGCCGTCCGAAGGCATCGACCAGCGGTTCCAGCACCGCCTCGTTGTGCACGACGACCCCGGTCAGCGCGGGCTGCTCGCGCAGCAGCCGCTCGGCGACCCGGCGGGCCGCGGCGGGCGTGGCCTCGCACGGATGGACGGCCGAGACGAGCCCGCGCCGGTCGGCCGCCGCGGTGAAGCCCCGTACCACCCGCTCGGCGAACCCCGTCCGGCGCACATACACCTCGGGCGGCGAGCCGACCAGCGCCACCACCCGGTGCCCGAGCCCCGCCAGCCGTTCCACGCACAGCTCACCGGCCGCCTGGAAATCGAGGTCCACGCAGGTCAGGCCCGCGGGCTCGGCGGGAAACCCGATCAGCACGGACGGCCGGCCCCACGAGCGCAGCAGCGGCAGCCGGGGGTCGTGCAGCTCGACATCCATCACGATCAGCGCGTCCACCAGCCCGGTGTCCGCGACCCGCCGCAGCCCCTCCTCGCCCTCCTCCTGGGTGAGCAGCAGCACATCGTGGCCGTGGCGCCGGGCCGTGGTCACCACCGACACCGCGCACCGCATGACCACCGGCACATGGATGCCCGGGCGCAGCGGGACCACCAGAGCGAGAACGCCCGAGCGGCTGCCGGCCAGGGCGCGGGCGCCGGCGTGCGGGCGGTAGCCCAGCTCACGGATGGACGCCGCGATGCGCCGTCGGGTCTCCTCGGAGATGGGGCGCTTGCCGCTCAGGGCGTAGGAGACGGTGCTCGGGGAGACCCCGGCGTGCCGCGCCACATCGGTGATCTTGACCATCAGCCCAGCTCCACCGTGAGGAAACCGGTACCGGCCCGGGCCCGCGCGGTCCGCTCCCCGGCCGCGAGCGCCCAGGGCCGCGAGGGATCGCCGGCCGAGGCCCGCAGCGTGTCGCCCTCCCGTACGACGGTGAAGGTCACCTCCCCGGCCCGCACCGTCACCTGTGCGCCGCGGGCCGGCCGGAACGCGCGCAGCGTGACCCCGTCGGCGTGGTCGTAGTCCGGCCGGTCGTCCACCGCGCCCACCGGGATCACCGCGCCCGGCCGCACGAGCAGCGGCACGCTCAGAAAACCGTGCCGCTCACGCACCCAGCGCGGCCCGGTCACCGTCCGCCCGTCGGCGAAGCGCGTCCAGGTGCCCTCGGGCACGTAGTACGTCACGTCCCCCTCGTCGCTGAACACCGGCGCGACCAGCAGATCCGGGCCGAGCATGTACTGCCGCTCCAGATGCGCGCACCCGGGGTCGTCCGGGAACTCCAGGACCATCGCCCGCATCACCGGCACACCCTCCTCATGAGCGGTGCGCGCCGCCTCGTAGAGGTAGGGCATCAGACGCAGCTTGAGCCGGGTGAAGTGCCGCAGCACGTCGACGCACTCCTCGTCGAACAGCCACGGCACCCGGTACGACGACGACCCGTGCAGCCGGCTGTGCGAGGACAGCAGACCGAAGGCGATCCACCGTTTGAACAGCGCGGGCGTCGGGGTGCCCTCGAAGCCGCCGATGTCATGGCTCCAGAAGCCGAACCCGGACAGCCCCAGCGACAGCCCGCCGCGCAGCGACTCGGCCATCGACTCGTACGTCGCCTCGCAGTCGCCGCCCCAGTGCACCGGGAACCGCTGGCTCCCGGTGGTCGCCGACCGCGCGAACACCACCGCCTCGCCCTCGCCCCGGTGCTTGCGCAGCACGTCGAAGACTGTGCGGTTGTAGAGGTAGGCGTAGTAGTTGTGCATCCGCTCCGGGTCGGAGCCGTCGGCCCAGGCCACGTCGAGCGGGACGCGCTCGCCGAAGTCGGTCTTGAAGCAGTCGACGCCCTGCGCGAGCAGCGCCTCCAGCTTCGCCGCGTACCAGTCGCGGGCGGCCGGGCTGGTGAAGTCCACCAGCGCCATGCCGGGCTGCCACAGGTCCCACTGCCACACGGCGCCGTCCGGCCGCCTCAGCAGATGCCCGAGGGCCTTGCCCTCCGCGAACAGCGCGGAGCGCTGGGCGATATACGGGTTGATCCACACGCAGATCCGCAGGCCGCGCTCCTTCAGCCGCGCCAGCATGCCCTCCGGGTCCGGGAAGACCCGCGGATCCCAGCGGAAGTCGCACCAGTGGAACTCGCGCATCCAGAAACAGTCGAAGTGGAAGACGGACAGCGGCAGTTCGCGCTCCCGCATGCCCTCGATGAAGGACGTCACCGTCTCCTCGTCGTACGACGTGGTGAACGACGTCGACAGCCACAGCCCGAACGACCAGGCGGGCGGCAGGGCAGGGCGGCCGGTGAGGGCGGTGTACTTGCGCAGGATGTCCTTCGGGTCCGGGCCGTGGATGACGTAGTACGTCAACTGCTGTGACTCGACGCTGAACTGGACCCGGGACACGGACTCCGAACCGACCTCGAAGGACACCTTGCCGGGATGGTCGACGAAGACGCCGTAGCCGGCGTCGGTGAGATAGAACGGGGCGTTCTTGTAAGCCTGTTCGGTGGCCGTGCCACCGTCGGCGTTCCAGATGTCGACGACCTGGCCGTTCTTGACGAGCGGCCCGAAACGCTCGCCCAGACCGTAGACGCCGGTCCCGACGCCGAGGTCCAGCTGCTCGCGCAGATAGTGCGCGCCGGTCGCGTCCCGCATGATGCCCATGCCCTTGGGGCCGCTGCCGGTCAGGGTGCGCCCACCGGCCACAAAGTCGATGCGCCAGGGGCCGGTGCGGGCCACCCGGACCGACAGCGCGCCGCAGGTGAGCATCGCGTGCTCGTCGTCGTACGAGACCTGCGCCGCGCACTCCTGCCGTCGCACCTCGAAACGGGGGGTGCGCGGCTGCTCGCCCTCGAAGTGGGTGAACGTGATGCCGATGACGTCGGCCATCGGGGCATGGACACTGATCGTCACGACCGGTCCCTTCAGCAGGTCGCCGCGGTGGCGGACGGGCCGGGTCGGCGCGTGGATCTCCAGCGTGCCTTGCCCGGAGGGGGCGTCCCCGGCGGCGGTGACGTCCAGCACCTCGACCGGGTGGGCGGCGGTGACGCCCTCGCGCAACAGCCAGTAGCCGTCGGTGAACTTCACAGGGGCTCCCTACTTGACGGCACCCGCGGCGAGCCCGCGGATGAGCGTGCGCTGGAAGACGAGGAAGAAGACGACCGCCGGCAGCACACCGAGCAGGGCCGCCGCGCTGGTCATGGTGGCGTCCATCAGACGCTGGCCCTGGAGGACGCCGAGCGCCACCGACACGGTCTGGTTGTCGTTGGAGACCAGCATGACCAGCGGCAGCAGGAACTCGTTCCAGGTCCAGACGAAGAAGAACACCAGGAGCACACCGAGGGTGGGGCGGCTGACCGGGACCACGATCCGCCACAGCACCTGCCACGTGTCCGCCCCGTCGATGCGGGCCGCCTCGATGATCTCCCGCGGGAACCGGCCCAGCACCGAGGAGAGGAGATACGTGCCGAAGGCCGCCTGGATCACCGTGAACACGATGATCACGCCGATCCGGGTGTCGTACAGGCCCGCCTGCTTGCTCAGGTAGTAGAGCGGATAGACCAGCGCCTCCTGCGGCAGCGTGTTCGCGAGCACGAAGAACGCCAGCACCCAGGTGCGGCCCTTGATCCGGCCGATGCCGATCGCATACGCGTTGAGCACCGACACGACGACCGCGAGGATGGCCACCGAGCCGCTGATCAGCACGGAATTGAGGAGCTTTCGGCCGTAGTCCACGCGCTGCCAGAAGTCCTTCAGACCGTCCAGGTGGACGCCGTCGGGCAGGCTGAGCGGGCCGTGCTGGGAGTACTCCGCCGGTGACTTGACCGCGTTGACGGCGACGATCACGAACGGCACCACCATGAACAGGGCCGCCACGCACAGGGCGATCAGCACCGGGTAGCGGCGCAGCGCTCCGGTCATGCCCGACTCCCTTCCCTGGCGTCCCTGGCGTCCCTGGCGTCCCCGGCGTCCCCGGCGTCCTCGGCGTCCTCGGCGCGGCTCTGGAGCCTCAGCCCGAGCAGACTGAGGGCCAGGATGAGGACCGTGAGCACGGTGGAGATCGCCGCGCCGTAGCCGACCTGGGTCTTCTCGAAGAACGTGGTGAAGGAGAAGTAGGAGGGCACGTCGGTCGCCCCGCCGGGCCCGCCCTTCGTCAGCACGTACACCGCGCCGAACACCTTGAGCGCGGCCACGGTGCACCAGGTCAGCACCACATGGATCTCCGGGCGGAGCTGCGGCAGCGTGATGTGCCGGAAGCGGCGCCACCAGCCGGCGCCGTCCAGTTCGGCCGCCTCGTACAGCTGCGGGTCGACCCGTTGCAGACCCGCCATGAAGACGACCAGCGGGAAGCCGAGCTGCACCCACACCATCACGCCCATCACGCTGTACAGCGCGAGGTCCGGGTCGCCGAGCCAGTCCTGCCGCCAGGAGCCGAGCCCGACGGCCTTCAGCAGGGCGTTGAGCGTGCCGTCGTCCGGGGCGAGGATCCAGCTCCAGACGATGCCGGCGACCGCGATCGGCAGCACCTGCGGCAGATAGAAGCAGGCCCGCAGCACGACCACGATGCGGGAGCCGAAATGCTTGCCGATGTAGTCGAACAGCGCGGCGGCCAGGACGAGTCCGAGCGCCGTCGGCACCAGCGCCATGGCGACGACCATGAACAGGCTGTGCCGGAACGAGGCCCAGAACTCGGCGTCGCCCAGCAGCTCGCGGTAGTTGGCGAGCCCGGACCAGTCGGGGGTGCCCACCCCCTGCCAGTCGGTGAAGCTCACGCCGGTGTTCATCAGGAACGGGACGACGATCACCACGAGGAACGCCAGCGCTCCCGGCAGCAGGAACGGCGCGTAGGAGTCGCGGCGCCGGGGCGGGGGCCCGGCGCGGTGCCGGGCCTTCGCCGGCCGCCCGCCGCGTGCGACGGTGACGGTCATCGGCCCGGTACGCCCTTGTCGTACGCCGTCTGCAGATGGCTCAGACAGGCGTCCGGCCGTTCGCTGTCCGTGATCAGCTTCTGGGTCTCGGAGACCAGGGTGTCGTAGAAGCCGGGGACCGGCCAGTCCGGGTAGAAGGCCAGGCCGTCCCGGGCGGTCAGGGTGTTGAAGTCGGAGATGAGGGCCTTGGCCCTCGGCTCGGTGATGGCCGAGGCGTCGGCCGCGACCGGGACGGCGCCCTTGTTGCCGAGCAGGTTCTGGATCTTCTTCGACAGGGTGATGTCGATGAAATCGTAGGCGAGTTCCTTGTTCTTCGCGCCCTTGGGGACGACCCACAGATTGCCGCCGGAGCCGAGGGTCAGTTCCGAGCCCGGCCACAGCGAGGTGTCCCAGTCGAACGTCGCCTCGTCCTCGAAGCGGCCGAACCACCAGCTGCCGGAGAACAGGATCGGCGCCTTGCCGCGGATCCAGGACACGCCCGCGTCCTCGGCCTTCGCACCGCTGGACGTCCTGCTGATGTAGCCCTTCTTCACCCAGTCCGCGAACGTGGTGGCCGCGTAGGTCCAGGCGGCGTCGTGGAAGTCGTTCTCACCCTTGTACAGCTCGTACGCGTCGACCCAGGAGCGGTCGGCCTTGGACAGGGCCAGCTGGTACAGATACTGCTGGGCCGGGTACTCGGCGCCCGCGTTGGCGAGCGGGGTGACGCCCTTGCGTACGAACGCGTCCATGGCGGCGGTCAGTTCGTCGAACGTCTTCGGCTCGGCGATGCCGTACTTCGCGAACAGGTCCTTGTTGTAGAAGACCATCGTGTACTCGGCGTAGTTGGGCACGCCGTACCACGCGCCGGAGCCCATCACGCCGTTCGTGTCGTACCGGCTGGTCGTGCGCACGCCCGCGCTCAGCTTCTTGTCCCAGCCGCGGTCGGTGGCCTGGGCGGTCAGATCGGTGAGCAGGCCCTGCTTGGAGAGCAGGCCCGCCGTCGCGTTGCCCTTGTTGTACTCCATGAGATCGGGCGCGTCGGAGGAGTTGAGCACCATCGGCGCCGTCTTCTGGATCTGTTCGAACCCCTTCTCCTCGAACTTCACCGTGACCCCGGGGTGCCGGGCCTCGAACTCCTTGATGGCCTCCTTCCAGGCCAGGCCCATCGCGCTGTTGGGCGCCTCGTAGTGCCACAGCCGCAGCGTCCCGCCGTCGGAGGAGCCACCGTCCGAGCCGCCGCAGGCGGTCGACAGCAGGGACCCGGAGAGGATCACCGCAGCGGCCGCCACACGCCTTCGTGCCGTCAACATCCTGTGCCTCCAGGGGAGTCGGATGGTTCTGGGGTCGCCATGCAGCGGGGCACCGGTCCCGTCGAACCAGTTCGCCACCCGGCGTCGAAGCGCTTCGACGGGGGAAGGTAGGTGGGGCCGTGAGGTGCGTCAATGGGTGCGGCGGTAATTGATTCAAGCGATTCGACGGAGGCGTCGTGACGATCGTGGCCGTGCGCTGGCCGAGGCGATCAGCAGCGCGGTGCCGGCCGCCGCGGCCGGCACCGCGAAGCCCGTCGTCGGCGAGGCGTGCTGTGCGGCCCAGCCGCCGCCCGCGGAGCCGCAGGCGATGCCGAGGAGCAGCCCGGTGACCACGAGGCTCATCCCCTCGTTCAGCCGGCCCTCGGGGGTCTGCCGCTGCACCAGCGTCATCGCGGTGACCATCGTCGGCGCGGTCGCCATGCCCGCCACCAGCAGGGCCGCCGCCAGCGCCCACAGCGATCCCGAGACGCCGGCCGCGAGCAGCGGCAGCGGCATCAGCGCGGTCATCGCGAGCAGACACCTGGGCAGCCGCGGGCGGGCCGGGCCGCGCGCCCCGTACCACAGCCCGGCCGCGCACGAGCCCGCCGCCTGGAGGGCGAGGACCGCCCCGGCCGCGGACCGGTGGCCCTGCCCGTCCGCGTAGGCGATCGTGACGACCTCCATCGAGCCGAAGACGGCGCCGGTGGCGACGAAACAGACCAGCAGCGGCGGGAAACCCGGGGCGCGCAGCGGCGAACGGCCCCGGCGCACCGCCCGCGGCGGCGGCTCGGTCGCCCGCTGCGCCGCGAACACCAGCATGCCCGCGAGCAGCAGTACCGCCCCGGTGAGCGTGCCCGCCTCGGGGAAGAACGTCCCGGTCAGGAAGGACGCCAGCACCGGGCCTAGCATGAAACACAGCTCGTCCGCGGCCTGTTCGAAGGAGTTCGCGGTGTGCAGGGCGCCGGGGTCGTCCCGCAGCAGGTGCGCCCAGCGGGCCCGGGACAGTCCGCCGATGTTGGGGGTGGCGGCGGTGGCCGCGTACGCGGCGAACAGGGTCCAGTCCGGGGCGTCGTAGCGCACGCACAGCAGCAGGGCGAGGCTGCCCAGCACCGCGCACACCGTGGCCGGTACGGCGATACGGGCCTGCCCGTGCCGGTCGACGAGCCGCGCGAGCCACGGCCCGGCCACCGCCGTCGCTCCGAGACCGGCCGCGGTGACGGCGCCGGCGAGCGCGTACGAGCCCCGGGCGCCGGCGATCATCACCACCGCGCTCACGCTGAACATGCCCATCGGCAGCCGGGCGACCAGATTCCCGACGGTGAAGGCCCGGACCCCGGGGCGGGCGAAGAGCCGACGGTAGGGGGCAAGGGGGGTTGCCCTGGCGGGAGTTGGGCCGGTCTGTCGAGGGGATGCCTCGGTGCGGGGCGTGGCGGGGGCTGGGGTGGCTGTTCGGCCGGGGGTGTGGGGCAGGGGCTCGTGGGGTGTTCCGGCCGGTGGTGCGGCGGGTGCCGTGCGGGGTGCTGCGCGGTGCGATGCCGAGGGTGACTCGGGGAGGAGTTCCGAGGGCGTGGCGGATCGGGGGGCCGAGGCTGTCTCGGGCCGGGGGGCTGCGGGTGTCTCGGGCCGGGGGTCGGCGGGTGTGTCGCGGGCCGCTTCCGGCTGCTGCCGAGGCGGCGGCGCGGCAGCCCGCTGTGCGGGCGCCTTCGGTGATGCTTCGGGGGACGGCGGTGCGGGCGCCTTCGACGGCGCTCGGGGGGACGGCTCGGTCTCGGGTTCGGCGGGGGTCGCGGGCATGGGGCCACCGTCGTCCGGGGGCGGCCTTGGGGTCCAACACCTGTTCGATGCGGATTCACGCACATCCGTTGTAGATTCCGGATGTGCCCGCTCCCGCTCATCCCGACCCCCGCCTCCTGCGCGCCTTCGTCACCGTCGCCGAGGAACTGCACTTCACCCGGGCCGCCGCCCGTCTGTACGTCGCCCAGCAGGCGCTGAGCCGGGACGTACGGCGGCTGGAGCGGGAGCTGGGCGCCGAACTGTTCCTGCGGACGACCCGGCAGGTGACGCTGACCGCCGACGGCGCGCGCCTGCTGCCGTACGCCCGCCGGGTGCTCGCCGCCCAGGACGACCTGCTCGCGGCCGCCGGCCGGGCCCGGCCCCTGCTGGTCGACCTGAACTCGCCTGGCCTGGCCACCGGCCGCCGGGTGCTGCACCGGGCCCGCGAACTCGCCCCGGAACACGAGCTGATGGCCCGCTACGAGAGCGGGCTGACCGGGGCGGCGGCCGAACTCCTCGCGGGCCGGCTCGACGCGTCCTTCGGCCGGTTCGCGGGCCTCGACCCGGTGCTGCGGGCCGGACTCGAACAGCAGCCGGTCCGCTACGAACCCATGGCCCTGGTGCTGCCCGACGACCATCCGCTGGCCTCCCTGGAGGCGGTGCCGACGGCCGCGCTCGCGGGCGAGACCGTGTACGCCGGGGCCGGCAATCCGCGCACCCCCGAGTGGACCGATCTCGCGCGCCGCCTCTTCGAGGAGTGGGACATCCGGCTCGCGCCGCCCCTTCCGCTGGCCGTCGGGGACGAGGAGTTCGAGCGGATGATGGCGAAGACGGGGCACCCGATTCTCGCCGTGGTGGACTTTCCGGCCATGCCACGCACGGTTTTGCGCCGACTGGTCGGTCCGGTGCCGCTCTCGCCCGTCTCACTCGTGTGGCGAAAGGGGCTGGTCCATCCCGGGTTCGACGCGCTGCGGCGGGCGGCGGCCGAGGTCGCCGCCGCGCACGGATGGCTGCGGCGGCCCGCCGGGGGATGGATTCCGGCCATGGATGAGGATGTGATGTGTGCCGGGAACTGATACGCGGTGACCACACATCCTCCGCGTGCGCTACATTCGTGGCCCGAGCACGCTGTGGTAAAGGGGGCGCTCGGGCCGGGTGGGGGCTCGGTTCGATCGACGGGTGCTCGGTGTCGTGAGCGCACCCGGAACTGTCCCGTGGGGGGATGTGCGCGCGTGAAGAAGTGGCGAGAAGACGCCCAACCAGAACGGTCCGACGTCGCAGCGACGACCCGGAACCTTCCCCTGGCGGGGGGCGACACCCGAGCGTTCCCGGAGACCGGAAGCACGACCGCCCTCCACGCGGACCGGGGTCCGCGGAGCGGGCCCGACGACGCGTTCGACGGCTGGTTCGACAGCGGGTCCCTCCGGGGGTCAGGCGGCCGATCCGTCGGTGACCCCGGCGGGCGGTCCGTCAGTGAACCTGGCGGCCGGTCTGTGAGTGAGTCCGGTGGGCGGTCTGTGAGTGAGTCCGGTGGGCGGTCTGTGAGTGAGTCCGGTGGGCGGTCTGTGAGTGAGTCCGGTGGGCGGTCCGTTCGTGACCCCGGCGGCCGGTCCGTGAGTGAGCCCGGTGGCCGTTCCGTGAGTGAGTCCGGTGGGCGGTCCGTCAGTGAGTCCGGTGGGCGGTCCGTGAGTGAGTCCGGTGGGCGGTTCGGCGCGGGCCCGGATGGTGGATCCGACGGTGGGGCGGCGCGGGAGCGTCAGGTTGCGGAGACCGGTGTCTGGACCGGGCCCGGTCCCAGGCCCGTTTCGGGGGTGGGGCGCGGGCGTCTCATATCCGACGCCGAACAGACAGCGGTGCTGCCCGTGACCGGAGCGGGCGGCCCGGCCATCGGCTCCGCCGGTTCCGCCATTGGCTCCGCCGGTTCCGCGGGGCTCGGGCGGGAACCCGGTCCGGGCGGTTCTGCCGGGGTCGGGCGGGAGCGTGGTCCAGGCGGTTCCGCGGGGCTCGCGCGGGAACCTGGTCCGGGCGGTTCTGCCGGGGTTGGGCGGGGTGTCGGTTCCGCCGGGGGTGCCCGTGCCGGCGGGGTCGCCGCGGGCTCGGGGAGGGTGCGTGATCCCTGGGACACGTCCCTCTCGGTTCTTTCGACCGGGGGCGCCGGCGGCGGGCCGACCGCGGACCCGGCCCACGATCCGCACGAGGTGACGGTCCAGCTCGACGCCGTACAGCTGGGCGAGGCCCGGCTCCACCGGGTCGAGGGCGCCCGTGCCACCGGCGGCCAGGACGGCGCCGACCGCCCGGTCTTCGTCGACGAGTCGGGACGCCGCAGCCGCCGCTTCCGCCGCCTCGGCATACTCGTCGGCGTCGCCTGCGCGGTCTACGCCGTCGTCATCGTCGTCACCCTCCTGTCCGGCAGCTCCGACGCCCCCTGGCTGCCCGTACCGGGCGAGAACGTCGACCGCCCGGCGGGCAAGGTGGACACCTCCCCGCTGCCCGCCGAGTCCGTCCGCCCCTCCGGCACCGGCAGTGCCACCCCCGAATCCACCCCCACGGCGAGCGACGGCACCACCCGGGAACCGGGCACGGGCGCCGCCCAGCCCGGCGCCACCACCAGCTCCGGCAGCCTCGGCACGGCCACCGACCCGCAGCCGACGGCGAGCAGGTCCACGTCCGGTTCGGGCGCCGGCGGCAGCGGCGGCGGCTCGACCGCGGGCCCCAAGCCCACCACGGAGCCGCCCCCGTCGGCCTCGCCCGACCCGAGCGACCCCGCCGACCCCGGCGGCCCCTCACCCGACCCCTCCGAGTCCGCGGCCGGAGGCAGCGCCGGCACCGGCGCGTTGGCCGGCGACTCGTCCACCCCGGCGCCGATCGCCGAGGAGCACGGCTCCACGGCATCGTCCGCCACCGACCCGTCCCCGGAGCACAACCTCTGATGGCACCCCGCACCCGCCGTCACCGGGCCGCGCTCGGAGCCCGTGACGGCTCCCGGCGCCGCCTGCCCATGCGCCTGCTGCTGCCCGTGCTCCTCCTCGTCGCCCTGATCGCGATGCTGATGCTGCGCGGCTACGTCCACAGCGAGATCCTCGCCGACCACCGCATCCAGCCCGAGGCCGCCGCCGACCGGGTGCCGGAGAAGATCATCGACGGCGGCCCGGTCATCGACACCCGCGGCGGCCGCACGGGCAGCCTGGGCGTCCCCGACCACCACCTGGTCCTCACCTTCGACGACGGCCCCGACCCGACCTGGACCCCGAAGGTCCTCGACGTACTGAAGAAGCACCACGCGCACGCCGTCTTCTTCGTCACCGGCACCATGACCTCCCGCTACCCGGAACTGGTCAAGCGCATGGTCGACGAGGGCCACGAGGTCGGCCTGCACACCTTCAACCACCCCGACCTGTCGTATCAGTCGAAGAAGCGCATCGACTGGGAGCTGTCCCAGAACCAGCTGGCGATCACCGGGGCCGCCGGGGTCCGCACCTCGCTGTTCCGGCCGCCGTACTCCTCCTTCGCCGACGCCATGGACAACAAGTCCTGGCCGGTCACCGAGTACATCGGCAGCCGCGGCTACATCACCGTCGTCAACAACACGGACAGCGAGGACTGGAAGAAGCCCGGTGTCGACGAGATCATCCGCCGGGCCACCCCGCACCACGGCAAGGGCGCCATCGTCCTGATGCACGACTCCGGCGGCGACCGCCACCAGACCGTGCAGGCCCTGGACCGTTTCCTGCCCGAACTCCAGGAACGCGGCTACCGGTTCGACAACCTGACCGAAGCACTCGGCGCGCCCAGCGCGCTCACCCCGGTCAGCGGCGTCGACCTGTGGAAGGGCAAGGCGTGGATCCTCCTGGTGCGCGCCGCGGACGACATCACCGGCGTGCTCGTCGTCGGTCTCGCGGTGATCGGCACCCTGGTCATCGGGCGCTTCGTGCTGATGCTGCTGCTGTCCGGCGCGCACGCCCGCCGGGTGCGCCGCAAGGGCTTCAGCTGGGGTGCGCCGGTGACCGAGCCCGTCTCGGTGATCGTCCCGGCGTACAACGAGGCGAAGTGCATAGAGAACACCGTCAACTCGCTGATGGCGAGCCGACATCCCATCGAGGTCATCGTCGTCGACGACGGTTCGACGGACGGCACGGCCCGGATCGTGGAGGCGATGGGCCTGCCGAACGTGCGCGTCGTACGGCAGTTGAACGCGGGCAAGCCGGCCGCGCTCAACCGCGGCCTGGCGAACGCCCGTTACGACCTGGTCGTGATGATGGACGGCGACACCGTCTTCGAACCGGCCACGGTGGGCGAGCTGGTGCAGCCCTTCGCCGACCCGCGCGTCGGCGCCGTCGCGGGCAACGCCAAGGTCGGCAACCGCGACTCGCTGATCGGCGCCTGGCAGCACATCGAGTACGTGATGGGCTTCAACCTCGACCGGCGCATGTACGACATCCTGCGCTGCATGCCGACGATCCCCGGCGCGGTGGGCGCGTTCCGCCGGTCGGCCCTGGAACGCATCGGCGGCATGAGCGACGACACGCTGGCCGAGGACACCGACGTCACCATGGCACTGCACCGGGACGGCTGGCGCGTCGTCTACGCCGAGAACGCGCGCGCCTGGACGGAGGCCCCGGAGTCGGTCCAGCAGCTGTGGTCGCAGCGCTACCGCTGGTCGTACGGCACCATGCAGGCGATCTGGAAGCACCGCCGCGCCCTGGTGGAACGGGGCCCCTCGGGCCGCTTCGGCCGGGTGGGCCTGCCGTTCGTGTCGCTGTTCATGGTCGTGGCCCCGCTGCTGGCGCCCCTGATCGACGTCTTCCTCCTGTACGGGGTGGTCTTCGGCCCGACGCAGAAGACGGTCGTGGCCTGGCTGGGCGTCCTCGCGATCCAGGCCGTGTGCGCGGCGTACGCGTTCCGCCTGGACCGCGAACGCATGACCCACCTCATCTCGCTGCCCCTGCAGCAGATCCTCTACCGCCAACTCATGTACGTCGTGCTGCTCCAGTCCTGGATCACGGCACTCACCGGCGGCCGCCTGCGCTGGCAGAAACTACGCCGCACGGGCGGAGTGCCCCTGCCGCCGACCACATCCACCGGGCACCGGCCCGTCATGGACGGGAGGCCGGCCTGATGTCGAACCCGCCCTATGAGCCGCCGACCAGACCTTCACGGCTGACGCCACTTCCGATGAACTCCCTGACATCGCCCTCCTGGACGTCGACAACTGAGGAAACCCCGCACGTGACCGCACCCATCCTGTCGTCCGGGACGGCCGACCACACTCAGTCGACACCGGCGGAGCAGCCCCGTCGCACGCCCATCCGTGACCGCTACTTCGACCTGCTGCGGGCGGTCGCACTGTTCCGCGTCGTCTTCTATCACCTGATGGGCTGGGCCTGGCTACCGGTGGTCTTCCCGTCCATGGGCGTGATGTTCGCCCTCGCGGGCAACCTCATGGCCCGCTCTCTCAAGCGTCCACCACTGCAGGTCGTACGCAGCCGGATGCGTCGCCTTCTGCCGCCACTGTGGCTGCTCGGCGCGATCGGCGTGAGCGGCATGGTGCTGCAAGGCTGGAGTCCGAGCAGCGACGGACACCCCGGCTGGTGGTGGCTCCATCTCGCCTTCTGGATCGTTCCGTTGAGCGATCCTCCGTACGCCGAGGGTCTGCACGGGATCCACGGCATCCTCGGCGACGACTGGGCTTCCGAACTCGCCGGACCGCTGTGGTATATCCGCGCCTACCTTTGGTACGTCCTGCTGTCCCCGTTCATCCTGAAGGCCCTGCGCGCGCTGCCCTGGGCCACGATCCTGTCACCGATCGCTCTGTCGGCAGCCTTCGAGTTCGGCTACCTGAATCTGCCCGGTGAGCGCATCCCTTCCGCTCTCACCGACTTCAGCACGTTCGGTGCCTGCTGGATCCTGGGCATGGCGCACCAGGAAGGTGTGCTGAAGCGCATCCCCCGCTATGTCGTCCCCTCCGTGACTCCGGTGATCGCATATCTGGGTCTGTGGTATGCGCTGTCGCACGGTTTCAAGGAGGGCCACGATCTGGACGACATTCCGTTCGCCCAGTCCCTCTGGTCCTTCGCGACGGTGCTGATTCTGCTGCACATCAGCCCGTCCTGGTCGGAGTGGCCCCGCTGGCTGCGCCCCTTCGACCGACTGATCACCCTGCTCAACTCCCGTGCAGTGACGATCTACCTCTGGCACAACTTGTGCATTCTCGTCGCCGCCACCCTGTGGGACCAGCTATGGGACGTCGACGTGATGTGGCAGCACTTCTCCTGGCTGTTGGAGAGCCCGTGGCCGGTGCTGGCCATCACCTGGGTGTTGATCGGGAGTTGCATCGTCTGGTTCGGCTGGATGGAGGACGTGGCGGCACAACGCAAGCCACAACTGTGGCCGGACGGTTCGTCCGGCAGCCGGGGCAAGCCTCGTGCGGGCGCGCACCGCGGATAGAAACGACCGGGGCCGGTCCCGTGGAGGGAGCCGGCCCCGGCAGCCGATCAGGTCAGCCGGATCGGGCGAGGCGACATCATCGTCGGATCAACCGGCCCCCGGACAGGCCCAGGGCGACCAGTCCCACGATGAGCACGCCGTACCGGAGAGCCGGCGCGGCCCACCCCATGCCCTCGATGTGGGCACGCAGCGACGCTATCTGTGTGGTGACGAAGAGCCCGAAGCCCAGCATGCCGAGCCCCCAGAGCCTGGGATGCTCGACGTAACCGGACAGCCAGAAAGGCAACCAGGCGAAGAGCAAGGCGGCCAGCCCAGGGACGGTGGTGGCCACGCTCACCACGATCAACAGTGGGGCCATGATGTCACTCGCAATCCTGTGTCACTGGGTTTGGGCCTTGGGGAAGCCGAAGTAGATCTTCAGACGGACTCCTCGTTTCGGCCGTAGGTACTCACTGATGAGGTCCGAGACGTACCAGTAGTACGCGGAGATGCAGCCGGCGATCACGGCCAACAGCTGACCGCCCGGCAGGTACCCCAGGATCGCCGTCACCGCTGCTCCCACAGCAGCGTGCCTGTTGAGCACGTGCACCGCGTGGGAAGCCCGGTTGTTGGTCATATTGATCTCCAGGCCCCACCAGTGCCACTTGTGGCCGTTGTAGTTGTGCTTGCTGCGTCCGTCCAGATCCAGGCAGTTGACCGGGTCGCCCGAGCAGTATTCGTAGGCGTTGGAACTGCCTCCGAACACCGGGTCGGTGGACAGGAAGCGGCCGGTCTGGGTGTTGTAGAGCCGGACGCCCATGAGGAGCAGCCCGGAGGGAGTCTCCGCCGAGCGCTGGTAGCCGCCCAGCCAGCCGTAGCGTGCCACCGAACCGGAGGTGACGCTGCCGTACTCGTCCGTATTGAGGACCGTCGCCGTGGCACCGGCCGTCAGCGGTTGCACCATGCCGACGTCACCGTGGATGGTGGTGAACTGGAGCTTCACGTCCCCCGACTTGCCGGTGGTCGCCGCCAGTCCGACGCCGATCCCCAGGACGTTGCGGGTGAGATCGCCGCTGGAGCCCTCGACGGTCCACTTGGGCGAGTCGCCCTCGCTTGCGTAGTGGTTCACCTTGGTGGCGGTGGTCGACCAGGTGCCCGAGGACTGCGACTCCTCGGTCCAGGAGCGGAACCGATAGGCGGAGTCCAAGGTCCAGGTCTGGCGCTTGGTGCCGGTCGTCTGCTGGTGGACCAGGTCAGTCGAGTAATAGTCGATCGTGGATCCGGGCAGGCTGGTGGTGCGGCCGAAGTCGTCATAGACGTAACCGGAGTCGACCAACCGGTCTCCGCTGTCATAGGCGTGCGTGGTGCCCGACCCGGTGGACGGGCAGGCGGCGTACGCGGCAGCGGAGGCGGTGGCCTGGGCCACACGGTTGGCCCGCTTGTCCAGCGTGTAGGTGCGCGTGGTGCACACCCCGTCGTTGCTGGTGTCGTTGACCGTGTTCAGTCGGCCCGCACCGTCGTAAGCGTAGTGCTGTGTGCCCGTGGTGTTGGAGGCCCGGCTGGTGACCTGCTCATGGACGGAGCGGACGACGGACTCGGCGAACACGGACGTGCTGTCGCTGTCCCGGGTATAGGTGCGCTTGGTGAGCGCGCCGGTCGGGTCGCCGGCCTGGTCGAGCGTGTAGCCACCGGGCAGTTTCTCGCTGGTGAGCGCGCCGTCCGCGTCATAGGCCGCCGTGAAGGAGCCCGCCACGGAGTCGGCCAGCTTGGTCACCAGGCCACGCGGGTCCACGGAGGTGTCGTAGGTGAAGGTGGTGGTGGACGGCGCGGTGTCCGTGCTCTTCACCGGCCGGTTCAGGTCGTCATACTGCGTGGTGGTCGTGCCACCGTCGGCGTCGGTGTAGGAGATGAGACGGCCGAGCTTGTCGTAGCCGCGGGTGATGGTCCCGCCGTCGGACGACGTGGTCTTCACCAGTTGGCCCGTGTCGGCGTCGTAGGTGTTGGTGATCGCGGGCACGGACCGGCCGAGGTTGCCGGTGACCTGGGAGGTGGCCAGGCGGCCCGCCGCGTCATAGGTGCGAGTGGTGGTCCGGTAGCTGTTGCCGGAGGTGTCGACCGTCTTCAGCGCCTGGCCGAACAGGTCGTACGTGATGGTGGAGTCGACCGAGGTCTTCGGGTTGCTCCCGCCCCCGGTGATGTCACCGGCCGGACCCATCCAGCACAGCAGACCCTCCCACTCGGGGTGGCCCTGGCAGGATCCGGTGCCGGTCGCCTTCCAGTACGAGTAGACCTTGCTGGACGCGTCATTGCCGTTGCCGCCCGGCAGAATGACACCGGTGACCCGGCCACTGGAGTCGTAGCCCTTGTTGGTGTTCAGTGCCAGCCCGCCGGCGTCCTCGGTCACGAGAGTGGGCAGGCCCTTGGCCCAGTCGTACTGGGTGACGGTGGCCCGCTTGTCGGCCAGGATCGAGTCGTAGCCGTCGACGCGCAGGCCGGAGGTGACGATGGTGAGCTGGTCCTTGACCTTGGCGGAACCGTCGGTGGGACGCCCCTTGTCGTACTCGTTGACCTTCCAGGAGCGGGCCGACACGGTGGTACCCGCCGGGAGAAGGACCTTGGTGCCGTTCTGGAAGTCCTTCGTCAGCTCCACACGGTGCAGCGGACCGAACTCCTCCAGCAGACGCAGGCCGTTGTCGCTGTAGTAGTTGTACGACGAGAGCAGTTCTGCGCGCTGCTCATTGCTGAGCCCGGTGATGCCCAGTTCGGCGAGTTCCTTCTCGTCGGCCGGGGTCAGGCCGAGCGCGAGGGAGCGGTTGGCCGGGGTGAGCTTGCGGACGACGTTGCCGAAGCGGTCGTACTGGGTGGTGCCGATGTTCCCGCCGGGCTCGGCCGTGTCGACCTCACGTCCGGATTCGTCCAGGTACACGATGGTCGCGCGCTTGTAGTCGCCGGAGGACAGGGAGCCGCCGTCGTGGGACGAGGGCACCTGGTCGGCGGGGAAAATGGCCGTGGCGTCCGCCGGGCTCTGGCGCTGACCCCACGCTTCGGTGTCACCGGGCGCCATCGCATAGGGCGCCCCGCTTCCGCCGAGCGGTACGTCGTACACGAGGCTGGTCTTCGCCGTTCCGTTCACTGTCGACGTGGTGCCCGGAGCCAGCGTGGAGCGGGATACGGACAGGAGCATGCCCGCGCCGGCCGTGGCGCTGCTGCCGGCCTTGCCGTACTCGAAGGTCCACGGCAGCTCTCCGGGCGGGGTGAGGGTGGTGACGCGCCCGGCGCTGTCGTAGCTGTACGCGGTCTTCAGCGGGGCGCTCAGTCGCGCGTCCCATGCCTCACGCAGTCGGCCCGAGTTGTCGTAGAGGTACTTGACGACAATGGTCGCGGTCGATGCGGTCTCGCCGGGGGCGGTGGCCCACAGCTTGATCTGTGAGACGCGGCCCGTGTAGTCGCCGAGCGCCGAGGACGTGGCCGTGGTGGACGTCGCGTAGACGAACTCCAGGACCCGGCAGCCTTGCGCGGACGGGGTCGCCTTGCAGGTGGCGGCGGAGACCGCACCGGTCGGCGCGATCAGGTACTTGGGGCGGGCCAGAGTCGTGCCACCGCTGGTCACCGTCTCCGAGACGGTGGTCGTGGCGGAATCCTCGGTCGGCAGGGATGCGGTGGTCACGTTCCAGGCCGAAGAAGAACTGTCCGCCTTCGCGAAGGTCGTCACGGTGCCGTTGGTCTCCGACAGCGTGAACGTGCCGGTCAGCGAGCCCGTAAGGGCCAGGGAACCCGATCCGGTCTCCGGGGACCAGCCGCCGTCCGAGGTCGCGGTGAACCCGGTCGCCGTGCCGTCGGCATCGACGACCGCCACGGAGGCGCCGGACGTCCGCTGCAGGTATTTCCAGGTCGAGCCGCTCTTCTCGGCGACGACACCGGACACCCACTCAGGGCCGAAGATCGGGACCTGACCCTCCTGCTGGGCGCCCTCGTCCGGGCGGCGCGACGACGCGGTGCGGGAGACGCTCAACCCGAACAGCGAGACGTCACCGGCGGAAAGGGAGTAGTCGCCCGTCAGCAGATTCACCGTGCCGGGGCCGACCTCCTCCCCGGGGGCGTCACCCGCGATACGGTCCACCGTGACGGCGACGGTCTGGCTGTAGCCGCTCGTGGTGCTGTTGCTGAACTTGGCCCGTACTTCGACCGGTCCGTCCGTGCTCAGGGTGTCGGTGGCCTTCCAGGCCAGTGTCGGGGGCTTGCCGCTGGTGACCGGCACGGGCCAGGTGACGGCGGCGCCGCTGGAGGCGACCGTGACGTCGGACGACGGGATCGTCTTCCACGTGTCGGTCTCGCCGCGCCGGTACTCGTAGACAGCGCCGGTGTAGGTCGATTTGCCGACGGCCGCGAGCGGGACGCGGCGCGCGGAGCGCTGTCCGTCCGCGGGCGACATCAGGGCGACGCCGTCGCTGCCGACGCCGAAGCTGTAGGCGGTGGCCTTCGCCGAGTGGTTTCCGGCCTTGTCGACGGTCCGCACGTAAAGGGTGTGCCAGCCGCGGTCGGCGGTCACGGTGACGGACTTGGTGGCACCACCGGTCCCGGTGGTCTCGTCGTCCAGCCGTTCCGGCGTGTTCGGGTCGTCCAGGCCCCAGACGTAGCCCTGGCCGTCGGCGGCGGAAGTGGTGAACGTACAGGTGGCCCCGTTCAGCAGAGGAGCGTTCCAGTCGCCCTCTGTGTACCCGGCGCAACTGACACCCGGCGCGGCGGGCAGGGTGGTGTCGACCGCGAAGACGGAGTACCCGGTCCAGCTGCTGTAGGCCGTGCCGTCGTAGGCACGCACCCGGAGCCGCAAGTGCTTGCCGTCCGGCAGTGCCTTGTCCGAGGGAACGGAGAGCAGCGCGTTCACACCGGAGGCAGTGCTTGCTGACATGCCCGTGTAGGAGTAGGTCGTGTCCCCGATGGCGGGATCGGCCGTCAGCTCGAACTCGGCCTTGTAGGTGCCGCCATTACTGCCGACAGCCTTGGCCCACAGGGTGGGCGTACCTCGGGTGGTGAAGCGGTCTCCGCTGTATGCGTTGACAGAGCTCGGGCTCAGGCCCCAACTACTCGGAATCTGAACCGCGACGTCCGCCGCTGACTGCCGGTGCTCGACAGCGAACGCCTGGCCGGTGGTCAGGGCGATCGTTGCTGTTTCGGCGGCGATCGCCAACGACAGCAGCACGGATACGCGCCTTGGTCTGGACCACCACTTTGTACGTGAGGACCTGCGAACCATGGTGCTCCTCTGTCTTGGTCCCTCGCGGATCGAAGGATCACACGGCGGCTTACCCCGGACACGTCAACTGTGAAGATTCTTTGAGGGTTCTGTGTCTTGATCTCCGGTGAGATTGACTGAAACGCTCCGATTCGGCGTCGAGTCCAACGGGGCGGCGGCACTGACGGACGCGCGGAGGGGCGACGACCTCGTGACGGCGCTGTTCGCGACCGCCGGACTGCCATGGGCTTCCGGTCACCTGGACGCTGCCTTCGGTTTTGTCGTCGTTCTCCCGATCATCGACCAGGCGTACAACCTGCCGTTCATGCAGAGCGAACGGGCCACCGCGGCGCTCGACTCCACCTACATGCTGTGGATGTTCTTCCTGGTCTGGCCGCTGATCGGGCTGGCGATCCTCGCCTTCGGGTGGATCGAGGACTTCGCGGCGAAGCGGAGCCCGAGGCTGTGGCCCAACGGCGCGAAGCGCTCCGCAAAGCGCCGCACGACCTGACCGCCCGCCGCGGCCACCCTCGGCGCCGGCCGTGTCACGGAACGGTCATCAACGCCCTTGCCGACGGCGCCGATTGGCTCCCCTTGCCCTGCTTCGCGCAGTCCGCGCGGGCGGGGCTCGCCATGTCGGCCTGGTGTCCCCGCGCCCGATCCGGCTACCGTGTCCGCTGCTCGGCCCACCCCGCCCGCCCCACCAGGAGCCCACCGTGACCCGCCGCCCCCGCCTGCTCACGACAGCCGCCGCCGGAGTAACGGCCGCACTGCTCCTCGCCGGGTGCGGCGGCAACGACGACGACACCAAGGCGAACGACAAGATCGCCGGCGCCGACACCACCCCCACGACCCCAACCCCCACCCGGTCAACGCCCCCAGCCCGCCCGAAGATCGACCTCCCGTCGGACCTGACGTACACCTTCGACTGGCCGAAGACGGGCGACCCGGACAAGGACGCGGTCCTGTCGGACAGCGAACAGTCCATCAAGGCGGTCGACCTGGCGATCGTCAACCAGAACGCGCTCGACAACGCCTACAGGTTCTATTACGAGGGCGAAGCAGCGGCTCAGACGCAACAGTTCATTGAGGCGTACGTCAAGGCACACGCCCGTACGACGGGCAGCTACCGCTACTACAACCCCGTGGTGAACGTGAGCACTGGCAGCACGGCGTCGCTCGTCTACTGCGAGGATCAAGGTAAGGCGTACGACCTCTATTTGAAGACGAAGAAGGTCGACAAGACCCCAGTCACCAAGAACAGCTACGTCCTCTACAGCAGCCAGTTGAAGAAGAACGACAAGGGTGTCTGGGCCGTCGAGAAGCTCATGTCGCAGAGGGGGAGCGCCAAGTGCCAGCCTTGAGCGTCGCGGCACGGTCGCTGGCCGCGCTGTCGTTGTTCGGCTCGGTTGTGGTGGGTGCCGGCCCTGCCATGGCCGACAACAAGATCGGCGGTGGCGCCCAGGCGCCCGCGCCCAGTGGGGAGACGTCGGGTGGTGTTGACGGCGACACCATCAGCTCCCAGGCCGGAGTCATCGTCTACGACCGTTCCAAGAACGGGGTCGGGAAGTCTGTGGGGCCACTGACGTCGACCACCAACTGGGCCCCGCCTGCCTGTTGGTATGCGCCGAAGTACACGCCCGATCAGCTCAAGGCGTACTTGGAGCCGATCTGGGCCGCCGACTCGACGGGGTACGAGTGGGACGCCCAGCAGCGCGACCGCTACGTCGAGGGCCACCCCTACACGGACTTCAACAAGGACAAGGCCGGCGAGGGCTATTGGTGGGACTCGTACGTCAACAAGGACTTCCCGCCGGGCTGGGACAAGTGCAAGGAGCCGTACTTCTGGGTGGACAAGGGCGACCCCCCACCGGCCGACATCCAGAACGCGGTGACACCTGAGCTCCTTGCCGAGTTGGCGTACAACGAGATCCGGGTGCCGAGCACAACGGTGGACCTGGCCCCCGCGGACACGACGAAGGTCAACCTCCCCACCTGGGCCTGGCTGGACGACGCCACGTTCAGGCCGGTATCGGTGACCGCGTCCGTTCCGGTCCTCGACATCACGGCCACGACCACGGCGGAACCGGTCTCGCTGAGGATCGACCCCGGTACCGCGGACGCGGTGACCTACCCCGCGTCCGGCGTCTGTGAGATCAACGGCCAACGCATCGGCGAGCCGTACGCCAGGGGCAAGGCCGACCGGACACCCCCGTGTGGAGTGAAGTACCTGCGTTCGTCGGGCAACGGCACGTACCCGCTGAAGGCGACCGTCACCTGGCACATCCACTGGACCGGCACCGGCGGCGCGGGCGGTGACCTTGGGGAGGGCACGTTCGGCGGCACCCAGGACGTCGTCGTCCAGGAAATCCAGGCCGTCAACCGGTGAGGCCCGTCGCCGTCAAGGCGTAGCCGGCCCGTTGCCGCCACTCGGGGGAACGGGCGGGCCGGTGTGCCGCGATGGCGGATAGCGTGATTCCGCTTCGTCCGAGGGCACACCAGGGGAGCGGACCGCATGGCAGACCGACTGGCCGTCGACGGCGACGAGTTGAAGCACTTCATGAGGCTGCTGAACAAGTCGAGCGATGCGCTGAAGGGCCTGCGCGGGGCGCTGGCCGGCGCGACGGTCAGCGGCCTCGGCACCGATGACCTCGACGCCGCGTGCGAGGACTTCCAGGCGGACTGGAAGTACGGCACCGAGCGGATCGGCGAGCAGACCGAGTCCCTGGCGAGGATCATCGGCGCGAGCAAGGAGGGTTACCGGGAGGTCGACAAGGCGCTGGAAGCGGCGGTGAGGAGGGGCGCGCGCGGTACGGGCGGGGCCGTACGGTGACCAGGGCTGACGGCGCCACGGCGAACCCGTACCCCCACCTCGGTTTCGACCCGGTGCCCGGCGACATCCACTCCGTGCGTGACCTCCACACGAAGCTGGCCTCGTGCGCCGAGGTACTGGAGGAGACGCACGGCCTGGTGACGCAGTTGATGGACGGCAGCCACTGGAAGGGGGACGCGGCGGTCGCCTTCCGGGAGGAACTGCGGGCCGGACCGCTGGCCCTCAGCCTGAGGAACGCCGCGCGCTCGATCGGCAAGGCCGCCGGGCAACTGGTCCGCTGGGAGGGTGAACTCGACGACTTCCAGCGGCGGGCGGGCCGAATGGACGCGGAGGCGCGGGACGCCCGGGACGTCCTGGACAAGGCGAGGGGCCGGGCGTCCAGGGCGCAGAGGGAAACCGTCACCGGCCATGACGACGCCCAAAAGAGTCTGAGTGAGGCGAACGCGGCCGTCGCGCATGCCGAGGCCGATCTGGACGCCGTCATCCGCCGGGCGCGGAGGCTCGCCGAGGAACACGAGGAGAAGGCCCGCCACCGGGCCACCAAGATCCAAGCAGCAACCAAAAACCTGGCCCCCCAAAAACCAGGCCCCCTCCAAACCACCCTCAACTGGCTAACCGACAACCTCCCAGACATCCTCAGCTGGACGGCGGCCGTTATCGGCATCGTCGCCCTCACCATGGCGACCGGAGGCACTGCCGCGGCCGTACTGCTGCTGTCTGCCTCCGCCCTGAGCGCCGGTGCCGCGGCGGGAAGACTGGCCGACCCGGCAGTGCGTGCCTCGCTCTGGGACGGCTTTCGGCGCCAGGAATTCGATGCGGATTTCTGGAGCAACGCGGTCGCAGTCACCGCGGATGGCCTGGGGATGCTGCCCGGACTGGGCGCCGTCGCGAGGGGCACACCTGTTCTGATGAGAGGGGTCGGGGAAGCAGGTGAGGCGCTCACGGCCGGACAGAGACTCGTCGCAGCGGGGGACCAGACGATGGCGAGTGCGCGAGAGTTCACGGAGCTGCACAACCCGATCACCACATGGGTCGTGGAGAAGGCGCCACGGCTGAGGCCGGCGGTCGAGGCAACCGAAGCCGCCGCTCCCTGGGCCGGTTTCGCCACTGCGTCCTACGGACTGGCGGCGAGCAACTTCGACGCGTTGAACAACGAGGCTACGGCGAACATCGGTACCGGGATGGACGGCTACTTTCTCGGGCCGGTCAATGTGGGAGAAACAATCGATCTCGCTCGCCGGGTCTTTCGTCCCTGAGCCTGTAACGCTGATCACCTTGGATCGAACGTAAGGCGACACTCCTATGAATTCCACCGACTGCACCCAGGCTTGGGGTCATGCCCCTACCCGCCGCGCCTGGGTGAAGCACATGGCCGGCAACGTGGTGGGGCTCATCGGATGGCCCGCGGGTTGGATCACGTTGCTCGGTGCTTCGATGCACACGCCGAACTGGGTCGTTTGGCTCTTCATGCCGTTTTTTCTCTACGGTTTCTACCGATTCTGCAACCAGTTGACGTATTTCCGCTGGGCCGACCGTATGCGACGCGTCCTGCGTGAGTACCCCTGGCAATCATTGGAAGGGGTACCGAGCGGTCTCGGAAAGCATCCAGCCGCTCAAGACGACGGCATGTGGTTCGAGTTCCGGAACCCGGACGACGTCGAGGAGAAGATTCCCTTGGTTTTCCTCAGGCATCAGCGATCGTACTGGTGGCTGCGACGCATGGACGGCCCTCGCGCCAAGCCCAGGCGCAGGGCTCAGATCGAACCCCTCTGGTTTGCCGGTGATCCGCGCTTCCTTGCAGTTGTTGCGGCGCCGACCAGGGACGGCAAGGCTCCCAAACGCCTCCATCTTCTCTATCAGCGCTCAGTTTTCGACAGCGGCCGCACTCCTCAGGCATGGGAGGTCGGCATCGTCGACAGTGAGCGTGCCTGCCGGGCCGGCGCCACGTACGTGGCCCGTGTCTCGCGCCCGCGCGTTTAGCATGGACCTCAACCGAAATCCTGATGCATCCGTGACGGCAACAGATCAGAATCTCTGCGTCCCACCCGGCGCGGGAGTTGAAGAGGACGGCATCTGGTTCGCCATGCCTCCGGGATTCATCTCGCTGCCGGTCACTTCACTTCTCGCTTCATCGGGTTCACTTGGGACACAAGAACTGAGTGCTGTCATAGCGCCTCTCCTTTGCTCGGTGCCGGACGAGGCGACGCGCCGGAGGTTTTTCACAAGCCTGACGGCCGCTCACCGGATGCTCTGCGCCTTGCGGTCGGAAGGAACGGTCCACTGTTCGCTCGGACTGCACCGCGATGACACGGCAAGTGACGACGGAGGCGTTCTGCTCTCCTTTTTCACGATCACTTGGATGAACACCTCGTGGGCCCCACGAGGTGTCACCGCGGCCAGGGCCGTCACCACGGCTGAAGGCCATGGGAATATCGAGTACGACGAACTCGACTGTGGCCCGGTCACATTCAGCGAGACGCTACGCACGCCGAGGCCAGGCTCGGGTCTGCCGCAGTTGCCGCTCCTCCAGATCTATGCCCACGTGCCGCCCCCCGATGGCAGGAGCCTGGTCCTGCTCACCCTGAGCACCACGGCGACATCTCACCGCGACGTCTACCGCACACTGCTCCGCCGGATCACGGAATGGGTCACCTTCGACGTTCCAGGGGGCTGATGGCCCGTCGGTCACCGGAGCTGGTTGGGCCCGCCTGTTGGGGCGGGCCCGGGGGTGGGTTAGCAGCCGCCGCAGTTGTAGTAGAGGACGTCCCAGTGGTTGCCCTCGTCGGCGTAGATGTTGCCGGCGCCGGACTGGTACTGGGGTGCGCCGTCGCCGCGGAGGCCGATGTAGGTGAAGTTGCCCTTGATGTAGTTAGTGATGCAGGTGTTCTTGCCGTAGTCGAGCTTGTAGCCGTTCCAGTGCGAGTACGTGCCGCTGGCGTGCCCGGTCTCCGTGCCGCCGGTGATGTTCAGCCCGCAGCCGGAGGAACCCTTGAGGGTCTGGGCGCCCTGCGCGGTGGCCAGGTTGAGCTGTTCGAAGGACGTACACGTCGGGTTGTTGCGGTCGGAGCAGTTCCCGGACGACGACCAGGTGATGCCGGACGAGCGGAACATCGAGGTGGCGGTCGCGTGGGAGATCTTGGTGACGGCGGCCACCTGGGCACCGTCCTGGGCGGCCAGGGCGTCCCCGGCGCCGGCGAGGACGGCGAGCCCGGGGGCGACGGTGAGGGCGAGGGCCGTGAGGGCGGAACGGATCTTCATGGGGGACCTTTCCTGCGGTCGGGCCGTGCTTCCTATGGGGCGGCTGTGCAGGTGGTGCAGTGAGATGGTGCCCGAGGTCTACGCGTGTCCGCCAGGGGTGAGGGCCAGATGGGCGCCCTGTCATGTCAGCGACATCCTGACGTCGATGCCTCGATGCCTCGATGCCTCGATGGAATCGGGGGCTTGATGGATTTGGGGGCCTTGACGGATTCGGGGGCCCTGAGGGATTCGGGGTCGCGGCGCGCCGACAGGCTCTACGCCTCGACGGACTCGACGCCTCGGCGGACGTAGGGCCCGCGCTCCGTGCGCCCGCGCTGCCGCAGGCGTACGGCGCGTCGGCGGCCCCGCGGCGCAGCCTCAGGTGGCCATCGGCAGCGGCGTACGCCGGGGCACGGGAGCAAGCGCCTCGGCCGGAAGGATCTCCTCCGTCTCCTCGTCGACCAGGGAGACGCGGATCGCCGGCTGGGGCGCGGAGGTGATGTCCGCCGTGATGTCCAGGGCGAACAGCACGCTCACCGGACGGGAACCGCGGGCGTCCGCGTACACGCCGGCGTAGCGCAGCACCCGCCAGCCGTCGTCGTCCCAGTGGTCGAGCAGCGCCGAGCGGACCACCGGGCGCGCGGTCTCCCAGGCCACGGAGCGCTCCAGCAACTGCACCGTCGCGTCGACCGGTACGCGCTCACCGCCCGCCGACGGCAGCGGACTGCCGAACACCCGCAGCCGGGCCCGGCGCAGCGGCACCAGCCACAGGTGGTCCAGGTCCGAGGAGACGGCAAGCAGCAGTGCCGCCGCGGCCAGGAGCAGGACCGCCCCGGCGCCGGGGCGCCCGGCGAGCGTCGACCACCAGGCGGTGTCCGCGCCGGCCGCCACCAGGCCGCCCGCCACGACGAGCCCGGCCCGGATGAACGACCGTACGCCGATGGGGCCTTCGGAGCGGGCGCTGCATCCGCAGGACGACTCGGGCGCGGTCGCCCTGGCGTACGCCAGGTAGCCGGTGAAGCCGAGGCCGAGCGCCGCCGTGGCCAGCCCGGGAACGGCCGCGCCGAGACCGGGAACGGCACCGGCGGGTACGGCCGACAGCGCGGCGGCCAGGACGAGTTCGACCCCGCCCACGGTCCGCAGCGCCAGCGTGGCCCGCCGGCCGTCGTTGAGTACCCGTACCAGCACGGTGTTCGCGGCCAGTTGGGCGGTGCGCCGGCCGAACAGCTTGGCCGCGCCGGTCAGTGCCAACAGCACTCCGCACACCAGCGGCGCCAGGTCGGACAGGAGCGGGATCATGGCACCGCCCCTCAGTGCCCGAGCGCGACGCGGGCGATGTCGATGTGGTTGTCCGCGGGCCGCCAGGCGCCGAGTACCTGCGCGCTCTGGCCGATCCGCATCCGCGACAGGTCGGAGGTGAGCGCGCCGCCCTGGTAGGAGGCGGTGGTGGTCTCGGGTACGACCCGGCCGACCAGCTCGTGGTCGTTGTGGGCGAGGTGCACCCGGTCCTTGGCGATGCCGCGGATGGTGCAGTAGACGTTCACGATGTTGACCCACACCGCGTCCGCCGCGATGGTGCCGTCGGGCATGGTCACCCCGCGGGCGTAGAGGCCGTCGCCGGTCTCGATGGCCTCCGCGGTGGTGGTGCGCAGCTTCCATACGCTGGTGGCGTTGGTCAGCTGGACGAGGTGCCGCTCCCCGTGCGAGCCGGCGACGTCCAGCACGCTCCGGTTGACGGCGACGACGCGGCCCTCCGCGAACGCGGCGGAGACCGCCGGGTCCAGCGAGGGCGTCGGCGCCGCGAAGGCGGCCTCGGCGTCGAGGCCGCCGAGCGCGGAGGCGCCGACGATGGTGGCGCCGCCGACGGCGGCCGTGGTGAGGAAGCGTCTGCGGTCCAGCCGGCGCCCGCCGGCTGTCTGGCTGTGGCTCATGTCG
>NZ_BAAJXA010000038.1:0-92514 GCF_057537855.1 Streptomyces diversicolor
CGCGGTCCTGGCGGCAGCGCGGCCGGCACGTGATGCATCCCGTTCTCGTGCCGCCCCAGCGATCCGACCCGCTGCCACTGCACCTGCTGCTGCCCGGTGCCGTGGCGGGCGCTGTAGGCACCGGCGCTGTAGGCGGTGTACGCGTGCGAGCCGTGCGCCCCCGTGTCGTACGTGCCCGTCCCGTGCGCTCCGGTGGTGTGCGGGGCGATTCCGAAGGCGGTGAACTTCAGCTCCTCCTCGCCGCTGCGGTCGCCCGGCAGCGCCCGGAAGCTCTTCAGCCACTCCGTGTACACCGAGTCGTAGATGGGCGTCGCCGAGTGGCCGCCGGATGAGTCCTGAGCGGCCCTGGCCGACGGCACGGGGGAGAAGGAGGAGCGGCGGGAAGGAGCGTCATATGCGTGCACGTATCTCCAAACGACCCGGGGCCGCTCGGGATGCGGCCCCGGCGGGCGGCTTTGGGGGCGCGCGGAACTGCGCCACCAACAGCGCACCACCCGCGGCCCCTTCAGGACCGCTGAGTGGGCCCGGGCGCCCCGGGGACGCGCGGAGCCGTCAGGTACCGGCCAGCGGCAGCGTGGCCGCGACCAGCTTCCCCACCGCGGCGGCCTTGTCCAGCGCGTCCCGCAGCAGATCCTCGCGGGGCTGGCGGCCGATGGAACCCACGGGTGCCGCGAACATCAGCACCTGCTGGTGCTTGTTGGCGGCGGCCCGCCAGCTGTCGGTCACCTGGAGCGGCTGGTGCGCCTGCCACCAGGCGACCGGCTGACCGCCGTTGCCGCCCGGCTGCAGGACGGCGTGCAGCTGACCCACCGCGAGCAGCACGGACCAGCCGTGCAGCACCGGCGGCACCGCGTTCAGCACGGTGAGCGGCATGAACCCCTGCTCGATGAGCAGCGGCAGGAAGTCGTCACCGGTCCCGGTCGTGCCGGGGCGCACGATCGGCGCGGTCGGCTCCACGACGAGCGCGGGGTGCAACTCCCCGGCGATCAGGACCAGTCCGCTGGTCACTCCGAGCACCGCCTGCTCGGGCACCGCCTGCACCGGGCCGCCGGCGGATGCGGCGTCGCCGCTGATGGAGCGGACCGCCCCGCGCAACTGCTCCTCGGTGACCTGGACGACCTGCGAGGGCAGGCAGCTGGCGTGGGCGAAGGCGAGGACGGCGGTCTCCTCCCCGATGAACAGGACGGTGCTGGTGCGCTCCTGCTCGGAGTCGCCCGGGGTGCGGCAGGAGGTGCAGTCGTAACTGCCCGGGGCGTTCTCTCCGGCGAGCAGCCGGTCGGCTTCTTCGTCGCCGATCTCGGCGCGTACGGCGTCGCTGACGTCGAGCATGCGCGGCACGGTGGCTCCCTCGGGATGCGGTGCGGTGCGACCGGGTGGCTCCCGGCCCGTGAGCCCCGGGGTTCCGGGCTCATGAAGAAGACAACGGGCGACCTGTGGCGGGAGTCACGCTCCGGGGAGTACGGAATCACCCCGGCCGGCACACCCTGTAACCCTTGGTATCGACATGGGTACGGTGTGTCAACTTCGCGCGGGCCAGGGGCACTTGGGGCGGTGAACTGGGTCACAGGTCGACAGGGCGACTGGTCGACAAATCCGGAAATCGGCGAACGAAATGGGTGTCCGGAAATCGCCGATACCCGAGGTAACGGTCAACTGGCCTGGAATGACGAGGAGTTGGTTGATGCCGGCCCGCGCGGCTGCCTAGATTCCTCCGCCGTGTGCAACGAGCACCGCTCGGGTACGTCCGCCGTCGCACCGGTCCGGCACCATCGCGGCACCGGCGCGGGCGGACGGGCCGGAGCGCTGCGCCCCCGCGTCCCTGCGCGAGGGCCGCGCCCCGGCTTGGGGGACCCCGGGTTTGCGGAGAGGGATTGACATGTCCGAACACTCGGAATGCGCCCATATCACTCGCGACCACGTCCGTGCGGACGGCGCCCGGGGCGGCAGCGCCCGCCGGGCGCGGACCACGGCGGCCCTCGCCGGGGCGGCGCTGCTGGCCCCGCTCGGGGTGCTCGCCGCGGCCGGCAACGCCGCGGCGGCGGACGGCGGAGTATGGGACCGCATCGCCCGGTGCGAGAGCGGCGGCGACTGGCACATCGACACCGGCAACGGCTACTACGGCGGGCTCCAGTTCTCCGCCGGCACATGGCGCGCCTACGGCGGCACCGCGTACGCGCCGACCGCCGACCGGGCCACCCGGGAACAGCAGATCGCGGTCGCCACCAAGGTCCAGGGCGCCCAGGGCTGGGGCGCCTGGCCGGTCTGCTCGGCCCGCGCCGGCGCGTCCGGCACCGCGCCCGCGGCGGGCTCCGCCGGAGCCGGAAGCACGGACCGCCCGGCCTCGGACGCGACGGCCCGCACGAGCAGGCGGAGCGCCCCGGCGCAGTCCACCCGGTCCGAGCGGCCACGGCAACAGGACGCCGCCGCCCGGTCCGTGGTCGGCGGTGACTACACCGTCCGGGAGGGCGACACGCTCAGCGGCATCGCGGTGCGGCGCGGAACCAGCTGGCAGCGGATCTATGCCGGCAACAGGTCCGTCATCGGCGCGGACCCCGACCTGATCGTGCCCGGCCAGCACCTCGCCCTCTGAGCCGCGCCCCCACCCGCCGGTTCGATCCCGGGCTCGCCGTCGGTTCGGCTTCGGGCAGGCTCGCCGTCGGGGTGTGGTTCGGGGCGTGTGCGGGTGGATCGTGGCTGGGCGCGCAGTTCCCCGCGCCCCTGGGTCGGCTGCAGTTGGCGCATGATCGCGGACACGCCGACCCGCCCTTGACCACGCCGCCGCTCCGGCTCCGGGCTCATCTCCGGTCCGCCCCCGGGCTCGCCGCCGGTCCGGGCCTCGGTCAGTCTGCCGGTTCGGTCCCGGGCTCGCCGTCGGTTCGGCTTCGGGTAGGCCCGCCGTCGGGGTGTGGTTCGGGGCGTGTGCGGGTGGATCGTGGCTGGGCGCGCAGTTCCCCGCGCCCCTGGGTTGGCTGCGGCTGTCGTGTGCCGGGGTGGGCGGGTCGTGCCGTCCGCCCCGCTCCGGGGCCGGCGGCGGGGTTACGGGGGTTCTGTGGCGGCGCGGTGAAATTCCTATGCGACGTCAGTTCCCGCCAACCGTCCGGATTCGGCCGGGAAAGCGGCCCCGCGGCCGTCCCCGAGCGGCACTCCGGCACCTTTCCCCGGTGCATTTCGAGGGGGCACCGCAACACGCGGTAATTCCGTTCGAATGCGCCGGTAAGACGTCCGGAACCGCCCGTTCGTGTGACGGAGTTCGACCGGAACACATGTCGTGATCCTGTGACAGAAGCGTGACCGGAGAGGTATGTGCGGGTGCCCGCGACCGTTCCGCTTCCCCGGTGGCCGGACAGCGCCTAGCGTGGCCGTATGGCACCGATTCCCACTCCGCCAGCGGAGCCCAAGGACAGTCCGGAAGGGTACGTCGGCCTGGACGCGACGGCCGCCGAGCGGCGGGCACGCGAGCGCGGATGGTCGACCGTACGCTCGCTGCCGCCCGGCGCGATCATCACCATGGAGTACCGCGTGGGCCGGCTGAACTTCGAGGTGCGGGACGGCAGGGTGGCGCGCGCCTGGAAGGGCTGAGACGGTGCGGCGGCGGGTGGTGTGCGTACCGGACCCGCCGCCGCGGCGCCGTCAGCCCCCGGTCATCGGGCGGGCCGCCTGGGTGCCGGCGCGCGGGACGCGGTCCGCATGCGGCGGGCGGCGGCTGCCCACCGGGGTGACCGGAGTGCGCTCGGCGCGCGTAGTGTGCGGGCCCGGCGCCAGATGGATCGGCGCCCGGGGTGTGCGGACCGAGGCGACCGGCTCGCGGGCCGCGGGCGTCTCGTCGGCGGGCGTGGTGCGCGGCTTGAGCACCACGGGCGTGACCGGGACGGCGGGCGCGGGGGTGGTGCGGCCGGCGCGCCAGCGGTCGCGCAGGTCGAACAGGGCCGTCTCGGCCTTGGCGATCAGCGGCTCGACCCACGGCAGCGCCAGCAGGATCAGCAGTCCCGCGGCCCAGCCCAGCAACACGTCGCTCAGCCAGTGCGTACCGAGGTAGACGGTGGTGAGGCCGACGCCGAGCGAGGTCACCGCCGACAGCGCGGACAGCCAGCGGCGCGCCCTCGGGGTGGAGGCCAGATAGGCCAGGATTCCCCAGGTGACCACCGCGTTGGCGGTGTGACCGCTGGGGAATATATCGCCGCCGAGGCCCATTTCGTTCGAGCCGATCACGGTCGCGTAGTGCGGTCCGAGCCGGCCCATGCCGATCTTCGCGGCGCCGACCGTGATGTTCAGCAGCAGCAGTGAGGCACCGAGGGTCAGCAGCGGACGGAGCGTGTGCTGCCGCCAGGAGCGCCAGCCCAGCCAGGCCGAGACCATCACCGCGGTGGGGCCGCGCTGGCCGAGCACCACGTAGTAGTCGAGGAAGGCATGGATCTCCGGCCATTGTTGGTAGGGCCGGAAGAACATGACCTGCCAGTCGAGCCGAACCAACCACGAGGTGGTCACCACGGCCCAGACGATCGCCAGGTAGAAAGCCAGGGTCGCGGAGAACAGAACGACCCGGTGCCGGCTCATCTTCGGCACATCGATGTGGGCCGGTCGTTCCGGCTCACGGTCCAGCCTGGCGAACACCCGGTCCAGACGGGTGAGGTTTCGTTCGGTACGCACCCAATCGACGTTACAGCGAGTGAGCTGTGTGCCCGGGCGAATCAGCGGCTTTGTGATGACGATGTGATGTGGGAAACCTCTCAACTGGCGGCCAATTCCCGAAGATTCCACAATCCACGGTCGATGCCGGGTGCAATTCCTTTGATCATGCCGGGTGTTCGTTTTACGGCGCTTATGAATTCGTTCACCGGGGCATCGGACGGAATTCTCCTGCCGCTCACCCGGCGGCCGGCTGTGATCACGGCGGGCCGGAGCCGTTCAGCCAGAACGCGCCGTAGAGCGCCGAGACCACCGCGACACCGGCCGTGACCTGCGCCGACCGGGAGGTGGGCAGCCGGGCCAGGGACCGGGCGAGCGGCAGCAGCAACGGGAAGGCGGGCAGCAGCAGGCGCGGCTTTGAGCCGAAGTAGCTTGACGCGCACAGGGCGAGCGCGGTGACGACGCCGGTGTACACCAGCAGCGCGGGCGGCTGGCCCTGCCGTATCCCGGCCGCGTACAGCCGGATCAGCAGGGCGACGCCGATGATCAGCGCAAGTCCCGCGAAGGCCGATGGAATTGACGTGAACTTGTCGGCGATGAAACGGGCGAAGGCGTATCCGCCGTCGAAGCCGTTGCGCCAGCCCGCCTGCACATCGAGGTACCCGAGGGGGCCCCTGCCGGTGCGACGGCCCACCCACAGGACATAACCGGCCGCCCCGAGGGGAGCGATCAGCAGGCCGAGGGAGCGCCGCCACACGTCTGCGCCCCGAGTGACCCAAGGGGCGCGTGTTGCGTCATGGGCGCCCGCCGCGGTCCGAACGCGCCGGGCGTGGGCGGCGCTTACGGCGTCAGGGGCGCATCCGTCAGCGCGCGCGCCGTCCGATATCGCGGTGCGCCGACCTCGCACGAACGGCGCAAGGCCCGCCACCCACACCGCCGCGACCACGGCGAGCCCCACCGGCCGGGTCAGCCCGGCCAGCGCGGCGAGCACCCCGGCGCTCACCCAGCGCCCCGTCAGCACCGCGTACAGCGACCAGGCGGCGAGCGCCGTGAACAACGACTCGCTGTACGCCATCGACTGCACGATCCCGACGGGCAGCACGGCCCACAGCAGCACGGCGCACACCCCCGCCCCGCGGCCGTACACATGGTCGGCCACCGCGAAGATCCCCCAGGCCGCGGCGAGCGAGGCGAGCAGGGCGACGACAAGACCCGCGTCCGCGTACGACAGCGGCAGCACCGCGTGCAGCAGCCGCTCCAGCCACGGCAGCAGCGGGAAGAAGGCGAGATCGGAGTGGACGTCGCCGTTCGGCAGCCGCACCTCGTAGCCGTAGCCCAGCTCGGCGACCCGCGTGTACCACAGCGCGTCCCAGCGGGCGGTCAGCAGCGTGTGGGCGTCCTTGCCGCGCGCCGCGCTCCACGCCGTGAGCACGACCAGGCCAAGGGCGCGGACGGCGGCGTACCCGAGCAGTGCCGGGGCCGCCCGGCGCAGCGGTGCGGCGCGAGCGGGTGTCACCCGTGTCTCAAGATCGGTCACGGGCTCGATTATCGACCGGCCGTGGGAGCGCAGGACCGGCCGGTGGGCGGTCAAGGGTTTGCAGAGTGGTGTACGCCACACGGGTTGACGCGGACTGTGAGAGGTCCGCCACGTACCACCCCGACGGACTCGCGTACGCTGGCATGTCACTCGCGTTCGTATCGCGCGCCGCTGGAGACCCCGCTCCTCTCCGGCCGTACGACGGGGCGTCCCCACCCCGCCGGTGTCCGCCGTACGCGAGGGAACTTCTGGGAGGTACGTACATGTCCGGGACGACCACGGCCGCCGCTGGGCTGCGCCGTCGGGCGGCCGGGGCCGGTGCCAACCGCTGGGTCGTCCTCGTCGTCCTCTGTGTCAGCCTGCTGCTCGTCGCCCTCGACGCGACCGTGCTGCACGTGGCGGTGCCCGCCGTCACCGAGGACCTCAGGCCCGGCGCCATAGAACTGCTCTGGATCGTCGACGTCTATCCGCTCGTCTGCGCCTCGCTGCTGATCCTGTTCGGCACGCTCGGCGACCGGGTGGGCCGCAGACGGATCCTGCTGCTCGGCTACGCCCTGTTCGGCGTCGCCTCCGCGCTGGCCGCCGCCGCGTCCAGCGCCGAGGTGCTGATCCTCGCGCGGGCGCTGCTCGGCGTCGGCGGCGCCATGATCATGCCCGCGACGCTGTCGATCCTCCGCCAGGTCTTCCCCGACCGGCGCGAGCGCGCGCTGGCCATCGGCGTCTGGAGCGCGGTGGCAGCGGTGGGCGCCGCGGTCGGCCCCCTCCTCGGCGGCTTCCTCCTGGAGCACTTCTGGTGGGGCTCGGTGTTCCTCGTCAACATCCCGCTGATGCTGGTCAGCCTGCCGGTCGGACGGCTGCTGCTGCCCGAGTCGAAGGGGGAGCGCAACGGGCCCTGGGACGTGACCGGCGCGCTGACGGCGGCGGCCGGGCTGTTCGGTCTTGTGCTCGGTGTGAAGCGGCTCGGCGGCGGGGAGCCGGTGGCGAGCCCGTACACGCTGGTGCCGCTGCTGGTGGGCCTGTTGCTGCTGGTGTGGTTCGTGCGCCGGCAGCGGCGGCGCCCGTATCCGCTGGTGGACCTGCGGATGTTCGCGCGGCCGGCGTTCAGCACCGCGGTGGGCTGCATCGTGCTGGCCATGCTCGCGCTGGTGGGACTTGAGCTGATCGCCGCGCAGTATCTGCAACTGGTGCTCGGGCTGTCGCCGCTCCAGACGGGACTGCGGCTGCTGCCGCTGACCATCGCGGCGATGGCCGCGGGGCTGGTGGGGGCGCGGATGCTGCGCCGGTTCGGGCCCCGGCGGATGGTGTGCTTCGGTTTCTGTCTGACCGCGGTGGCCGTGCTCACGCTGACCGCGATGGGCGGCCACGACAACACCGGGCTGCTGCTGGCCGGCTTCGTCCTGCTGGGCTTCGGCCTGGAGACCACCCTCTTCGGGGCGTACGAGTCGATGCTCAGCGAGGCGCCGGCCCGGCAGGCGGGCGGGGCCGCGGCGATCGGGGAGACCTCCTACCAGTTGGGGGCCGGGATCGGTATCGCGCTGCTCGGCAGCGTGATGAACGCGGCGTACGCGCCCGGCCTCACGTCCGTGCCCGGGGTGCCGGCACCGGCCTCCGCGGCGGCCGGGCATTCGCTCGGGGAGGCGTACGAGGTGGCCGGGCGGCTCGGCGGACCGGCCGGAGCCGCCCTGCGCCGCGCGGCCGAGGACTCCTTCGTGCACGGCCTGCATGTGACGCTGCTGGTGAGCGCGGGGCTGCTGCTGCTCGGCGCGGCGATGGCGCTCCGGCTGCCCCGGGCGATGCAGTGCGAACCGACCCCGCTGGACCTACCCGCACCCCGCGGCGCCGAACGGGCACACGCGTCGGCGTGAGCCGCACGGCCGGGCCGGTGGGGGCTGGGCGTGGGGGCGTGGGTGCTTGTAGCGGGAATTGCGCGCCGGTCACGATTCCGCCGTAGCCCGCACCCGCTGCCCGCGGCCGTAGCCCGCTGCCCGCGGCCGTAGCCCGCTGCCCGCCCGTAGCCCGCGGTGCCGAGTGGGTACACGCGTCGGCGTGAGCCGCGGGGTCGGGCCGGTGGGGGCTGGGCGTGGGGGTGTGGGGACTCGTAGCGGGAGCTGCGCGTCGGCCGCGATTCCGCCGTAGCCCGTAGCCCGTAGCCCGTAGCCCGTAGGCCGCGGCGCCGAACGGGCACACGTGTCGGCGTGAGCCGCGGGGTCGGGCCGGTTGGGGGCCGGGCGTGGGGATGTGTGGGTCGTAGCGGGAATTGCGCGCCGGCCACGATTCCGCCGTAGCCCGTAGCCCGTAGCCCGTAGCCCGTAGCCCGTAGCCCGCAGCCGGAGGACGCACCCGCAGCCCGGGGCCCGCGGCGCCGAGTGGGCACCCGTGTCGGCGTGAGCCGCGGGGTCGGGTCGGTGGGGGGTTGGGTGTGGGGGTGTGGGGGGTCGTGGCGGGATCTGCGCGCCGGTCACGATTCCCCCGCAGCCCGCACCCGCTGCCCGCGGCCGTAGCTCGCTGCGCGCCCGTAGGCCGCGGCGCCGAGTGGGCACGCGTGTCGGCGTGAGCCGTGCGGTTGGGGCGGTGGGTGGGCTGGACGTGGGGCGTGGGGGGTCGTAGCGTCGGGGCGGAAGTTTTAACTAGCGGTGCTAAGCGGGTCGAGCGGGGTCCGCCGCGGCCCGGCAGTGCCCCGAGGGCCCGCGGAAAACCACGCCGGGCCACGATGCAGCCGCAGCCGGCCGACGGCGTATCACGGCCCGTCCCGCACGGCGCCCGGTTTTCTCTCGGAGGGTGTTCCATGTCCGCGTCCTCGACGTTGCCCCCGTTCGATCCGGCCGACCCGCTCGGCCTCGACGACCTGCTGGACCCGGAGGACCTGGCCGTCCGCGACACCGTGCGGACCTGGGCCGCGGACCGCGTGCTGCCGTTCGTCGCCGAGTGGTACGAGAGCGGCGAACTCCCCGCCATCCGGGAACTCACCCGCGAACTCGGCGCCCTCGGGGCCCTCGGCATGTCCCTCACCGGATACGGCTGCGCCGGCGCCTCCGCGGTGCAGTACGGGCTCGCCTGCCTCGAACTGGAGGCCGCCGACTCCGGCATCCGCTCGCTCGTCTCCGTACAGGGCTCCCTCGCCATGTACGCCATCCACCGGTTCGGCAGCGAGGAACAGAAGCGGCACTGGCTGCCCCGCATGGCGTCCGGCGAGGTCATCGGCTGCTTCGGGCTCACCGAACCGGACCACGGCTCCGACCCCGCCTCGATGCGCACCCACGCCAAGCGCGAGGGCGGGGACTGGGTGCTGAGCGGCCGCAAGATGTGGATCACCAACGGCTCCGTCGCGGGCGTCGCCGTGGTGTGGGCGCAGACCGACGACGGCATCCGGGGCTTCGCCGTGCCGACCGACACCCCCGGCTTCGCCGCCCCGGAGATCAGACACAAGTGGTCGCTGCGCGCCAGCGTCACCAGCGAACTCGTCCTGGACGACGTACGGCTGCCCGCCGACGCCGTGCTCCCCGGGGTCGTCGGCCTCCGCGGCCCGCTGAGCTGTCTCTCGCACGCCCGCTACGGCATCGTGTGGGGCGCCATGGGTGCGGCCCGCAGCTGTTTCGAGGCCGCCGTCGACTACGCGAGGACACGGGAGCAGTTCGGGCGGCCGATCGGGGGCTTCCAGCTCACTCAGGCCAAACTCGCCGACATGGCGGTGGAACTGCACAAGGGGATTCTGCTCGCCCACCATCTGGGGCGGCGCATGGACGCCGGCCGGCTGCGCCCCGAGCAGGTCAGCTTCGGCAAGCTCAACAACGTACGGGAGGCGATCGAGATCTGCCGTACCGCGCGGACCGTCCTCGGTGCCAACGGGATCTCCCTCGAATACCCCGTGATGCGGCACGCGACCAATCTCGAATCGGTGCTCACCTACGAGGGCACCGTCGAGATGCACCAGCTCGTGCTGGGCAAGGCGCTCACCGGACTCGACGCCTTCCGCTGACCCGGCCCGGGGGCCGAGGCGGGGCCGGTGAGCGGCCCTGCCTCAGCTCTGGTTGAAGAAGCCGTCCGAACGGTGCGCGGCCGGCTCGCCGCTGATGATCTCCGTGTCGGCGGGGGTGAGCAGGAAGACGCGGTTGGAGACGCGGTCGATGGAGCCGCGCAGGCCGAAGATGAGCCCGGCCGCGAAGTCGACGACGCGCTTGGCGTCGGCGGCCTCCATGGCCGTGAGGTTCATGATGACCGGGACGCCCTCGCGGAACAGCTCGCCGATGGCGCGGGCGTCCCGGAAGCTGTCCGGGGTGACCGTGCCGATCCGGCGGCCCTTCTCCTCGGCGGTGTCCGAGGCCACCTTGACCCGCGGGTCGGTGACCCAGGCATCCCCGGGCTGCTCGGTCCCTTCGGAGTAGTCGTCGTCGTAGTAGCGCTCGTCATCGTTGTCGTCGACGAGGCCAAGCCAGGCACTCGCCTTGCGTACCGATCCCATGGACGCCTCCTCTCACAGCGGTCCTTCTTGCTTTCCGCACCCCTATGGTCGTCCATGATGCGGATGGCGCGCCAAGTGGATAGTCGCCGCGCGGGGGGTTTGTGACGCTACTGGTGCACGGCGCGTACGTCGAGAGCCCGGTCCCCCCAAGGGTCGTGCCTCGTACGGCTGCTGACTGTGAGTGAAATATGATTCTTCGCGGCGTATGGGTGAGAAGTGGTGCGTCCGGGTGAGCGGAGCGGACGATACGGACCGACGGTCGGCCGATACGATGCGGCGGTTCAACGTCGTATGAGCACACGGGGGGACGTCGTGTTCGGGATGGTACGGCCCTGTCGGCATCGGCTCGGCGAGGACTTCGAAGCCCAGTGGATGGCGCACTTGTGCGGGCTGTGTCTTGCGCTGCGCGGCGATCACGGGCAGTTCGCCCGCGTCGTGACGAACTACGACGGGCTGCTGCTCTCGGTTCTGACGGAGGCTCAGTCCGGCCCGGCGGCGACGGGCCGGCGCACGGCGGGGCCCTGCCCGCTGCGCGGGATGCGCACCGCCTCCGTCGCCCGGGGCGAGGGCGCGCGGCTCGCGGCGGCCGTCTCGCTGGTGCTCGCCTCGGCCAAGGTGCGCGACCATGTCGCCGACGGGGACGGGCTGCTGGCGCGCCGTCCGGTGGCGCTCGCCGCGCGCCGGGTCGCCGCGAACTGGGGCCGGGCGGGCGCCCGCGGCGGATCGGCGGTCGGCTTCGACACCGGCATCCTCGTCGACGCCGTCGACCGGCAGGTGGGCATCGAGGCCCTGGCGGGCGTGGGCACGCCGGTCCTGACCGTCACCGAACCGACCGAGACCGCGACCGCCGCGGCCTTCGCGCACACCGCCGTGCTGGCCGGCCGGCCGGGGAACGCCGCGCCGCTCGCGGAGGCCGGCCGGCTCTTCGGCCGGCTCGCGCATCTGCTGGACGCCGTGCAGGACCGGGCGGCCGACGCCGCGTCAGGTGCCTGGAACCCGCTCACCGCCACCGGCACCCCGCTCACCGAGGCCCGCCGCCTCGCCGAGGACGCGCTGCGCGGCATCCGGCTCGCCCTGCGCGAGGTGGAGTTCGTCGACGGCGGGCTCGCGCATCTGCTGCTCGCGCACGAACTGCGGCGCTCGGTGGACCGGGCCTTCGGGACGGGCTCCTGCGGGCACGCGCCCGAGGCCGCCTTCGGACCCCCGCGGGCTCCGCGGGCCCCGCAGCCGCCGGGCGCCCCCTACGGACCGCCCGGCGATCCCCTGGGCGGCGAGCCGCCGCGCCGGGACCGGCGCGGGATGTGGGCCGGGTGCGCGGCGGCCCTCGGGCTGTGCTGCACCTGCAAGGTGTGCTGCGCCGACGAGTACGAAGGGCCGTGGTCGCGGCAGCGGCGGGAGGGCCTGTGCAACAACTGCGACTGCGACTGCGGCTGTGGCGACTGCTGCGGGGACAGTTGCGGCTGTGACTCCTGTGACTGCTGCGACTGCGGCTGCAATTGCTAGTCCACAGGGGGTCCGGCGCGCGTGGGCGTGCGTGTCGGGCAGCGGCCATGGGTGAACAGACGTGAGAACGGGGGCGCGAGGGGAGGGGAGCGCGTGTGAAGACGACAAGCGAGGCGAGAACGCGCGGGGCGCCCGCCGGCGGGCGGGCGCGCAGTGGGTCAGCTCAACAGGAAGAGGACCACACGCGACCGAAGTCGATGTGGGAGCGGGTGACCAGCCACTGCTGTGGACGCATGCGCCAAGTGGAACAGGTCCCCGGTTCCCCGTCAACCGACCTGAGACGTACCGCTCACAGTGTGGACAGCCTTGACAGCGAGCGGAAACGCCCGCGTACTCTCGGCGAACGGCCCTGCTGAGGGGCTCGGCCGTAGGCGCCGCGAGGCGCCCCGTGTGAAGACGCCCACCGTGTCCCAGCTATGTCACGGAGCCTTCGCATGCCATCCGACACCCTCAGCAAAGTCCCCGCCGCACCGCGGCCCCTGATCCTCGGATCCGCCCCGGACATCCCGCGGACCGTTCCACAGCGCGGGACCGTCCCGCGCACCGCCGCCGCCGTCGTCGTCGTGGCGCTCCACCGCCCGTCCGGCGCCGAGGCCCGCCGATGAGACGCGCGCTGGTGATCGTCGGGGCCGGGCCGCGGGGGACCGGTCTGCTGGAGCGCATCGCCGCCAACGCCCCCGAGCTGTACGCCGGTCAGGGCCTCGACATCCATCTGGTCGACCCCTGCCCGCCGGGCGCCGGACGCATCTGGCGCGCGGCGCAGTCCCCGCTGCTGTGGATGAACTCGCACGCCGAGGACGTCACCATGTTCACCGACGAGACCGTGCGGATGGCAGGCCCGGTGCGGGAGGGCCCCACCCTGCACGAATGGGCGGGGCTCGACGGCCGGACCTTCGCCGACCGGCAGCTCCAGGGCCGGTATCTGCGCTGGGTGTACGAGCGGGCCGTCGCCGATCTGCCCGCGGACGTCGCCGTCCACCACCACCCCCGGCGCGCCCTGCGGGTCAGCGGCCCGCGCGACGGACGCCAGCAGGTGTGGCTGGAGGGCCGCCCGCGCCCGCTGCTCGCCGATGCCGTGGTCCTCGCCCTCGGCCACCTGGATGCCGAACTCGACGACGAACAGGCCCACTTGGCGGCGTACGCCGATGCCCACGGGCTGCTCCACCTGCCGCCCGACTTCACCGCCGACACCGACCTGTCCCCGCTCGGGGCCGGCGAACCCGTCCTGGTCCGCGGCTTCGGACTGGCCTTCGTCGACCTGATGGTGCTGCTCACCGAGGGCCGCGGCGGACGGTACGAGGGCGAGGTGTACCTGCCGTCGGGGCGTGAACCGGTGCTGTACGTCGGCTCTCGGCGCGGAGTGCCGTACCACTCGAAGATCGGTTACGACCTGACCGGTGAACGCCCCCCGCTGCCCCGCTTCTTCGGGCCCGCCGAGGTCGACGCGCTGCTCGCCCGGCCGGACGGCTTCGACTTCCGGCGGGACGTGTGGCCGCTGGTCGCGAAGGAACTCGGCTTCGCCCACTACCACCGGCTGTTCACCGCCCATCCCGAGCGGACGGCCGCCGACTGGGCCGGCTTCGAGGAGAAGTACGCGGCAGCCCGTACCGCCGACGAGATACGCGCGCTGGTCGCCGCCGCCGTGCCCGACCCCGCCGACCGGCTCCGCCTCGGCGCGCTCGACCGCCCCCTCGACGGGGTGCGCCTCGGCTCGCACGAGGAGTTCCAGGACTGGCTGCGCCGCTATGTGGAGGCCGACCTGGGCCGCCGTCACGATCCACGGCACAGCCAGGACCTGGCGGTGTTCCTCGCGCTGCTGTCCGTCTACGGGCAGTTGATCCGGCTCGGCGACGTGGGTCCCTGGTGGCACGGCTTCTTCAGCTACCTCGCCTCCGGGCCGCCCGGCCCCCGGCTGCGGCAGCTGCTCGCGCTGTCCCGGGCGGGCGTGGTCAGGTTCGTCGGCGCCGACATGAGCGTGACCGCCGAGGACGGGGTGTTCCGGGCCTCCTCCGCCACCGTGCCCGGCTTCCGCGTCGAGGCGCGCGCCCTGGTGGAGGCCCGGCTGCCCGAACCCACCGTGGGGCGCGCCCGCGACGGCCTGCTGCGCGCCCTGCACGCCGACGGCGCCGCCGAGAGCCCCGACGGACTGCTGCGGGTGGACCGGGCCGACGGACGGATCCTCGACGCGGACGGCCGGCCGCACCCCCGCCGGTTCGCGCTGGGGCCGTACACCGACGGCCGCACCCCCGGCGCCTTCACCCGGCCGCGCACCGGCGGACCGGCGTTCCGGCAGAACGACGCCACCGCCCGCGCGGCCCTCGCCCTGCTGCGGGAGACGGCCTGTCGCGCCGCCGCGTAGGCCCGTCCCGTCCGCCGCCTTCACCAAGGGATTTCACGCGAGGAGCGTCATGGCCGACAGCAGACCCGTGTCCAGGAGCTTCGGACGACCCGGCGGCCGGGCTGCCGGACACCTTGCGGCACATGCGGACGCGGGTCCTGCGCCGCGAGGTGCCGCGCGCCCGTCGGCCCGGCACAGGAAGGTTCTTCTCCCATGACCCCATCGTCCGGCCGGGGGCTGCTGCACCTGGCCGCCGCGGTCGACCAGCCGGGGGCGTACGACGCCGCCGCGTACACCGGACCGGCGCGGCTCGCCGAGCGCGGCGTGCTGGACTTCGTGACGCTCAAGGACGGCTTCGCGCGGCCCGGACCCGACGCGCTCGCCGTCCTCGCCCGGGTGGCGCCGGAGACCCGGCGCATCGGGCTGGTGCCCACGGTGACCACCACGCACACCGAGCCCTTCCACGTCCAGGCGGCCGTCGCCACCCTCGACTGGGTCAGCGGCGGCCGGGCCGGCTGGCAACTGGACGTCTCGGCCACCGAGCGGGAGGCGCGCCTCGTCGGCCGCCGCCGGGCCGCATCCGCCGCCGCGCTGTGGCGGCAGGCCGGTGAAGTCGCCGACGTGGCCGAACGGTTGGGGGACGGCGCGGAGGAGCACGCCGGGGCGCAGGACCCGGCGACCGGCCACCGGGGCGGGCCGCACTCCGTCGACTTCACCGGCTCGGCCTTCTCGGTCCGGGGGCCCTCGACCGTGCCGCGCCCGCCCCAGGGGCATCCCGTGCGCGTGGTCGACGCCACCGAGGGGCCCGCCCGGGCCACGGCGGCCCGATACGCAGATGTGGCGCTGGTGCGGGCGGCCGGCTGGGCCCGGGCGGCCGCCGTGCGCGAGGAACTGCGGTCGGCCGCGGCCCGGTTCGGACGGGACCCGCGGACGCTGCGGGTCCTGGCGAGCCTCGTCGTCGACCTCGGGGGCGGCGAGGCCACCGCGGAGCCCGGCTGGGGGTCCCCGCTGCCCGGCCGGGGGCACGGGCGCCGCGGCGCCGCCCGGCGGGGCGCGCAGGGGCCGCCGCTGTACCGCGGGGGCCCCGTCGACCTGGCCGAACTGATCGCGGCCTGGCACGGGCAGGGGGCCGTGGACGGCTTCCACCTGGTTCCCGCCGAGCCGCACCGCGATCTGGAGCGACTGGTCAACGGCACCGTGGTGCTGCTCCAGCACCGCGGTCTGTTCCGCACCTTCTACCCGGGCAGCACGCTGCGGGAGCACCTGGGCCTGGCCCGGCCCGCCGGCCGGTACGCGGCGGCCAGGAACCGATCATGACCGTCATGACCGCGGCCGGGCCCGCCAGGAAACGGATCCACCTCGCCGCGCTGCCCCACCCGGGGCCCCGCGCGGACGGGCCCGCCCCGGACGGCGGCGGCCCGGTGGGCCGGTCCGGTCCGGGCGGGACGCCACGGCTCGCGTTCCCTTCGTACGCATCGTACGAACGGGTCGCTCGCACCGCCGAACGCGGGCTGTTCGACTTCCTTCTGCTCGCCGGCGGGCCGTTCCCGCGCGAGCCCGAGGGTCGCGTGCCCGCCGCTGACCCGGCGGGGCCCGAGCCGGTCACCGCGCTCAGCGCCCTCGCCGCGGTGACCGAGCGGCTGGGGCTCGCCGCCACGGTCGACGCGAGCCGCGACGAACCGTACGAACTCGCCCGGCGGCTCGCCACGCTCGACCATCTCAGCGGGGGCCGGGCCGGCTGGCACCTGGTGGCCTCCGCGGACGGCACGACCGGCGGGAACCTGCGCCGCGACGGCGGCCTCGACCGCGCCGAGCGGTATCCGCGTCTCGCCGAATTCGCCGCGGCCGCAAGGCGGTTGTGGGACTCCTGGACCCCGCAGGGGGCGGCCGGGCCGGTCGCGTACCGGGGGCGGCACTTCGACCTCGCCGGCGAGTTCACCGTGCCGCGCCCGCCGCAGGGGCACCCGGTGCTCATCCAGACGGACGACTCGGACGAGGGCCGGGAGTTCGCCGCGGCCACGGCCGACGTCGTCTGCCGCGGCCGTGACGTCGCGGTCCGGCCGCCGACCGGGCCCGGGGCCGGGCCCGGGCCGTTTGAGGCGGCCCGCGCCTTCTACGCCGATGTGAAGCGCCGCCTGCGCGGGTACGGCCGGGCACCGGACGACCTGAAGGTCATGCCCGCCGTCGGCGTCGTCCTCGGCGACACCGCTGCCGAGGCCCGGGAGAGGGCCGCCGAACTCATCGGACCACCCGCGCCTCTGCCGACCGGCCCGAACGCATGGACCGCCGACGGCACATGGACCGCCCCGGACGGGGACGCGTGGACCGCCGACGGCGCACGGACCGACCGGGACGCGTGGACCGCCGACGGCGCACGGACGGTCGCCGACGGGTGGACCGTCACCCGGGCGCGGACCGTGTTCGAGGCGGGCCGGCGCCCGTGCTTCGTCGGCACCCCGGAGGCGGTCGCCGCCGAACTCGACGCCTACGTACGGCGGGACGCCGCGGACGGCTTCGTCCTCGTCCCGCATGTCGTGCCCGGCGCTCTGGAGGAGTTCGTGGACCGGGTGGTGCCGCTGCTCCAGGAGCGCGGCGCGTTCCGCACGGAATACGGGGGCGCCACGCTCCGCTCGCACCTGGGGCTCGGCGTCCCGGCACGGAAGGACTGACGACAACGCCGACGCCAACCCCGACGCCGACGACGACAACGCCGACGACGACGGCAACGCCGCCCATCCGGAGGGGTGACTTCCGGACATTCCCGGGAAGTGGGTGGCGGACGGTGATGCGGTTGTGCTCACCGCCGCCGAGGCCGCGACGGACTGCCCCTGGACGGGCGGCCGTTCGAGGGCGCGGCGGGGCCCGGTGCCGACGCCGAACCGGCGGCCGGCCTCGCGCTCGGCGCCCGCCGGCTCGTGGTGCCGGCCCGCGAGGGGGTCTGGGGCGTGCGGGACCACGACCCCGACCGGGGAAGGGGACCCGGTTCGAAACGGGCTGGTCGGGACATGAGCGGGCCAACAACGCGCAAAGGCCGGTCAAAGGGCGACGGCCGAAAGGCACCCTTGCGCCGACCGGCCGTTCGGCCGAATACTCCCCCTCAGCGCTTGTCAGGGGCATGCCGCGTCCGCAATCCGGCCGCCCATGCCGCTGACTGCGCCTCACGGGCCCCGACCCCACGCGGGCCCCCGACTTCCCCTGGGAGGGAACGAAACGTGAGGAACAAGCGCACCACCCCCCGCGGCGGTATCGCGAGACGGACCCGGCTGATCGCCCTGGCCTCCGGCTTCGTGGCCGCCGCAGCCTTCGCCGCCCCCACCGCCAGCGCGAGCGACGTCCAGACCTTCAGCACCAACCAGCTCACCAAGGCGAGCGATTCCGTCCTCAAGGCCGACATAGCCGGCACGGCCTGGGCGGTCGACAGCAAGACCAACCGCGTCGTCGTCACCGTCGACAGCACCGTCTCCCAGGCCGAGATCGCCAAGATCAAGGAGCAGGCGGGAGCCAACGCCGGTGCCCTGACGGTCAAGCGCACCCCGGGCAAGTTCAACAAGCTGATCTCCGGCGGAGATGCCATCTACGCGAGTAGCTGGCGCTGCTCGCTGGGCTTCAACGTCCAGGACAACAGCGGCAACTACTACTTCCTGACCGCCGGTCACTGCACCGACGGCGCGGGCACCTGGTGGTCGAACTCCGGGCACACCACCACGCTCGGCACCACGGCCGGCTCGTCGTTCCCCGGCAACGACTACGGCATCGTGCGCTACACCAACAGCTCGGTCGCCAAGTCGGGCACCGTCGGCAGCGTGGACATCACCAGCGCGGCCACGCCCTCCGTCGGCACCACCGTCTACCGGCGCGGCTCGACCACCGGCACCCACAGCGGCCAGGTCACCGGGCTCAACGCGACGGTCAACTACGGCGGCGGCGACATCGTCAGCGGTCTCATCCAGACCACGGTCTGCGCCGAGCCCGGTGACTCCGGCGGCCCGCTGTACTCCAACAGCGGCATCGCCTACGGTCTGACGTCCGGCGGCAGCGGCAACTGCTCCTCCGGCGGCACGACCTTCTTCCAGCCGGTCACCGAGGCCCTGAGCGCCTACGGGGTCCACGTCTTCTGACGCCCGCGCGACGGCCTTCGCACCACCGGCCCCCGCACGCAACCGGCGTGCGGGGGCTCCCTTTTGTCCGTGCGCCGGGGTTACCTTCGAAGGGCGGGGGTGCTCTCCCGGCACCCCACTTCGGACCCCTGGGGGCCGGCATGGTCGAGGAGTTGGTGGCGGCGGGGGCGGCCCTCGTGTCCGCCGGTGCGGTGTATGCGGCGGCGGCGGCGCGGGTCGTCAAACAGTACGAGCGCGGTGTGGTGTTCCGGCTCGGCCGGCTCCGTCCCGAGGTCCGCGGGCCGGGACTCACCCTGGTCGTCCCGTTCGTGGACAGGCTGCGCAAGGTGAACATGCAGATCGTCACGATGCCCGTGCCCGCCCAGGAGGGCATCACCCGCGACAATGTGACCGTACGGGTGGACGCCGTCGTCTATTTCCAGGTGACCTCGCCTGCCGACGCGGTCGTCCGGGTCGAGGACTACCGGTTCGCGGTCTCGCAGATGGCACAGACCTCGCTGCGGTCCATCATCGGCAAGAGCGAGCTGGACGATCTGCTCTCCAACCGGGAAAAGCTCAACCAGGGCCTGGAGTTGATGATCGACAGCCCGGCCGTGGAGTGGGGCGTCAGCATCGACCGGGTCGAGATCAAGGACGTGTCGCTGCCCGAGACCATGAAGCGGTCCATGGCCCGGCAGGCCGAGGCGGACCGTGAGCGGCGGGCCCGGGTCATCAACGCGGACGCCGAACTACAGGCGTCGAAGAAGCTGGCGGAGGCGGCACAGCAGATGGCCGACACCCCTGCCGCGCTGCAACTGCGGCTGCTGCAGACGGTGGTGGCGGTGGCCGCCGAGAAGAACTCCACGCTGGTGCTGCCCTTCCCGGTGGAGCTGCTGCGGTTCCTGGAGAAGGCGCAGCAGCAACTGCCCCAGGCGCCCGGGGGGTCGAGTTCCGGCCAGGGGTGAAAGTCACTGTCCGCCGACCGGTTACCCGCACGTAGTGTTTGCGGTGCGAATCTCCTGCGATGACGGTGCGCGGTCAAAACGGTGGGGGCGTGCGCGGCCGTCGTACGCGCGTCCTGAAGTCGACCTTGTGTGCTCCCTGTGGGCCTCGGAATAGTAGGCGCCCGTCAACCAGCCTTCCGGCCCGTGAGGTCCCCACTACCTCTTCGGGCCATCCCCCCACAGGAGGACGTGAGTTGAAGCACCGACGCATACCCAGGCGGCGGGCCGCCGTGGCGGGCGCGGGAATCGCCGCACTGGCCGCAGCGGGTGTCACCTTCCAGACTGCGAACGCCAGCGAGCCGGCGAAGAGCGCCGCGCCCCAGGTCCTGTCGGCCCCGGCGGCCGGAAAGCTCGCCTCCACGCTCGTACGCGACCTCGGCGGCGACGGCGCGGGCAGCTACTACGACGCGCAGGCGAAGCACCTCGTGGTCAATGTGCTCGACGAGAGCGCTGCCCGGACCGTCGAGGCGGCCGGCGCCAAGGCCAGACTCGTCGCCAACTCGCTCGCCGAACTCGACGGCGCCCGCGCGACGCTGAAGCGGGACGCGACCGTGCCCGGTACCTCCTGGGCGGTCGACCCGGTCGGCAACAAGGTCGTCGTCACCGCCGACCGCACCGTCTCCAAGGCCGCCTGGGCCAAGCTCGCCGAGGTGGTCGACGGGCTCGGCGGCACGGCCGAACTCCGGCGGTCCAAGGGGGAGTTCAAGCCCTTCATCGCGGGCGGCGACGCCATCACCGGCTCGGGCGGGCGCTGCTCGCTCGGCTTCAACGTGGTCAAGGACGGGCAGCCGTACTTCCTGACCGCCGGACACTGCACCGAGGCCATCTCCACCTGGTCGGACTCGTCCGGCACCGTGATCGGCCAGAACGAGCAGTCCAGCTTCCCGGGCCATGACTACGGTCTGGTGAAGTACACCGCGGACGTCGACCACCCGAGCGAGGTCGACCTCTACGACGGATCCGCCCAGCAGATCACCGGCGCGGCCGAGGCCACCGTGGGCATGAGCGTGACCCGCAGCGGCTCGACCACCCAGGTGCACTCCGGCACCGTGACCGGCCTGAACGCCACCGTGAACTACCAGGAGGGCACGGTCAGCGGTCTCATCCGGACCGATGTGTGCGCCGAGCCCGGTGACAGCGGCGGCTCGCTGTTCTCCGGGAGCAGTGCCGTCGGCCTCACCTCCGGCGGCAGCGGCGACTGCACCTCCGGCGGCGTGACCTTCTTCCAGCCGGTCACGGAGGCGCTTTCGGCAACCGGCACCACGATCGGCTGAGCCGCGCCACCCCCACGCAGACGTCCCGCCCCGCACGATGGGCGGGACGTCTGCCGATGGTCCACTCTGGTCAGCGATTCGCCGGCGCGCTCCGCGGTGATGACGCCGCGCGGCCGGTACGACCGTTCGCGCAGCGCGGTGGCGAACGTCCCTGGGGGCCTCTTGGGGTACACCTGCCCGGGCGGCGGGCGGTTCAATGGAATCATGATGCGTGGAGGAACGTCGTCCGCCGCTGCCGTCGTCGGTGCTGTCGCTTGCGTGTTCGCCGCTCTCACGTCGTGTTCCTCGGATTCTTCGGACGGGCCGACCGCCGAGCGCCGGCCCAGCAGGTCCGGATCCGGGCCGGCGTCCGACCCCACGGGGACGGCCACGCCGTCGCCCTCGCCGTCCGGGCCGTGTGCTGACGGGACGTGCGAGATCAAGGTCGTCGTGGGAGACGTCGTGACAGTGCCGGAAAGGTACGGCCTCGGGCCGATCAAGGTGACGGCGATCGCCGACGGCAAGGTCGGCATGGCCGCCCGGCTGACAGGCTCGGGCTACAGCGTTTCGGGCTGTTCCGGTGGCGGCGGAGTGTCGTCGGAGGGCGAAGGCGGTGTCGGGTTCAGCTGCGGCGAGGGACCCGCCGCGACCATCAACAACGCCATGAGTCTGAAGGTCGTCGACATCCGTGACGCGGCCGCCGTCCTCGACATCGAACCCGCCGGCTGACACACGGCCCGTCCCTTGCGGAAGGGCCACTCGCGGGGCATTTCCTGTCTGTTGCGATGCGGGGACGGCTGTCGCCGCATCGGTGCGGGCGGTGATGCAGGGGTCGAGGCCGTTTCCGGCGCGGATCAGCAGGTCGCCGATGGCGGCGGAGACGCAGGGGTGTTGGCGGCTGAGGCCGGCAGCTTCGCCGCTCAAGGGCCTTCTGCTCACGCGCGTTGGCGGGTTGTGTTCGCGACAGCCGGTGAGAGAAGGGGCTTGGTCGGTCACGAAGAGTGCTTGACCGGGTTGCCCTCCCGTGGCTGGTCGGGGCCGGCTTGACCTTGACGCTGGGTCAACCCTCCATCGTTCCGGCAGGGCTGTCCTCGCAGCCGCGTGGGACAGCTCCGCAAAGGAGGCAGATGACCATGACGGCCCAGACGATCGCCGGTCCGGTGATGCGCGTGCGGGGTCTTGAGAAGTCGTACGGGAAGCTCGAAGTGCTGCGCGGTGTGGACTTCGACGTGGCGCCGGGCAGCATCTTCGCCCTGCTCGGCTCCAACGGGGCGGGCAAGACCACGACCGTGAGGATCCTCGCCACGCTCCTGAAGGCCGACGCGGGGACGGCGAGCGTCAATGGCTTCGACGTCGCCACGCAACCGGCGCACGTGCGGGAGTCCATCAGTCTCACCGGGCAGTTCGCGGCCGTCGACGAGATCCTCAGCGGTCGGGAGAACCTCGCCCTCGTCGCCAGGCTGCGCCACCTCAAGGACCCGGGCGCGATCGCGGACGACCTGCTGAGGCGCTTCTCGCTGACCGAGGCGGGCGCGCGGAAGGTGTCCACGTATTCGGGTGGGATGCGCCGCCGGCTGGACATCGCGATGAGCCTCATCGGGAATTCGCCGGTGATCTTCCTGGACGAGCCGACGGCCGGACTCGACCCCGAGGCACGCGTCGAGGTGTGGGACGCGGTCAAGGAGCTGGCCGGCCACGGAACGACGGTGCTGCTCACCACGCAGTATCTGGAGGAGGCCGAGCAACTGGCCGACCGGATCGCGATCCTCCACCAGGGTCGGATCATCGTGAACGGCACCCTCGCCGAGCTCAAGCAGCTCTTCCCGCCCGCCACGGTCGAATACGTCGAGAAGCAGCCGACTCTGGAGGAGATCTTCCTCGCGGTCATCGGCGGCGACAAGAGCGACGCCACTGGCACGACAACCGGGGGACAAGGATGACCGCGTACTTCTTCAGCGACACTGCCGCGCTCACGGGGCGGACCCTGCGCCATGTCACACGCAGCATGGACACCATCATCACGACCGTCATCACGCCGGTCGCCATGATGCTGATGTTCGTCTACGTGTTCGGCGGCGCCATTGACACCGGGTCGGTTCCGTACGTGAACTACATGTTGCCCGGCATCCTGCTCATGACCATCGCATCAGGCGTCTCCTACACCGCGTACCGGCTGTTCACCGATGTGAAGAGCGGGATCTTCGAGCGATTCCAGTCCATGCCGATCGCGCGGTCGGGTGTGCTGTGGGCCCATGTCGTCACCTCTGTGGTCGCCAACCTGATCGCGCTCGTGCTGGTCGTGGGCGTCGCTGTGCTCATGGGCTTCCGCTCAGGGGCAGGAGTGCCGGCATGGCTCGCGGTCGCCGGCATCCTGCTCCTGTTCACCCTGGCGCTGACCTGGCTCGCCGTGATCCCCGGGCTCTCCGCGTCGTCGGTCGAGGGAGCGGGCGCGTTCGCCTACCCGCTCATCTTCCTGCCGTTCGTCAGCTCGGCGTTCGTGCCCACAGGGACGATGCCCGGCCCGGTGCGCTGGTTCGCCGAGCATCAGCCGGTGACGTCGATCGTCGACACGATCCGTGCTCTGTTCACAGGGCAGCCGGTCGGCGATGACATCTGGATCGCGCTCGGATGGTGTGTGGGCATCCTCGTCGTGGCGTACGTCTTCGCGATGACCGCCTATCGCCGGAAGATCGCCTGAGGCAGGCTGGGACCCATGCTCACCATCAGCCGGCTGGCGGCGCACGCGGGGGTGACGGTACGGGCGGTACGTCACTACCACAAGATCGGGCTGCTGCCCGAGCCCGAGCGCGACCGGTCCGGGTACCGGACCTATGACGCTGCCGCGGTCGTGCGACTGATCCGGATCCACACCCTGGCCGATGCCGGTGTGCCGCTGGCCAGGGTGCAGCAACTCCTCGACGCCGGCCCGGAGGAGTTCGCCGCCGGCGTCCAGGAGGTCGACAAGGAACTGCGTGCCGAGATCCGGCGGCTGCAGGAGACCCGCACACGGCTTGCCCGGCTTGCCGCCGGAGAGCACCTGGCGCTCCCGCAGAGCGTCGTGGACTACCTCGACCGGCTGCGCGGTCTCGGCGTCGAGGAGCGGTACATCGAGATGGAGCGGGACGCCTGGATCATGATCGCCGCTCAGGTGCCCGACCTGATCGACGCCATGATCGTCAAGAAGCACGAGGAACTGGACGATCCCGACATGGTGAAGCTCTACAGCCTTCTCAGCGGGTCGCTCGACTGGCCGGCCGACGATCCGCGGCTCGTCGAGGTCGCCGACCTCCTGGAGCGCCTGATGATTCGTGCCGTTGAGGCCGGCGAGGTGGGTGACGACGGCTTCGACGACCAGTTCGTCACCCTGATGGACTCAGCCATGCTTGAGTCCGCACCGGGCGCCGCGCGGTTGTTGGCGATCCTGGAGGAGCGGGGCTGGAGGGGCTGGACGCGCATCGAGCGCGTGCCTGCCGACAGACTCAGCACTTACCCGCAGCCACCATCTTGAGGTGGCGGGTCACGGAGCTGGACGGCGTTTGCGCAGGTGAGGGGTGTCCTGGTGGGTGTCGTACAGATGTTCGGGGATGGGGGTATGGTGGGGTGCGAGGGTAGGGAACTGATGTTCGAGAGTCGGTAGGGGCTCACGAGTGCGGGAGGTGCGTGTGCCGGGTTTCACGCATCTGCACACCGTCTCCGGATTCTCCCTGCGCCACGGCGCCTCGCACCCGGAGCGGCTGGCCGAGCGCGCCGCCGAACGCGGCATGGACGCCCTCGCCCTCACCGACCGCGACACCCTCGCCGGCGCGGTCCGCTTCGCCAAGGCATGCGCCGGGGCGGGCGTCCGGCCGCTGTTCGGCGTCGAGCTGGCGGTGGGCGAGCCGGAGGCGGTACGGCGGGCGCACCGCCGCACGCCGGTGCGCGGCGGTGCCTTCATCGACGAGTCGGCACCCCGGGCGACCTTCCTCGCCCGGGACGGCGCCCACGGCTGGGCCGACCTGTGCCGACTGGTCACCGCAGCCCACGCCCCGACGCATCCGGCCCCGTCCGGGCGGGACGCTCACCGGACCGCGGGCACCCCGCTGCTGCCCTGGTCGGGCAACCACGGCGACGGCCTGACCGTGCTGCTCGGCCCCGCCTCCGACGTCGGCCGGGCCCTCGCCGCGGGCCGCCCGGACCGCGCCGCCCGGCTGCTCGGCCCCTGGCGCGAGATCTACGGCGACGCCCTGCGCCTGGAGGTCGTCTGGCACGGCCGCACCGGCACCGGACCCGGCTCCCTGCGGCTGGCCGCCCGCACCGTCGGCTTCGCCGCCGAACAGCGGATCCGGCCGGTGCTCAGCAACGCCGTCCGGTACGCCGACCCCGGGCAGGGTCCGGTCGCCGACGTCCTGGACGCGGCCCGCCGGCTGGTCCCGATCGACCCGACGAAGGAACTGGACTCCGGCGAGGCATGGCTGAAGGGCGCGGACGCCATGCTGGGCGTCGCCGAGCGGATCGTGACGGCCGCGGGCTACCGCCGTGACACCGCCCACCGCCTGCTGGAGCAGACCCGGGCCACGGCCGCCGACTGCCGGGTCGACCCCGAGGACGACCTCGGCATCGGCAGCGTCCACTTCCCCGAACCGCACCTCGTCGGCGCCGGCCGCCGCACCGCCCAGCGGGCCCTGGCCTCCCGGGCGGCGGCGGGGATGGTGCGGCGCGGCTACACCGGCCGGCGCGCCTACTGGGAGCGGATGCACCACGAGCTGGACATCATCGCCCACCACGGCTTCGCCTCCTACTTCCTGACGGTCGCTCAGGTAGTCGACGACGTACGGGAGATGGGCATCCGGGTCGCCGCGCGCGGCTCCGGTGCGGGCTCCCTCGTCAACCATCTGCTCGGCATCGCGCACGCCGACCCGATCGAGCACGGGCTGCTGATGGAGCGCTTCCTGTCGAAGGAGCGGGTCGCGCTGCCCGACATCGACATCGACGTGGAGTCCGCGCGCCGCCTGGAGGTCTACCGCGCGATCATCGACCGGTTCGGAACCGAGCGGGTGGCGACCGTCGCCATGCCGGAGACGTACCGGGTCCGCCATGCGATCCGGGACGTGGGCGCGGCCCTGTCCATGGACCCGGCCGACATCGACCGCATCGCCAAGTCCTTCCCGCACATCCGCGCCCGCGACGCCCGCGCGGCCCTGGCGGAACTGCCCGAACTGAGGCGGCTGGCCGGGGAGTTGCGGCAGGACGCCGAGCGGTACGACCGGCTGTGGGACCTGGTCGAGTCGCTCGACGCCCTGCCCCGCGGGGTCGCCATGCACCCGTGCGGGGTGCTGCTGTCCGACGCCTCCCTGCTCTCCCGTACGCCGGTCGTGCCGACCAGCGGCGAGGGGTTCCCGATGGCGCAGTTCGACAAGGACGACGTGGAGGACCTGGGGCTGCTCAAGCTCGATGTGCTGGGCGTGCGGATGCAGTCGGCGATGGCGCACGCGGTCGCCGAGGTGGAGCGTGCGACGGGGGAGCGGATCGATCTGGACGCGATCGCGCAGGGCGATCCGGCGACTTATCGACTCATCCGCTCCACCGAGACGCTGGGCTGCTTCCAGATCGAGTCGCCGGGCCAGCGGGACCTGGTGGGGCGGCTCCAGCCGGCCGGCTTCCACGACCTGGTCGTCGACATATCGCTGTTCCGGCCCGGACCGGTCGCCGCCGACATGGTGCGGCCGTTCATCGAGGCACGGCACGGACGGGCGCCGGTCCGCTACCCGCACCCGGACCTGGAGAAGCCGCTGCGCGACACCTACGGGGTCGTCGTCTTCCATGAGCAGATCATCGACATCGTCGCCATCATGACCGGCTGCGGGCGTGGCGTGGCGGACCAGGCGCGGCGCGGGCTGTCCGAGCCGGAGACACAGGGCCGGATCCGGGCGTGGTTCGCCCACCGCGCGGCGGAGCGCGGATACGACGCAGAAACGATCCGGCGCACCTGGGAGATCGTCGAGGCGTTCGGCTCGTACGGCTTCTGCAAGGCGCACGCGGTGGCGTTCGCCGTACCGACGTACCAGTCGGCGTGGCTGAAGGCGCATCACCCGGCCGCCTTCTACGCCGGGCTGCTCACCCACGACCCCGGGATGTACCCGAAGCGGCTGCTGCTGGCGGACGCGCGACGGCGCGGGGTGCCGATCCTGCCGTTGGACGTGAACCGGTCCGCGGTCACCCATCGCATCGAACTGGTGTCTGAATCGGGCGGGTCGGCCACGCCCGAACGGGCTGCGTCCCGCGGGCGTTGGGGACTGCGGCTCGCCCTCTGCGACGTGCACGGCATCAGCGAGGCCGAGGCGGCGCGGATCGCGGACGGACAACCCTATGCCTCCCTGCTGGACTTCTGGGAGCGGGCCCGGCCCAGCCGGCCACTGGCCGGGCGGCTCGCTCAGGTGGGCGCGTTGGACGCGTTCGGCGCCAACCGCCGGGACCTGCAACTCCATCTGGCCGAGCTGCACCGGGGCGCCCGCAGCGGCGGCGGTGGCCAACTCCCTCTGGCCGGCGGCCGCAAGACCGCCTCCGCCGGGCTGCCCGACCTCACCCCGGCGGAACGGCTCAGCGCCGAACTGGGTGTGCTGTCCATGGACGCCTCGCGCAATCTGATGGACGACCACCGGGAGTTCCTGAGGGAGTTGGGCGTGGTCTCGGCGCGCCGGCTGCGGGAGACACCGCACGGCGAGACCGTACTGGTCGCGGGCGCCAAGGCGGCCACCCAGACCCCGCCGGTCCGCTCCGGCAAACGCGTCATCTTCACCACCCTGGACGACGGCACGGGCCTGGTCGACCTCGCCTTCTTCGACGACTCCCACGACGCCTGCGCGCACACCGTCTTCCACTCCTGGCTGCTGCTGGTGCGCGGGGTGGTGCAGCGGCGCGGCCCACGCAGCCTCAGCGTGGTGGGCGCCGCCGCCTGGAACCTCGCCGAACTCGTCGAACTGCGCGCCGAGGGCGGGCTCGACCAGGTGGCGGCGCGGCTGGCGGAGCCCGCGCCACGGGATGAGGCGGCCCCTTCGGCGCCGGGCCGGACCATCCGTATGGCCACGGGGTACGAGATGCACCCCTGGGCCGATCTGCGTCCCGCGGGCGAGGACCCGGCGGGGGGAAAGAAGTTGTGGCACCAGAGTCCGGGGAGTGCGGGATGACCATCCTCTGCGTACGTTTCCAGCTGCCTGCGATGTACGAGGCGGCCCTGCCGGGGCTGCTCGGGCTGCTGGAGGAGTTCACCCCGGTCGTCGAGGCGCTGCCGCCGGACGGGGCGCTGGCCGATCTGCGGGGCGCCGAGCGGTACTTCGGCCGAAGCGCCGTCGACCTGGCGGCCGTGATCCGGGTCCGCGCCCTCGCGCTGTACGGCGTCGACTGCGCGATCGGCGCCGGGCCCGGCCCGCTGCTGGCCCGCATGGCGCTGCGGGACGCCCGGCCCGGGGTGACCCGGGCCGTCCCCGAAGGCCCGGACGGCGCCGCGGAGTTCCTTGCCGACCGGCCCGTCGGCGCGCTCCCCGGGGTCGGCGCGGCCACCGCCCGCACCCTGGACGGGTACGGGCTCGACACCCTGGGCCGGGTCGCCGCCGCACCGCTGTCCACGCTCCAGCGGCTGGTCGGCGCGAAGGCGGGCCGCGAACTGCACGAGAAGGCGAACGGCATCGACCGCGGCCGGGTCGTCCCGAACGCGGTCTCCCGCTCCCTCGTGGCCGAACGCCCCTTCCCCCTCGACGAGTTGGACCCCGATCGGCACCGCCGCGCGCTGCTCTCGGCCGCCGGTGAACTGGGCGCACGGCTGCGTGCCCTGGAGAAGGTCTGCCGCACCCTCACCCTCACCGTGCGCTACGCCGACCGCACCGCCACCACCCGCAGCCGCACCCTGAGGGAACCGACCGCGCACTCGCCGGCCCTGACGCGGGCCGCGTACGGCATGTACGAGGCCCTGGGTCTGCAACGCGCCCGGGTCCGCGCGCTCGTCCTGCGTGCGGAGGGCCTTGCCCCGGCCGAACAAGCCTCCTGGCAGCTCACCTTCGACGCCGTGGACGAGAAGGTCCGCCGCATCGAGGAGGTGGCCGACCGGGCACGAGCCAAGTTCGGCCCCCAAGCGGCCCTCCCCGCCACCCTGGCCTCCTGACGCCCCGAAGGGGCGCGGGGAACTGCGCGCTCAGCCACGAACTTGCCGCACTCGGGCGACGGCGTGACGTCCCACGGCGGGCGGCCCACCCGACCGGGGGGCATGGTGGCCGACCTGACCGGGAGGGGCGAGGCGGGCCGGGAGGGCCGGGGCCCGGCCGGCCTGAGCCGCCGGTCGGACCCCGGAGATCCGTTCAGCGACCGTGCCGGCCACCCGCCGCGCGCCGCCGCACCGACAGGAACAGCGCCGCGGAGCCCAGCGACAGCACCGCCGCGCCCCCGGCCGCGAGGTACGGCGTGCCACCGTTCGCCCCGGTCTCGGCCAGGTTCGCCGAGGCACCCGCGGCCTTCGGCTCGTTGGCCGAGGCGCCGCCCGCGGCCGTCGCCGGCTCCGCCGATGTGCCCGCGTCGTCGTCGCCGTGGCCATGGTGCTCGACCGTCGACTTGTCGGCACCGGCCGCGATCTGCTCCTCGGACGGCGCGGACGCACTCGGCGCGGACGCACTCGGCGCGGGAGCACCGGCACCACCGCCGCCACCGGCGCCCGTGCCCGAGCCGCCGCCCCCGTCGCCCGAACCCCCGCCGCTGCCATCGCCGTTCGCACGCTCGCCGCCGCCGAAGGCGACGTCGGAGCAGGAGTAGAACGCCTCCGGGCTGTCCGAGCGCTGCCAGATCGCGTACAGCAGCTGCCGTCCGGAGCGTTCGGGGAGCGTGCCGGAGAACGTGTAGAAGCCGCCCGAGGCCACCGGGTCGGTGACCGTCGCGACCGGGTGCGCCAGGTCCAGGTCGGCCCAGGCGAGCGGCTTGGCCGGGTCGTAGCCGGGCTTGGTGAGGTAGACGTCGAACCTGCCCTTGTGCGGCGCTGTCACCCGGTACTTGAAGGTGTACGAGCCGCTGCGCACGCCCGTCGCGGGCCAGTCGGCGCGGGCCAGGTCGAGCCCCTTGAACTCGTCGTTGTTCGCGCTGCACAGCCGACCGTCCGGGATCAGCGCCTGGTGCCGGCCGCCCGCGTCGCCGATCCGGATGCCGTTCCAGTCGTAGAGCGCCTGGGTGCCGCCGGCCGCGACCGCCGCACGGCAGGCCGCCGAGCCGGGGCTCTCCGGTCCCTCCGCGTAGCACTGCGACACCCGGCTGACGGGATCGCCCATCGAGCCGTGCGCGGCGGCCGGAGCGGCGGCGAGCGCGGTCAGGGCGAGCGGTGCCGCGCCGAGGACGGCGACGGCCGCGGCCGTACGGCGTGCGGGCACCTGGCGGCGTACGGGCATGGCGGAACTCCTACGGTCTTCGGGGCTGGGGTCGATCCCGCGGGGGGGCGATCAGAAACTAGCCCGAGGACACCGGGAAATCGCCTGCTGGAGGCGGTCGGGGGAGATCCTTATGGTCCGCTTAAGGGAATGCTCAGGCTGCGCTCAGACAGGTACCGTGCGCGCCATGACCAACGACGCCGTCCGCCCCGCGCGCGCCGCCGACCTGCCGGCGGTCCGGGCCGTGACCGACGCGGCCTACCGCCCCTACATCGAACGCATCGAAGTGGTGCCGCAACCCATGGAGGCGGACCACGCGGCCAACATCGCCCAGGGCAAGGTGTTCGTCACCGGTGATCCCGTCATCGGCCTGGTCGTGGTCGAGGCGCGCCCGGACCACCTCTTCCTCGACAGCATCGCCGTGCGTCCCGACGCGCAGGGCCGGGGCGTCGGGCGCCGGCTGCTGCGGTTCGTGGACGCACACGCGCGTGCGCGGGGACTGACCGAGATCAGGCTCTACACGAACGCCCTGATGTGGGAGAACCGCAGGATCTACCCGACGTACGGATACGAGGAGGTGGAGCGGCGCGTGGACGGTCCCTACGACCGCGTCCACTACCGCAAGCGGCTGGAGTGACGTGGGCCGCCGGACGGTCAGCCGTCCGGCCACCAGGTGCGGGCGATGTCCTCGCGGACCTCCTGGCGCCCCGCGGGGCGCTCCTCGGCTTCCTCGCCGACCCGGCGGGTGTCCGTCTTCTTCAGGGGCTTGTGCACGGTCGCGCGGCGCATGGCTGCCTCCTTCGGAGCCTGCCGGAATCCGCGCTTCCGCGGCGGCGGACCCTTGCGGCGAGGGTGGCTCATCGGCGGTGGTGTGTCAGTGGCGGCTGTCACGCCCGGACTGTCAGTGGCGGGTGTCACCCTGGGGGCATGACGGACGAGAGCGACCGCGGGACGGCGACGGGCGTCGACTGGGACGCCGCCGCCGCGACCTTCGACGACGAGCCGGACCACGGGCTGCGCGACCCCGAGGTGCGCGCGGCCTGGGCCGCCAGACTCCGCGCCTGGCTGCCCGGGCGCCCCGCCGACGTGCTCGACCTCGGCTGCGGCACCGGCAGCCTGGCGCTCCTCGCCGCCGAGCGGGGCCATCGCGTCACCGGCGTCGACCTGTCCCCTGCGATGGTGGACCTGGCCCGCGCCAAGACGGCCGGGCGCGACGCGGTGTTCCTGGTCGGCGACGCGGCCACGCCCCCGGTGGGGGAGCGGCGCTTCGACGCCGTCCTCGTCCGGCATGTGCTGTGGACGCTGCCCGGACCCGCCCGCGTACTGCGGCACTGGAGCGGGCTGCTGCGGCCGGGCGGACGGCTGGTGCTGGTCGAGGGCGTGTGGGGGACGCTCTCCCCGGTCGGCATACCCGCCGCCCGGCTGACCGCGCTCCTGGAACCGCTCGTCTCCCAGGTGCGCGTGGACCCGCTGTCCCACGAGCCCGCGCTGTGGGGCGGTCCCGTGACGGACGAGCGGTACGCGGTCGTGGCGACGGTATGACCCGGGCCGGCGGCGGGTCAGGCCAGCAGCGCCTCGAAGCGTTCCGTACGGGCCAGCGCCTCCAGTTCGTCGAGCGCGGCCACGGCGGCGGCCGCCGCCTCGGGATCCCTGCCGGCCAGCCCGCTCTGCGCGAACTCGTCCTCGTCCAGGCGTCGTACGTCCGTGCCGTCCGCGGAGCGCCACAGGTCCAGGTCGAGGTCTTCCACGACCAACCGCGTGCCGGACAGCACGGCCGGCCGGGCGATGTCGCAGTACCAGCCCTTGAGCACGCCCGCCGGGTCGCGGACCTCCATCACCGCGTACCAGCGGTCCCGCCAGTAGTACTCGGTGAACACATCGCCCGGTGCGAAGCGCACGAAGCCGAAGTCGCGGACCGTGCCGCCCGCGAAGGGGGCGCGCACCACGATCCGGGTGCCGTCGTCCCGCAGCAGCTCAGCCGGGTAACGGATCTTCGTACGACCGCCCTTGACCAGGACGACCTCCAACTGCCGGCCTGCGTCAGTCGAGTTCGCGGATATGGCGCACCTCCGTCGCACAGATCTGGTAACCGAACCATGTGTTGATCGCGAGCATCGGGCCGTTCCCGGCGTCGTTGCCGGTGAACGCCTCCGTGAGCCCGGCGGCGCGGGCACGGTGCAGGGAGTCGTTCTTGGCGAGCTTGGCCAGACCGCGCCCGCGGAAGGCGCGCGCGGTGCCCGTCATCACGGTGCCGTAGCGCTGCCCGCCGTCCGTGCGGGCCGCGCTGAACGCGGCGGGACGCCCGTCGACCAGCACCACCGAGGTCAGCTCCGGGCTGAACAGGGGATGCCGCCAGGTCTCGTCGAGCCACGCCCCGTAATCCGTGAACTCGGTGTCCAAGTCGCTGGGCTCGTCCGCCATCGTCTCCGCGTCCAGCCGGCACAACGGGAACGGGTCGTCGGCGAAGTCCGAGCCCTTGCGCAGTTCGACGCCCGGCGGCGGGTCCTGCGACGGGGGCAGCGCCGCATGCGCCAGATCCAGCCGCAGGAAGTGCGCGGAACGGCCCGCCCGGTAGCCGTGCCGTTCGGCGAAGGCGAAGTTGCCCGGCCCGTCCAGCACCCAGGCCAGCAGACGGCGCGCGCCCCGGTCCGCCAGATGCTCCTCGGCGACGCGCACCAGCAGTCCGCCCGCGCCGCGCCGGGTCCGCTCCGGGTCGACGTACACGTTGACATAGCCCTGGCCCGGCTCCGGGCTGTCGTAGGCGATGCCCACCTGGGCGGTGCCGATGATCTCGCCGTCCTCCTCCGCGACGAGCCTGCGCAGATGGGCGTCGGGGTGGGCGTGGGCGATGTCGTGGGCGACGGATTCCGGGGTGAACAGCACGAAGGGCAGGGCACGGTGCCGGACCCGGACGAAGCCGTCCAGGTCCGCACGCACGTCGGGGCGCAGATCGCGCACGAGCACAGTCATGGGGTCGCACGCTACGGGGGACCGGGACCCGGGTGCCCCTCATTTTCCGGCGGGTGCGGGAGAATCACGGCGTGACCTTGAAGATCCGCATCGACGACAGCGCACCGCCGTACGAGCAGGTGCGGGCCCAGATCTCGGAACAGGCGCGGTCCGGGGTGCTGCCGGTGGGCTACCGGCTGCCGACCGTGCGGGGGCTGGCCGAGTCGCTGGGTCTGGCGGCGAACACCGTGGCCAAGGCGTACCGGGCGCTGGAGACGGACGGGGTGATCGAGACACGGGGCCGCAACGGGACGTTCGTGGCGGCGGCCGGCTCGGCCGCGGCACGCGAGGCCGCGACCGCCGCACAGACCTACGCGCAACGGGCCCGCCGTCTCGGCCTGGACGAGGCGGCGGCCCTGACCGCGGTACGGGACGCGCTGCGTGCGGCCTACGGAGCGGGGTGAGCGCAGCCGGCGGGCGGCCTGGGCGCGCCGGCGGGATGCGCGGGGTGCCGGGGCTCAGCCGTGTGTCGTCAGGGCAGGGGTGCGGGTGGTCGGCAGGCCGGCCCTGGCCGCCGTAGCGGCGAACGCCGTCGCGTCCCGTACCGCGGCTCCGCCGGGGTCGTTGTTGAAGTACGCGTAGACGTCCTCGGTGACGGACCAGGTGGTGGCGATGCGGTCGGTCCAGGTCTCCAAGGAGCGCCGGCCGTAGCGCGGCCAGGGGCGGGCGCGGCCCTGGTGGAAGCGGACATAGCCCCAGTCCGCGGTGCGCCACAGCGGGGTGACCGGGTGGGCGAGGACATCGGCCCAGCACAGCGCGGCGCCCCGGCGCTCCAGGGCCGCACGGGTGTCCGGCGTCCACCAGGAGTCGTGCCGTGGCTCGACCGCGACCCGGGTGCCGCAGGGGAAGCACGCCAGGCACGCGTCCAGGAGGTGCGGGTCGGCGCGCAGGGTCGGCGGGAGCTGGAGCAGGACCGGGCCGAGGCGGTCGCCGAGGCCCGCCGCGCTGTCCATCAGCCGCCCCACCGGCTCCCGCGGGTCGCGCAGCCGTTTGATGTGGGTGAGGTAGCGGCTGGCCTTCACCGCGACCACGAAGTCCGCGGGCACGCGGTCCCGCCAGCGCTCGAAGTTCTCCCGTGTCGGCAGCCGGTAGAAGGCGTTGTTGATCTCCACCGTGGCGAAGCGTGCGGCGTACTCCTCCAGCCACACCCGCATCGGCCGGCCGGCCGGATACAGCACGCCCCGCCAGTCACGGTACTGCCACCCCGACGTACCGACGAACAAGGTCATACCCCCATCAAAACACCACCCCTGGCCCGGTAGGGGTGCCGGTGTGCCGGGGCCTTGGCTCGCGGCTTCTCACCTGCGGCTTGTGGGACGGCTCCGCCCGTTGGGCCGTGGCTCGCGCCCTGACCGGTCAGCGCGTCGCACGGCGGCCGGGGCGCGGTCTGCCGCGGCACCCTGCCCTGCCGCTTGCGTGACCTGAGGCGGCGGCCGGCTGCGGGGCTCGGCCCGATGCACGCGCGTGCCGGACCTGTCCCGGCCCAGCCCCCGGGCTCCCGCCCAGCCCCCGGGCTCCCGCCCGGGCGCCTGGGCTCCTGTTCTGGACCTTGGTTTCCGTCGGGCCGTCTCCTGGCTTCTGCCCGGGTGCTGGGCTTTTGTCTTGGCTCTGGCTCTGCGGCTGCCGTCCCGCCCCGGTCCTCTGTTCCTGCCCGGCTCTGGGCTGCCGCCCCGGCCCCTGGGTCCTGCTCCGGCCCCTGGGCCCTGCTCCGGCCCTTGGGCTCCTGTTCTGGACCTTGGTTTCCGCCGGGCCGGACCCTGGCTTCCGCCTCGGCCCTGGCGTCCTGCCTCGGGTCCCGGCTGCCCGGTCTCGCCCTGGGCTCGACCCCCGTGCCGGGTCTCGGTGTTGGTCCCGGGCGGGGGTTTCGGCTGCGGGCCCCGGGTCCGGTCGGGGTGGTTTCTGGGCGGGCTCAGCCCTGGTGGCTCACAGGTACAGGCCCGCGTCCGATGACTCGCGGGCGCCTGGTACCGATGTCGGGGTCGTGCCGCGGCGCAGTGCGTACAGTTCGGCCAGTGTCGCGCCGTCGCGGCCGATGCCCTGCTCCGTGCCCAGCCAGGCCACCGCCTCCGAGCGGGTCAGCGGGCCCACCTCGATCCGGGCCAGACAGCGGCCGGGACGGACCACGGCGGGGTGCAGCCGCTCCAGGTCCTCGTTGGTGGTGACGCCGACGAGCACGTTGCGGCCCTGGCCCAGCAGGCCGTCGGTCAGGTTCAGCAGCCGCGACAGCGCCTGGCCCGCCGTGTGCTTGGCCTCGCCGCGGATCAGCTCGTCGCAGTCCTCCAGCAGGAGCAGCCGCCAGCGGCCCTTGCCCGCCGCGTCCTCCTCGCCGATGGCGATGTCCATCAGATAGCCGACGTCGCCGAACAGCCGCTCCGGGTCCAGCACACAGTCGACCTGGCACCAGTCCCGCCAGGAGCGGGCCAGCGTGCGCAGCGCGGAGGTCTTGCCGGTGCCCGGCGGGCCGTGGAGCAGCAGCAGCCGGCCCGCGATGTCCTCGGGGGTCGTCTTCATCAGCCGGTCCATGGCCTCGGCCACCGGCGCCGTGTAGTTGGGCCGCACCTCCTCCCAGGTGCCCGCCGAGATCTGGCGGGTGGTGCGGTGCGGGCCGCGCCTCGGGGACACGTACCAAAAACCCATCGTCACGTTCTCCGGCTGCGGCTCGGGCTCGTCCGCCGCGCCGTCCGTGGCCCGCTCCAGGATCTCCTTCGCCAGCTCCGCGGTGGTCGCGGTCACCGTGACGTCGGCGCCCCGGTTCCAGCGCGAGACCAGCAGGGTCCAGCCGTCGCCCTCGGCGAGGGTCGCGCTGCGGTCCTCGTCCCGGGCGACGCGCAGCACCCGGGCGTCTCGCGGCAGCAGGGTCGCGCCGGAGCGGACCCGGTCGATGTTGACGGCGTGCGAATACGGCTGCTCGCCCGTCGCGAAGCGGCCGAGGAACAGCGCGTCGACGACGTCGGACGGCGAGTCGGAGTCGTCGACGTTGAGCCGGATCGGCAGAGCGTCGTGTGGGTTCGCAGACATGCCGCCATGATCGGGCACGCGGGCCCGGTGCGCACCCGGTTTCCGAAGTGGGCGCGGAGTGTCGGCGATGCGAACGATCCACCGGTTCCTCCCCTGTGCCCCTACGGGGTGCGGCCCGGCCGCGGTCGAACTCGCCGCCGTGCGGGCACCTGGTGGCCGAGGACGGGGACGGGGCCGGGCCGATGGGGCCGGCCCCGATGCGGCTGTCCAAGCCGGGGATCTCGTCCGGCGGGTCCCGGAGCGCACGTTCCCCGGAGGCGCCGGCTGCCTCCGGGGAACGGGTGGTCCGTCGGGCGCGTACCGGTGTTACGGCACGATCTTCAGGAGCTTGTTCGGCGAGCCGGTGCCCACGCTGGAGAGCACGTTGGAGGTGGCGCCGTTCACCAGGGCGGTGGCGACCTGGGCCGGCGTGGCCGAGGTGTGGCCCGCCAGGTAGACGGCCGCGGCACCCGCGACGTGCGGGGTGGCCATCGACGTGCCCGAGATGGTGTTGGTGGCGGTGTCGCTGGTGTTCCAGCCCGCCGTGATGGAGGAGCCGGGCGCGAACAGGTCGAGGATCGAGCCGTAGTTGGAGTAGCTGGCCTTGGCGTCGGAGCTGGTGGTGGCGCCGACCGTGATCGCCTCGCTCACCCGGGCGGGGGAGTACGAGGAGGCGTTGAGCCCGTTGTTGCCCGCGGCGACCGCGTAGGTGACGCCGCTGGCTATGGAGTTGCGCACGGCCGCGTCCAGCGTGGACGAGGCGCCGCCGCCGAGCGACATGTTGGCGACCGAGGGCCCGCTGTGGTTGGCGGTGACCCAGTCGATGCCCGCGATGACGCCGGCGGTGGTGCCCGAGCCGCTGTTGTCGAGCACACGGACGGCGACGATCTTCGCCTTCTTGGCCACGCCGTAGGTGGAGCCCGCGATGGTGGTGGCCACATGGGTGCCGTGGCCGTTGCCGTCCTGGGCCGTGTTGTCGCCGTCCACCGCGTCGTAGCCGTAGGAGGCGCGGCCGCTGATCTGGCTGTGCGTGATGCGTACGCCGGTGTCGATGACGTACGCGGTCACGCCGCTGCCCGCGCTGTCCGGGTAGGTGTAGGTGCCGGACAGCGGGAGCGAGGTCTGGTCGACGCGGTCCAGGCCCCAGGGGGCGTTGGACTGTGTGGTGTCGGTCAGCCGGACGGTCTGGTTCTGCTCCACAGAGGCCACCGCCGGGTCGGCGGCGAGTCTCGCGGCCCCGGTGGCCGAGAGGTTCGCGGTGTAGCCGTTCAGCGCCGCGCCGAACGTCTTCTTCACCGTGCCGCCGTACTCCTTGATCAGCCCCTTGCCGGTGCTCGACGAGGCTTTGAAACCCGCGGAGTTCTTCAGGGTGACGAGGTAACTGCCCTGCACCGCGGTGGGGGAGTCCGCGGCGAGCACCGTGCCGGTGGCGGGGGCGGCGTGTGCCGGGAGCGCGGTGAGCCCGCCCACGAGGGCGGCGGCGGCCACGCCGGTGAGGGCGGCGAGGCGGAACTTCTTGCTACGCAGCTGTGCCATTACGAGGGGGTCCTCCTCTTGGCGGAGCGCGTCCGGGTGCGGCGCGCTGCTGTGGGGGGTGCGGGCGGGATCGCCCGCACGGCCCTGGAACGTCGCGTTCCATCCCGGGGCTGAGTAAAGGGTGGGGCTGCTACGGGCGTAGATCAAGGGAGTTGACGCGCTGTCAACAGATCTGTCATGAACACGCAATCAAACGGGCGGTAACGAGCGGAGTCGATCTCGTCCGGACCTGAAAAGTATTGGCATGAACACTTCCAGTCAACACGCGTAGCTGGTACCAAAGTTGAGGCAGAGATCCTGCTAAAGGGAGGTTCCATGAGACGTTCCCGACTTACCGCGTATCTGACCTCGATACTTCTCGCGGTCGGCCTCGCCCTCACCGGGGCCGCCACGGCGCAGGCGTCCTCCGCGGCGGCCGGCGGCTATGTGGCCCTCGGCGACTCCTACTCCTCCGGGGTCGGCGCGGGCAGTTACATCAGCTCAAGCGGCAGCTGCGACCGCAGCACCAAGGCGTACCCCTACCTGTGGAACGCCTACAACTCCCCCTCGTCGTTCGCCTTCAACGCCTGCTCCGGCGCCACCACGGACGACGTCCTCGCGACCCAGCTCGGCTCGCTCAACTCCACCACCGGCCTCGTGTCCATCACCGTCGGCGGCAACGACGCAGGTTTCGCCGACGTCATGACGACCTGTGTGCTCAGCGACGACAGCGGCTGCCTGTCCCGGATCAACACCGCCCGGTCCTACGTCGCCTCGACACTGCCCGGCAAGCTCAACACCGTCTACTCGGCCATCAGGTCGAAGGCCCCGTCCGCCCGGGTCGTCGTCATCGGCTACCCCCGCTTCTACAAGCTGGGCACGTCGTGCGTCGGCCTCTCCGAGACCAAGCGGTCCGCGATCAACGACGCGTCCGACTACATGAACAGCGTCATCGCCCAGCGCGCCGCCGCCTACGGCTTCGTCTTCGGCGACGTCCGCACCACCTTCACCGGCCATGAGATCTGCTCCGGCAGCTCCTGGCTGCACAGCGTGAACTGGCTGAACATCGGCGAGTCGTACCACCCCACCGCGGGCGGCCAGTCCCTCGGCTATCTGCCCGTGCTCAGCAACAACGCCTGATCCCTCAGGGCGTGTCGGACGGCGAGTCCGAAGCCGTAGCGGAGGCCCCGTCCGTCGGGGCCTCCGTCGCCGCGCACATCACCGAGAACGGCACGGCACCGGACGTCGTGCGCACCGGAGCCCGTACCTGGACGCTGATCGCGTTCTCGGTCGTACCGCTCCCGGCAGAGGCGGTCACCACCACCTTGTCCTGCCGCGTCCGCCCGCCGTCCGCCGGGAACGCCAGCGTCTGCCACCCCGGGTCCACGACGGACCCGCTCCTCGCGACCCACCGGTACTCCACCCGCGCGGGCAGCCGCCCCACGGTGAACGTCGCCGTGAACGCGGGCGCGTGCGCGGCCGGCGGCGGACAGGCCCCCAAATAGCGCGTATCGGCGCCGGTGAGGGTGACCCGCACCGACTGGGCGGGACGGGTGCCGGGCGGGCCGGCGCTCGTCATGGGCGGAGTCTCCCGGGCGCCGGAACCGGTGCCGCCGCCCGGCGCCGGGGAGCCGGAAGCCGTCCCCGGACCGCCGTCGCCAGCGGCGCCGCCGCCCCTGCCGTCGTCGCGGTTCAGCAGCGCGTACGTCAGCCCGGCCAGCCCGAGCGCCACGGCGAGCAGGCCCGCCACCAGGACGACCACGGTACGACGGCCGCGCTCCGGGCCGGTCGCCGTCGGGTCCTGCGCGCCCTCGGACCGGACCGGTACCGGCCTGTCGACGTCCGGCCCGACCGGCCGGGTCGTGGCCGTCGGCGCGTACGCCGTGCCGGGGCGCGGCGTGCCGCCCGCCGCGACGAGCCGCAGTTGATGCTCGGCCAGATCCGCCGTCAGCCGTTCGGCGGGATCCTTGCGCAGCAGCCCCTCGACGACCGGGGCCAGCGGACCCGCACGGCGCATCGCCGGCATCTCCTCGTCGACCACCGCGCGCAGGGTGCTCAGCGGGGTGTCGTGCCGGAACGGCGAGACGCCCTCGACCGCCGCGTACAGCAGCACGCCCAGGGACCACAGGTCCGACTCGGGCCCCGGGGTGCGCCCCAACGCCCGCTCCGGGGCGAGGAATTCGGGGGAGCCGACCATCTCGCCGGTCATGGTCAGCGCGGAGCTGCCTTCCACGGTGGCGATGCCGAAGTCGGTGAGCACCACCCGGCCCTCGCTCCCCAGCAGCACATTGCCCGGCTTCACGTCCCGGTGCAGCACCCCGGCCTCGTGGGCGGCGCGCAGCGCGGCCAGCACCTCGGCGCCGATCCGCGCGGCGCGCTGCGGCGGCAGCGGGCCCTGTGCCGCCAGCCGGTCGGCGAGCGACGGACCCCGGACCAACTCCATGACGATCCACGGCCGGCCGCCCTCCACCGCCACGTCGTACACCGTCACCACATTGCGGTGCGCGACCCGGGCCGCCGCCCACGCCTCGCGCTCCAGACGGGCGTACATCCGCCCCATGTCCGTGTCCGGCAGCCCGGCCGGGGCCCGCACCTCCTTGACCGCCACCTCGCGGTGCAGCACCTCGTCGCGCGCCCGCCACACGGTCCCCATGCCGCCCTCGCCGAGCGGGGCCAGCAGACGGTAACGGCCCGCGATCACACGTGCGTTGCCCGGCTCTTCCGACACGGGTGCCCCCTCACGCCCTCGCGCGTGACGTCTTGACGAAGTAGCTCATCCGAACGCGGACGCCGTCCCCCTGAGCACCAGTCCGATGCCCAGGACCACGACGCCGAGCGCGGACGCCAGGGGCACGGTCCGGCGCACCAGGGAGGTCACCGGATGGGTGGTCCAGCGGGGCCGTCCGTCGAGCACCCGGGTCATTCCCGTACCCAGCCTGACGACCGCGAACCCGGCCGCGGTCAGCGTCAGGGCCAGTCCGGTCCCGTACCCGACGACCAGGAGCAGCCCGAACCAGGCGTGCCCGAGCGCGGCGGCGCCGACGAGCACCACCACCGCGGACGGGCTGGGCACGAGTCCGCCCGCGAAGCCGAGCAGGATCGTGCCGCGGAGCGTGGGGGCGGTGGGGTGCGTGTGGGTGGAACCGCCGTGCGTGTGCTCGACGGTGTGCTTGACGGTGTTCTCGTCGGCGGGTTGGACGGTGTTCTCGTCGGCGTGCTGGTGGGTGTGCTCGACGGTCTCGCCGGTGTGACGGCGTCCGTGGTGGCGGAGGCGACCGTGCGGGTGCGGGTGCGGGTGCGGGTGCGGGTGCGGGTGTGGGTCTGGGGGCTGGTGTGGGTGTGAGTGTGGGTGTGGGTCTGGGTGTGGGTGGCGGTCCGTGGCCGGGTGGCGGCGGCCGCGCCAGGTCCGGCGTACGAGGCTCGTGCCCGCCAGCACCACCAGGACTCCGCTCGCCATGCCCAGCCAGGCGATCACCGACGGCGCCGCCGCCGAGCCCGCGGTGACGAGCAGACCGAGGGCGACCACCCCGAGGGTGTGGGTGACCGTCACCGAGGCCGCCAGCGGCAGCACGTCCCGCAGCCGGGCCCGGCCGCCACGGGCCGCCGCCGCGGCGGCCATCAGCGTCTTGCCGTGGCCCGGGGCGAGGGCGTGCAGCGCGCCGAGCCCGGCCGCGACCACCAGCGCCACAAGGACGAAGCCCGCCGTCAGCCGGTGCCGGGCCACGAGGTCGTCCAGGGCACGGGTCCAGCGATCGGCGCCGCGGGGCAGGACGGTCGCGGCGGGCGCGTCCCGGTGCGGCCCGGCGAGCGCGGGACCGCCCGGCCGCACCCGTACGGCGGCGTCGCCGGTGTCGGCGGGGGAGGACAACAACTCTCGCGGATAGCTGGTGAGTTCGTGCGAGACCGAGCGCGCGGGCACATCGGTCGCGGTGAGCGTCATGCGGTCGCCGCGCGCCGTGATCTCCCGCCAGCCCGGCCCGGTGTCCGTGCCCGCGGCCCGGAAGCCGAGCGCGACGGAGCGGCCCTCGGGCAGCGGGGCGGTGAACCGGCACTCCACACGCAGCGTGTCCAGCCCGGCCTGCCCCGGCCGCCGCACCGCGTGACTGCGCTCGACGGACAGCGCGGCCGGCCGGCCCGCCACGGTGAGCGCACTGCCCTCGGCTGCGTCGGCACACCGGCCGCGGGCCCAACCGGCCGTGCCCAGCCGCCGGATGTCCGGCCCGGCCTGGGCGGCGGGTATCTCGGCGAGATCTTCGACGTGGTCGACGCGGAGCAGCCCGGGGGCCACGACGAGACCGTCATAGCGGTTGACGGTGAAGTTGCCGAGCGGGTGCGCCCCGGCCCGCGCGGCCGGGACCAGCACGACCGCGCAGGCCGCCGTCACCACGGCAGCGAAGGCGGCGAACGGATGACGGAGCCTCACTCGGCCGCCTCCGCACCGCGCAGCGCCGCACGGGCCTCTGCCGCGCCGAGCGGCGAGAAGCCGGGGTTCAGCCGAAGTGCCGCGGTGAGCGAGGCACGCCCCGCACGCCGGTCCCCGACGGCCAGTTCGATCATCCCGCGGTGATGGAGGAAGGAGGCGTTGCGGTACCCGGTGGCCGTGGCCCGCCGGGCGTACGGCAGCGCCTCCTGGTCCCGGCCGTTGACATGCAGCGCCCAGGCGAGGGCGTCCGCGGTGTGCACGCTGTGCCGACGGGCCCACTCGGCGCGCGCCGCGCGCAGGGCGGCGGCCCGGTCGCCGTGGTCGGCGGCGGCCAGCGCGGTGTCCAGGTCGGCGTCGACACCGCCCGCGCGTGCCAGGGCCGTCCACGCGTCGACGAGGGCGTACTGGTCACGCGCCCTGGCCGCGTCGCCCGGCGCGCCGCGCGCCTCGTACAGCTCGCCGAGCTCGACCAGCGGGCCGGGCAGCGGTGACCGGGCGACGACGGCCTCAAGGCCCCGGACCGCGGCGGCCCGGTCCCCGCTCGCCGCCTGCGCGCGGGCCCGCCCCTCCAGGGCGGGCAGATAGGTCTCGTCGGCGGCGAGCGCACGGGCGTAGTGGGCCAGGGCGGTCTTGTGGTCGCCCTGGTTCCAGGCGAGGTGGCCGAGCTGGGTGGCGACGTACGCCACGTCCCCGGGCGCGACGGCGCCGGCCAGCGCACGCTCCAGCACCCGCCGGGCCGCGCCGACGTCGCCGCGCAGCTCGCGCACATAGGCGTACCGGGTGAAGACCGGCACCCCGGGGTGCCGCGCGTCGGCGAGGTCGGCGGCCCGGGACGCCTCCTCGTACCGGCCGAGTTCGACCAGGGCGTCGATACGGGAGCACAGGGCGCGCTCGCTGAAGGGGTTGCGCGCCAGCGCACGGTCCGCGTGGCGGAGTGCGGCCGTGAAGTCGTGCCGGGCGGCGGCCAGCGCGGCACGTCCCGCGAGCGCCTGGTCGTTGTCCGGGGCCAGCCGCAGGGACCGCCCCAGGGCCCGGTCGGCCTGCGGGTACCGGGACGGGTCGCCCTGCACGCGGGCCTGTTCGACGTACGCGAGTCCGAGGACGGCCCAGCCCGCGAAGTCCCGCGGCTGCGCCCGCAGATGCGCCTGCAACGCGGCGACGCCCGTGGCGAGGTCGCCGCCGCTCAGCAGGCCGGGGGAGACGGCGGCGGCCGGGACCGCGGCGGCCGGGCCGGACGCCCCGCCCCGCACGGCGACGGCACCGCCGGTGAGCGCGACGGCCAGCAGCACCGCGCACCCGGCGGTCCGGGCCCGCCGCCACCGCCGCCCGGCAGCCGCCACCCGCCGCACAGCGGCGACCCGCTCGTCACCGGCGACATCCGACGGAGCGTCAGCGGCCCCACCCGCGACATCGACCGGCGCCGGCCTCCCCGGCCCCGGCCCGTCTCCGGACGGGGTGGCCCGGGACCTCGGCGTGCCGGCGCGGGGCGGGCACGGTTCCTCCTCGGCCGCGAGCGCCCCGCCCGCCACCGTGCCCGGCGTGCCCGTGTCCTGCGCCGTACGGGGCGTGGGCGCCTCCAGCCGCGAATCCGCCCGGTCGCCCGCGACCTCCGCCGAGGCGGCACCGCCGACTCCCGGGCCCTCCGCCCCGCCATCGGCGAAGTGTCTCCTGGGCCCCGGCCCGCCCCCGGGGAGTTCGTTCTCCGGCCCGGCCTCGGCGAGTTGTTTCCCGGGTCCCGGCCCGTCCTCGGGGCGGTCGTGTCCCGGCTCGGGCTCGTTCGCGGGGCCGTGGGGTTTCGGCCGTACCCGCGGTTCGGCGACGTCAGCCGCGCCCCGCTGTGCGCCGGGCCCCGCGTCTGGTCCCTCGACGTTGTCGCCCGGCCCGTCCCCGGGGAGGTTGTTCTCCGGTCCCGGCCTGTTGCCGGGGAGTTCGTTCTCCGGCCCGGCCTCGGCGAGTTGTTTCCCGGGTCCCGGCCCGCCCCCGGGGCGGTCGTGCCCCCGCTCGGGCTCGTTCGCGGGGTGGGTGGGTACTGGGCTCTGGGCGGGGGTGTTCGACGGTTGGCCGGCCGGTTCGGTGGCGTGGGTTCGCGGGGGCATGCCCTCTCCTGGGTCGCCTGGGCGGGTGGTCGTGCGATGAGGTGGCGCGGCCCGCGCCGTGGGGGAGACGGGGATGCGGGCCGCGCCGGTCGGTGGGGTGCGCCGGCGGGGTCAGTACGGGCGCCGCATCCGGCGGCGCCACCACGCCAGGGCGGTGCCGATCAGCAGGACCCCGGCCGCGCCCGAGGCCGCGGAGGCGGCGATCAGCACCCTGTCGCCGGAGCCGGCGGACGATCCGGCCGGGCGCAGCGCGTCGCCGAGCCCGCTGCGGACATCGGCGCCTTCGGTGGTGCCCTTGGCGAGCGCGCCGCGCGAACCGGCCGTCGGCTGGGCCACGTACGGGAAGTGCTCCTCGAACTTCTTGTCGTTCGCGTCCACCGCGTCGCCGAGGTCGTTCTTGGCGCCGACCAGTTCGCCCTCGACCACCTGGAGGGCGACGTCGATCACGTCGTCGGTCAGCCGGCGGCCGTTCGGGAACCCCGCGTTGTCGCCGTCGAGCACGCCCAGCCGTTTGGGGTGCGCGCTCGGCTTGACGGAGGTGTTCAGGCGCAGTTCCTCCGCCGGGCGCACATGCGGCGGCCGGTTGAGCCCGTCGACGCCCTTCAGGAAGACGTCGACCAGGTCGTTGCGGGGCTCGGCGGGCGCCGGGATCTTGTAGATCGCCTCGATGAGCTTCGGCAGTTCCGGATTGGTGACGTTCTTCAGGAACTGCGCGTCGTCCCAGGGCGCGGACGCGTTGAACCGGTCCTTGTCCTTCTGCGGGTTGACGACCTCGTTGACGAGCGGGTTGCCGAGCCGCGACACCTGCGTGTAGTACCCCTGCGCGTTCCTGCGCTGCGTCGTCGACCAGATGCCGACGACCGGCTGCTCGGCCGACTCGCGGATCAGGTCGTTCGGCACCTGGAGGGCGATCGTGTTGACGTTGTAGCCCTTGAGGGTGTCCCGGCCGACCTCGGACAGGTTCCCGCCGTACAGCAGGTCGAAGACGCGCAGGTCCAGGAAGAACGGGTCGTCCGCCTGCCCGGCGAAGGTCCGGGTGCCGCCCGCCGTCCGGTGGATCGCCTGCGCGCGCAGCGTGCCGTAGTCCGGCATCGAGGCCCTGCCCACATCGGACGGTGCGACCGGCACGTCGTCCGCGAGCTTGGTCCGCGACACCACGTGCTGGTCCTTCAGCCGGACCAGATCGACGTCGTAGGTCTGGGTGATGTTCAGGTCCGGGTCGTCGAGGCTGGTGACCGGGCCGGTGTTGTAGAGAAACGTGTCCCCGTTCTTGCGGTGCGTGGTGAACGTGTAGCGGAACAGCAGTTCGCCCTGCGCGTCACCGTTGTTGTCGATGTGGAGGTCGTACTGGGCGTCGTCCGCGAACGTGTAGAAGTTCGGGCCGCCCGCCGGCTCCTCGAACGGGATCCAGTTGGCGATGATCGTGGTCGTGTCCGGTTCGTCCGGGCTGACGAACGCGTACACGTCCGTGTTGTCGTACTGCGGGGCTCCCGAGATCAGCGGGGCCTCCCGGTGGGAGGAGGCGGAGGCCGCCCCCGGTTCCAGCATGGCCACACCGGCGGCTGTGAGCCCCCCGGCGGCCAGCGCACCACAGATGAGGGTGGCGAGACCCGAACGTCCCGCGGCCCTCCTGGAGATGAGAGGAGTCATGCCGTCCGTTCCTCCGTGCCGACTTGCCTGACGTCCGGGGATTCGGAGACGCCGCCGTACCGGATTGGTCGGCCGGGAAATTTTTCTTCTCCCCTGCGCGACCCGCGTTTTCGGGCGGCTGATCCGTAACACCGTCCGGAGGTGCGTTCGGTGCGAATACCTGGTGTGACGGGACGGTCCGGCTGCGGACGGCGAGAGGGGGACGCGGTGGAGGCGGACGAGCTTCTGGTGCTCGTGGCGGGCGGCGACCAGCGGGCGTTCGAGGACCTGTACGGGCTGGTGTCCGGGCCCGTGTACGGCCTGGTGCGGCGCGTGGTGCGCGACCCGGCCCAGTCGGAGGAGGTGGCTCAGGAGGTGCTGCTCGAACTGTGGCGCTCCGCGGCGCGCTTCGACCCCGCCCGGGGCAGTGCCCTGTCCTGGATCCTCACCCTCGCCCACCGCCGCGCCGTGGACCGGGTGCGCAGCGCCCGCGCGGCCGGCGAACGCGAGGAGCGCGAGGCCCGCCGCGCCCACCACCCGGCCTTCGACCAGGTGTCCGAGGAGGTGGAGGCGGGCCTGGAACGCGAGTGGGTGCGCCACTGCCTGGACCGGCTCACCGCCCTTCAACGCCAGTCCGTCACCCTCGCCTACTACGACGGCTACACCTACCGTGAGGTGGCCGAGCGGCTTTCGTTGCCGCTGGGCACGGTGAAGACGCGGATGCGCGACGGACTGACCCGGCTGCGCGAGTGCCTGGGAGGTGCCGCATGAACGCCTTCGGCCGGGTGCTGCGCCGCGAGGACCCGCACTCGCTGGCCGCCCCCTACGCGCTCGACGCCCTGGAACCGGGCGAGCGGCGCCGCTTCGAGAAACACCTCCGCGGCTGCGAGCGCTGCGCCACCGAGGTCCGGGCGCTGTCCGAGGACGCGGTGCGGCTCGCCTGGTCCACGGCCGCCCCGGCGCCGGTCGCGCTGCGCGCGCGGGTACTGGCCGCCGTGCGCACGACCCCGCAGGAGCCGGCCCGCGGGCAGGAGCGCACGCCGCAGTTGCCGCCGCACGTGTGGGGCACCCAGCCCCCGCCGGCACGCACCCGTACGCCCCGGATGCGCCCCCTGTTCGTTCCGCTCGCCACGGCGACCGCCGCCGCGGCGCTCGTCGTCGCCGGGCTCTTCGCGGTCCAGGCGGGCCGGACCCAGGACCGGCTGGACGCCGAGCGGGCCCAGGCGCGGGAGATCGCGCAGGTGCTCGCCGCCCCGGACGCCCGGGCCACCAGCAGCAAGGATGCCCGTGGCCGCGGTATCGCGGTGATCGCCTCAGCGGCCGAGGGACGGGCCGTCGTCACCCTCGGCGGGTACGGCGCTCCACCCGGCGGGCGCGTGCACCAGTTGTGGCTCATGCGCCCGGATGTGCGACCGCGCTCCCTCGGGCTCCTCGACGGCGACACGCCCTTGATCGCGACCGGGCTCGGCACGTCCGCGACGTCACTCGCCGTCACCGTGGAGCCCGCGGGCGGCTCCGCGCGGCCCACCAGTCAGCCGATTGCGCAACTCGCCCTGAAATCGGTCGGATTCGGAGAGTAATCGTCAACCTCCTTGCGGCGAAGGTGAATCCTGCGGGCCAGATACCCGAGTGCCCGGATGGGGCGATAGGGTTACTCTGCCCGCGCCGGGTGGACTCGTTACGGGTGGGGAGTGACATGGAGCAGATAACAGTGCGCAGCAGGGCGAGGGTCCCTGCGATCACCTGCGGGAGCAGCGCGACCAGTTCGCGCCTCGACCGCCATCTTTCGGTGCTGGCGGGTCCCGCCATACCGCAGCAGAAGACGGTCGAGGCGACGTCGCTGATGCGCGAGCTGACCGCGCGTGACACCACGCACGAGCGCAGCGACCGGGACACACGGGTGCGCCGTGTGTCGCTCTTCGCGCCACTGCGCCGGCTGCGCCGGTCGCTGTTCGGCGGCCACAGGCACTGACGAAGGGCCCGTGCTCGGGCGGTCCCGCCGCCTAGGCGCCATGCTGCGATCCGGTCGTCCGTCATCCCCACGGCACGCAGCGGCGCCGCGGTGTGCCGCCCGAGCGCCCGCCGTCCCCCATCCACGCCCGTCCCCGCCCGGCACCGATGGGGGACGCCGCCGTCCCCGCTTCCACGGCCACCTCACTCCCCACCCCGCTCATCCCACCGCCGTCCCCGCCCGACCGCCGCCGGCTGCCGCCGCCTTCAGCCGCGCCCTCGACCACCGTCCGGTGGCTGCCGCCAGAGAGTCGGGCGCCCCTCTCCACAGCGGCCCCGCGTGCGACGGCTTCGTCAACCTGGCGTGGTCGCGCGACCCCGCCGTGGACGCCGAGGTGCGCCGGGCGGGTGATCCGGGAGAGCCCGCCGCCAAGACATGGCGGACAAAGGCGCCGCATCACCTCCGCCCGCTGGAACCAGCCGCCGCCCCGGTCCCTCACCGAGCTGACGCACGACACCATGAAGCGGATCGCCGACCCGACGGTCACCGCTCGCCGTGTGCGTACCGGCGTACGGCGAGCGGCAGGGACACCGCGATCAGGACGGCGCTCCACGCCAGCGACCCGGCCACCGGATGCGCCACCGGCCAGGCGGCGCCCTCCGGTACGGGCGCGTTGCCGAACAGGTCGCGCAGCGCGGCGGTCACCGCGCTGATCGGGTTCCATTCGGCGAGCGTGCGCAGCCAGCCGGGCAGGTTGCCGGTCGGGATGTAGGCGTTCGACAGCAGGGGCAGCACGAAGGTCGAGGCGCCGAGCTGCCCCGCGGCCTCCTCGCTCCGGGTGAGCAGTCCGAGGAGGATCCCGACGCTCGTGCAGGCGAACCGGAACAGCAGCAACAGGCCCACCGCGCCGAGTGCCCCGCCCGCCGACCCCTCGACGCGCCAGCCCACGGCGAGGCCGACCAGCAGCAACGGCACCGTGCCGAGCGCGGAGACGACCAGGTCGGCGACGGCCTGGCCGAGCGGCACGGCGGACCGGCTCACCGGCATCGTACGGAACCGGTCCATCACCCCGCGATGCGCGTCCTGGGCGGCCTGGAACATCCCGGTCATGATCCCGCCCGCCGCGGTGGCCACCAGTAGCCCGGGGACCAGGAAGGACCGGTACTCCCGGCCGGGCATCGCTAGGGCGCTGCCGAAGACGTATCCGAAGAACAGCAGCATGTTCACCGGCATGATCTGGCTCAGGACGGTGATGCCCGGACTGTTGCGGACCCGGCGCAGCTGCCGGCCCACCATCGCGACACCGTCGTACGCCCATGCGCTCATGCCGCGGCCTCCTCGCGGCCGGTGGTCCCCCCGTCCGGGATTCCGGCGGTCCCGGTCCCGGTCCCGGCGCCCGCGCCGGTCAGCCGGAGGAAGACGTCGTCGAGGGTCGGCGGGCGCAGCCGGGCGTCCAGCAACGGCACGCCCGCCGCGTCGAGTTCGCGCACCAGTCGGGGCAGGGTCAGGGTGGGGTCGGTGGTGACCGCGCCGACGGACCGCCGTTCGTGGTCGAACGACGGTTCCCGGCCGGTGAGCCGGTCGAGGACGCCGGCCGCCCGGGGCAGCGCGTCGGCGTGGGCGACGACGGCCTCGGCGTAGGAGCCGATGAGGGACTTGAGTGCGGCCGGCGATCCGGTGTGCGCGACGCGGCCCCGGTCCAGCAGGGCGATGTCGTCGGCGAGTTGGTCCGCCTCCTCCAGATACTGGGTGGTCAGCAGCACGGTCGTGCCCTCGGCCGTCAGTTCGCGCACCGCGTCCCGGATCCGGTTGCGGCCGACCGGGTCGAGACCGGTGCTCGGCTCGTCCAGGAAGAGCACGTCGGGGCGGCGCACCAGGCTCGCCGCGAGGTCCAGCCGGCGCCGCATACCGCCCGAGTAGGTCGCCGCCCGCCGGTCCGCGGCCTCCGTAAGACCGAAGCGTTCCAGCAGGTCGGCGGCCCGCTCGGCCGGGCAGCCGACCCGGTGCAGACGGGCGAACAGCCGCAGGTTCTGCCGTCCGGTGAGGTCCCCGTCGATCGACGCGTACTGACCGGTGACGGCGATCCGGCGGCGCACGGCCGCGGCCTCGCGCACCAGGTCGTACCCCGCGATCCGGGCCGAGCCCGCGTCGGGCCGCAGCAGCGTGGTCAGCAGCCGCACGGCCGTCGTCTTCCCCGCCCCGTTCGGGCCGAGCAGCCCGCAGACCGTGCCCCGCGCGACGGCCAGATCCAGCCCGCGCAGGGCGTGCACGGCGCCGAAGCGCCTCTCCAGACCCTCACTAAGTACAGCGTACGTAGTAGTCATGAGGCGACCATAGCGCACTACGTACGGTGTACGGAACTAGGATGGCGGGCGAGGTGATGATCCATGGCAGGCCGAGCGGCCGTCCCCGAAGTGATCTGGGCCCGCCCCGAGCGCACGGGCCGCGGCCCCAAGCCGGCGTACGCCCGCGCCGACATCGCGGCGGCGGCCGTGCGGATCGCCGACGCCGACGGTCTCGACGCGGTCTCGATGCGCCGCGTGGCGGCCGAACTGGGCTGCGGCACCATGTCGCTGTACAACTACGTCCCCCGCAAGGAGGACCTGTACGAGCTGATGGTGGACGCGGTCGGCGGCGAACACGAACTGTGGGAGCCGAGCGGTGACTGGCGCGCGGACATGGGCCGGGTGGCGCGGCAGACGCGTGCCCTGATGCACCGGCATCCGTGGCTGCCGCGGCTGATGTCACCGGTGTACGGCTTCAGCCCGAACGCGCTGCGCTACATCGAGCACTGCCTGGCCTGTCTGGAGCCGCTGGAGGCGTCCTACGGCACGAAGCTGGAACTCTTCGCGATGCTCAACGGTGTCGTGACGACGTACGTCAGGAACGAGCTGGAGACCGCCGAGCGCACCCGCGCCCTGCCCTGGACCGAGGAACAGGAGAACGCGGCCCGCGCCGCCCATCTCGGCGACCGGCTCGCCTCGGGCGCGTACCCGCGCCTGGCGGCGGCGCTCACGGAGGATCCCGGGCCGGTCGATCCGGAGGCCCTCTTCGAACGGACCCTGGACCGCATCCTCGACGCCTTCGCCCCGCCGACGGCACGCTGAGCGCTCCGCTGGAATTGCCGCGCTGTGCCGTCGGTCGTCCGCGGCACCGTTGTGGCTGGTCGCTCCCCACGTTCTCGGCTTCCCTCGAACGGTGGGGACCCCCATCGCGGCGGAGCCGCATACCGATTCAGCCCCGCGCCGCCCTTCGGGGCGCTGTCGAACCGCGGCGGACTTCACTGGACCTGCTGGGTACGGCGCGGAGCCGCCGTCACAGCAGCGCGAACTGCCCCTCGGGGCCCTCCTCGTGATGGTCGAGGACCGACGCCGGACGGCGGGAGGCGGCCGGTGGCGGTAGGACGGCCGCCGCACGCAGCTCGGCGGCCGTGATCGGCGACCCCACGGTCAGTTCGGCCTGTTCGGGGCCCAGTTCGGCGAGCAGGGCGAGGACGGTGATCAGTTCGAGCAGTTCCGAGGTCCAGGACTGCGGCCAGGTCGCGGGGCGGACGGCCGCCAGGGTGCCGGGCTCCGCCTGCGCCGTCCGCGCGGTGAACCACTGCTCCAGCACCCGGACCCCGGCCACCTCGAAGTCCCAGGCCGCGGGCGGCACCGGTGCGACGCGGCCCTCGTCGAGGTGAAGACACTCCTCGTCGCGGTCGTAGCGCACGGCGAGGGGGCGCGGCGGGAGCGGGGCGCGGACGTAGGGGCGGCGGCCGCCGGGCAGCTTGGGGCGCTCGCCGTCGCGGCGCATCAGCCACAGCAGCCGGCGGCCCAACCGCACGCCCCGCGACCACAGTTCCGGATCCCGCGTGAGCGGCACCGCCGGGCCCGGCCGGGCCGCCGCCAGGGTCCAGGCCAGCAGGTCCAGAGGGGTGGGGGTCGACCCCAGGCCGGCGCCCAGGTGTTCCAGCAGGCCGGGCGCCAGATTCGGCTCCCGGCCGCCGGGCCGCCGGTACAGCGGGCGGATCCGGCCGGGGCGCAGGGCCGGCAGCAGTGACGTGGCCAGCAGCACCGGGCCCGGCCCCTCCGCGGCCGTCTCCACGGCGAACACCTGATGCGCGTCCGCCACCCGCCACAGCTCCGGTCGGGCCGCGTCGATCAGCCGGTGGTCGGGGATCAGCCACTGCTCGTCGAAGGGCGCGGCCAGCACCCGGACCGGCTCCGGACACGGGCCCGCCGCCGCCCGGGCCAGCCGCTCCGTGCCGCTGACCTGGCCGGGCAGCTGGCCGACGGCCGAGTGCAGGGTGCGCGCGCGGGTCGGCTCGAACAGGGCCTCCCGGTCCGGTCCCTCGGCCTTCAGCAGAGCGTCCCAACGGGCCTTCAGGGACGCCGGGTCGGGACCCGCCGGCCACCCCCGTCCGAGCCGCGGCGGTGCGACGGACCACGGCATGAGGTCCGCGAGCAGCGGAGCGTCGTCGTACGTCACGCTGGGCATCGTACGACCTCCCCCCGAAGCGGTCGCGGGGAACTGCGCGCTCAGCCACGACGAGCCCCGCACTCGGCCAAGAGCCTGCGGCACTACGGCGACCGCCCGCCCCGGCCCATCCCGACGGAGTCAGGCGGCCCCGAAGGGGGCGCGGGGAACTGCGCGCTCAGCCACGACGAGCCCCGCACCCGGCCAAGAGCCTGCGGCACTATGGCGGCCGTCCGCCCTGGGCCATCCCGACGGAGTCACGTCGCCCCGCAGGGGGCGCGGGGAACTGCGCGCTCAGCCACGACGAGCCCCGCACCCGGCCAAGAGCCTGCCGCACTACGGCGAGTGACCGTCCCGGCCAACCCGACGGAGTCACTCCGATTCGAGGGTCACCGTGAAGGAGAACCGGTCCCCGCGGTAGTGGATGACCGCCACGTCCAGCACCCGACCCCCCGCGTCGTAGGTCACGCCCGTGTAGTGCAGGATCGGGCTGAGCAGCGGCACCTGGAGCAGCCGTGCCGTCTCCGGGTCGGCGAGCCGGGCCTCGACGGTGTCGGTGATGCGGCCGATGTCCGCGCCCACCACGTCCCGCAGCACCTTCGTCATCGGCCAGCGGACCAGATCCTGCGGGTCGATGCGCCGGGCCAGCGCGGGACGGACGTAGTTGCGGGCGTGGTTGGTCGGCTCACCGCTCTCCTCGTCGCGGCGCAGCCGGTGGTACGTCGCCACCTCGGCCAGGTCCGGGAAGTGCTCGGTGAGTTCGGCCGGCACCGCCGCCCGGCCCCGGTCCAGCAGTTCGGTCGTCATCCCGGACTGCTGGGCGACGATCGCGTCCACCGAGCCGAGCAGCCGCACCGGGGCGCCGCGCCGGGCGGCGGGCTCGATGAACGTGCCGCGCCGCCGGTGCCGGCTGATCAGCCCCTCGTCCTCCAGCTCCTTCAACGCCTGCCGCATGGTCAGCACGCTCACGCCGTAGTGCTCCGCCAGCCGCTCCTCGGTGGGCAGCCGCAGCGGGTCCTCGGGCGAGCGGCCGAGTATCGACGCGCGCAGTGACTGCGACACCTGGTACCAGAGCGGCAGCTTGCGGTTGAGGACGATCGAGTCCGGGGCGAAGGAGGTCACCGGCCTATCCGTACCCGTCGGGGCCGGTCAGCGCAACGGGCGGAAGTGCCGCTCCAGGCCCCGCCAGACGCCGTCGTAGTCCCGCTGGAGGTGGTCCGCGCGCGCCGCCTGCCCGGTGAGCGTGACCGGCCGGCGCGTCTCGAACATGAACGCCAGCCCGTCGTCGACGCGGTGCGGCGTCAGCTCGGCCGCGCTCGCCCGGTCGAACGTCTCCCGGTCCGGTCCGTGCGCCGACATCATGTTGTGCAGCGAGCCGCCGCCCGGCACGAAGCCCTCCGCCTTGGCGTCGTACGCGCCCTCGATCAGGCCCATGTACTCGCTCATCACGTTCCGGTGGAAGTACGGCGGCCGGAAGGTGTCCTCGCCCACCAGCCAGCGCGGCGCGAACACCACGAAGTCGACGTCGGCCAGTCCCGGGGTGTCCGACGGCGAGGTGAGCACCGTGAAGATCGACGGGTCCGGGTGGTCGTAGGAGATGGTTCCGATCACATTGAAACGACGCAGATCATAGGCGTACGGCACATGGTTGCCATGCCAGGCGACCACGTCGAGCGGGGAGTGGTCGTACGTCGCCGTCCACAGGTTGCCGCAGAACTTGTTCACCACCTCCACCGGGCCTTCGACGTCCTCGTACGCGGCGACCGGCGCCCGGAAGTCACGCGCGTTGGCCAGCCCGTTGGCGCCGATCGGGCCGAGGTCGGGCAGCCGGAACGGCGAACCATAGTTCTCGCACACATAACCCCGCGCCGAGTCGTCCAGCAGCTCCACACGGAAGCGCACCCCACGGGGAATCAACGCGACATGGTCGGGCTCCATATGCAGCAGGCCGAACTCGGTGCGCAGCAGCAGCCCGCCGCGCTCCGGCACGATCAGCAGCTCCCCGTCGGCGTCGCTGAAGACGCGCTCCATCGAGGAGTTGGCGTGGTAGAGGTGCACGGCCATGCCGCTGCGCTCGGTGGCGTCGCCGTTGCCGCCGAGGGTCCACAGCCCGGCGAGGAAGTCCGTGCCGGCCGGCGGCTCGGGCAGCGGGTTCCAGCGCAGCCGGTTGGGGTCGGGCACCGTCTCGGTGAACGGCGCCGTGCGCAGCGCGCCGACGTCGGCGCGGGTGAACGCCGGGTGCGCGGCGGACGGGCGGATGCGGTACAGCCAGGAGCGGCGGTTGTGCGCCCGCGGCTCGGTGAACGCCGTGCCGCTGAGCTGCTCGGCGTACAGCCCGAGCGGGGCGCGCTGCGGGGAGTTGCGGCCCTCGGGCAGGGCGCCCGGCTCCGCCTCCGAAAAGTGCTCGTTGCCGAAGCCGTGGAGATAGTCCAGTCGCTCGGCGGTCTTGCGCGCGTCGCCGCTCATGATCGCTCCCTTGCGAACCCGATGCCGCTGCCCATTCCTATGCGACACCATAGGAATGGGGGTGTGCGGACGCAAGGGGGCCCGTCCGCCTGCTCCCTGAGGGGTACGGCACCGACCGGAACTCCCGACTCCAGGGGGATCCGGAGCCGCGGGCCGGTGTTCTACGCTCCCGGACATGCGGACCCGTGGACTTCTCAGCGCGCTCGCCGTCTGCGTCCTGCTGCTGACCGGGGCGGTCGGCTGCGGGACCGGTGAGGCGCACGAAGGGACCGGCACGCGGTCGCCCGCACCGGCGGGCCGGCTCCTCGACACGACGGACGAGCAGGGGCGGCGCTACCGCGAGGTGCCCGCGGACGGCGCACCCGAGGTCGACATCGAGGTGACGCCCGACGCCGGCGGCGGCTGGCAGATACGGCTGCGGCTCCACGCCTTCCGCCTCTCACCGGAGGGCACCGACGAGCGGGCGCGGCCCGGGCGCGGACTCGCCCTCCTCTTCGTGGACGGCGAGCCGGTCGCCCGGCTGCGCACCCCGCGCCACCACCTCGCCGCCGGCCTCGTCCCGCAGGGCACCCACCAGGTCACCGCCCGCCTCTACGCCGACGACGGCACGGTATGGGCGGTACACACAAAACCGGTCCAAAGCACCGCCGACGTCACCACATCAAGAACCGAACCGACACCGGCCGGGACGAGCGGCACCACCAAGTGAGCGCGCCGACGTGGGGCGCCGCATGGCTTCTCACCGGGGGACGAGGTTCACCGGAGTGCGGCCGAAAGGCATCATGGAGCCCGTGCCCCATGCGACATCGCTCCGCCGTGCCCCCGTCCAACGACGCAGTGCCGAACGCCTGGAGAGGATCCTCGACGCCTGTGCCGACCTCCTCGACGAGGTCGGCTACGACGCCCTGAGCACCCGCGCCGTCGCGCTGCGCGCCGGCGTGCCCATCGGCTCCGTGTACCGCTTCTTCGGCAACAAACGGCAGATGGCCGACGCCCTGGCCCAGCGCAACCTCGAACGCTACTCCGAGCGCGTCACCCGGCGGCTGGAGGGCGCCCGGCCGGGCGACTGGCGGGCGGCCGTGGACGCCGTACTGGACGAGTACCTGGCCATGAAACGCAACGCACCCGGCTTCTCACTCGTGGACTTCGGCAACCAGATACCGGTCGGCGACCGGCACGCCGAGCCCAACCACCGTGTCGCCGACAGCCTCACCGCCCTGCTCTCCGGCTATCTCGGCCGTACCCCCGACGAGGAACTGCGACGGACCTTCCTGGTCGCCGTGGAAGCCGCCGACACCCTCGTCCACCTCGCCTTCCGGATGGCCCCGCAGGGCGACGAGACGATCATCGCCGAGACCCGGGTGCTGCTCGGCGCCTATCTGGCGCGGGCCCTGGACTGACCGCCCGGCGCGGCTGTGACCTGGAGTTTTGCGCTTATTGCTCGCACGTCAACATCTTGTTAACGCGGTTTCGCCGGACCTAACGTCATCGCACCGCCGGCCCTGGTGGGAGTTCAAGGGCGAACGTTAGGTATCCATTCATGCTGACCATCCTCGGCTTCGCCATGATCGCGACCTTCCTGGTCCTGATCATGCTGAAGAAGATGTCGCCGATCGCGGCGCTCGTGCTGATCCCCGCGCTGTTCTGCGTGTTCGTCGGCAAGGGCGCCCACCTCGGCGACTACGTCATCGACGGCGTCACCAGCCTCGCCCCCACCGCGGCGATGCTCATGTTCGCGATCGTCTACTTCGGTGTGATGATCGACGTCGGCCTCTTCGACCCGATCGTGCGAGGCATCCTGCGCTTCTGCAAGGCCGACCCGCTGCGCATCGTCGTCGGCACCGCCGTGCTCGCCGCGATCGTGTCCCTGGACGGCGACGGCTCGACCACCTTCATGATCACCGTCTCGGCGATGTACCCCCTGTACAAGCGCCTGAAGATGTCCCTGGTCGTGCTGACCGGCGTCGCCGCCATGGCCAACGGCGTGATGAACACCCTGCCGTGGGGCGGACCCACCGCCCGCGCCGCCACCGCGCTGAAGCTCGACGCCAGCGACATCTTCGTCCCGATGATCCCCGCACTCGCCGTCGGCCTGCTCGCCGTGATCGCCCTCGCCTACGTCCTCGGCCGCCGCGAGCGCAAGCGGCTCGGCGTGCTGACCCTGGACGAGGCCCTGATCGAGGAGCCGGCCACCGAGACCGAGACGGTGCTGGTCGGCGCGGGCTCCGGCGCAGGCACCGGCCCGGCGCGCACCGGCGGCGCGGGCTCCGGCACGGACGCCGAACGCCCCGAGGAGCCCGCGGACGGCGGCTTCCAGGGCCTCGACCCCGACCGGCCCACCCTGCGGCCCCGGCTGTACTGGTTCAACGCGCTGCTCACGGTGGCCCTGCTGACCGCCATGATCATGGAGTGGCTGCCGATCCCGGTGCTGTTCCTGCTGGGCGCCGCGCTGGCCCTCACCGTCAACTTCCCCCACATGCCCGACCAGAAGGCCCGTATCGGCGCACACGCCGAGAACGTACTCAACGTCTCCGGGATGGTCTTCGCCGCCGCCGTGTTCACCGGCGTGCTCCAGGGCACCGGCATGGTCGACCACATGGCGAAGTGGCTCGTCGGCAACATCCCCGACGGCATGGGCCCGCACATGGCCTTCGTCACCGGCGTGCTGAGCATCCCGCTCACCTACTTCATGTCCAACGACGGCTTCTACTTCGGCATCGTGCCGGTGCTCGCCGAGGCGGGGCAGGCGCACGGCGTCTCCACGCTGGAGATCGCCCGTGCCTCGCTGGTCGGCCAGCCGCTGCACATGTCCAGCCCGCTCGTGCCCGCCGTGTACGTTCTCGTCGGCATGGCCAAGGTCGAGTTCGGCGACCACACCAGGTTCGTGGTGAAGTGGGCGGCGCTCACATCATTGGTGGTACTCGGGGCAGGCATGCTCTTCGGCATCATCTGACCGCAGCAGAAAGGACCGCATCGTGAGGCCCGGCAGGAACCGCGGCTGGCTGCTCCGACTCGTCATCGCCTTCGGCTTCGCACAGGGCGCGGTCTCGATGGCCCGGCCCGCCGTCTCCTACCGGGCCCTCGCGCTGGGCGCGGACGAACGGGCGATCGGCGTCATCGCCGGCGTGTACGCGCTGCTGCCGCTGTTCGCCGCCGTACCGCTCGGCCGCCGCACCGACCACGGCCGCTGCGCGCCGCTGCTGCCGGCCGGCGTCGTCCTCATCGCCGGCGGCTGTGCGCTCAGCGGCCTGGCCGGCTCCCTGTGGGCGATGGCCCTGTGGAGCGGCGTGATGGGCCTCGGCCACCTCGGCTTCGTGATCGGCGCCCAGTCGCTGGTCGCCCGCCAGTCGGCGCCGCACGAACAGGACCGCAACTTCGGCCACTTCACCATCGGCGCCTCGCTCGGCCAGCTCGTCGGGCCGATCTCGGCGGGCGCCCTGATCGGCGGCCCCGACATGGCCGGCAGCAGCGCCCTGGCGCTCGTGGTCGCCGGGGCGCTCGCCGCGGTCGCCGTCACCTCGCTGTGGCGCATCGAGGACCGTACGGCCGGCACGCCCCGCGGCGCGTCCGGCGCACGCGTGCCCGTCGGCCTGATCCTGCGCGCCCGGGGCGTGCCCGCGGGCATGCTGATCAGCCTGTCGGTGCTGTCCGCGACGGACATCCTCACCGCCTACCTCCCGGTGGTCGGCGAGCACCGCGGCATCGCGCCGTCCGTCATCGGTGTCCTGCTCAGCCTGCGGGCCGGCGCCACCATCGCCTGCCGCCTCGTCCTGACGCCGCTGCTGCGGCTGCTCGGCCGGCCCGCGCTGCTGACCGTGACCTGTCTGCTGGCGGCCCTGCTGTGCGCGGGCATCGCGCTGCCGCTGCCGGTGTGGGCGCTCGGACTGACCCTCACCGTGCTCGGCTTCTGCCTGGGCGTCGGCCAGCCGCTGTCCATGACGACGGTCGTACAGGCCGCCCCCGACCAGGCCCGCTCCACCGCCCTCGCGCTGCGGTTGACCGGCAACCGCCTCGGCCAGGTCGCCGCGCCCGCCGCGGCCGGTCTGGTCGCCGGAGTCGCCGGTGTGGCCGCGCCGTTCGTCATGCTCGGCGCGCTCCTGCTGCTGTCCTCGGCGGTGGCCCTGCGCTCCCCGTCCCGCCCGTCCGACCCGCCGACCTCCCCCACCAAAACCCCCACACCACCCCTCGAAACCCCCCACCCCCACCCCCACTCCAACCACTGACCCGCCTCGGCAGCCGGCACCGGAGCCATGCCGCACGGCGGCGCCGTGCGCACGCCACGCGGCGCTATGAATACAGCCCCGCGCCCCTTCGGGGCGCTGACCGCCGGCGTCGACCGCCCTCACACCGCACCCCGAACCACAACCGGTCCGGCCACACTCGGTGGTTCTCTGGAGCGGGGTATCGGTGGCAGGGGGTTGTTCCGCTGAACCGGCGGAGCCCTCCCTCTTCCCCCCGCCGCACACATTCCGTTAACTTCCGTGACCCACAGGCCCCGTTCGACCCGCACGGGACCTTCGACCGACGGAGCACCAGCGCTCTGGTGAGCCCCCGGGGGCACCTGCGATGACACGCGCCATCTCGCTGCACGACGTCAGCAAGTCCTACACCCGAGGCGCCCGGGTGGTGGACCGCCTCTCGCTGGACATCACACCCGGCGAGTTCCTGGTCCTCCTCGGCCCGTCCGGCTGCGGCAAGTCCACCGTGCTCAGAATGATCGCCGGCCTTGAGGAGATCGACGAGGGCACGCTGCTGCTCGACGGCGGGTACGCCAACAACCTCCCGCCCGCCGAGCGGGACATCGCGATGGTCTTCCAGAACTTCGCCCTCTACCCGAGCATGACCAGCCGCGACAACATCGGCTTCCCGCTGCGCATCGAGTCCCCGGGCGCCGACCCACGCCCCCGCGTGGACGCCACTGCCCGCATGCTCGGCATCGAGGAACTGCTCGACCGCTTCCCCGCCCAGCTCTCCGGCGGCGAACGCCAGCGCGTCGCCATGGGCCGGGCCATCGCCCGCCACCCCTCCGCCTTCCTGATGGACGAGCCGCTGTCCAACCTCGACGCCAAGCTCCGCAGCCACCTGCGGGCCGAGATCTCCCAGCTGACCCGGGAGTTGGGCGTCACCACGGTCTACGTCACGCACGACCAGGCCGAGGCCATGTCCCTCGGCGACCGGGTCGCCGTCCTGCGCGGCGGCGTGCTCCAGCAGGTCGGCAGCCCCCGCGAGGTGTACGGGCTGCCCCGCAACGTCTTCGTCGCCGCGTTCGTCGGCACCCCCCGCATCAACCTGCTGCGCGGCGTGGTGCGGGCCCCGCTCGACGGCGCGATGACCATCAGCCTCGGCAAGCAGTACCTGAGGCTGCCCGAACCGCTCAGCCTGGACCACCAGTTGCTCCGCGTCCAGCAGGGCCGCGAGGTGATCGTCGGGCTGCGCTCGGAAGCGGTCCGCATTTCCCCCAAGTTCTCGGCCCCGCGCGAGCAGGGTGGATCCCCGGCGCGTTCCTTCGCCCGCCCCGGCGAGGTGCCGATCACCGGGCTGGTGGAGCACGTGGAGTTCCAGGGGCACGAGGTCCTGGTCCACTTCAACACCGGTTCGAGCCCGGCCGTCGTACCCGATCTGGAGTCCCCGCGCCCGGCCGTCCGCCCCTCGCGCCGCCGCAGGCGCGAGGGCACGACCATGCTGGGGCGGATCCGGGAGCGGACCGGCGCGCTGCGGGCCGGCCCGGTGGTGGTGCTGGACCATGCGGCGGACGACGGCCCCGACCCCGCGCCCCCGGAGGGCCGGCAGCCCGGCGACCTGGTGGTGCGGACCACCCCGGACGTCCGGCTCCGCCACGGGATGCAGGTTCCGCTCCTCGTCGACCTCGCCCATCTGTTCGTCTTCGACCAGCACGGCGAGCGCATCTGCCCGTCCCCGGCGCGGCTGCCGGACCTGGACGAGTGACACCACCGGCCCACCGGCCGTCGCCCGAAGGGCCCGGCCCGCGCCGCCCGGGGGTCCGGCTCAGCGCAGGGTGCCGGGGACGATGCCCAGGAGGCCGGACAGGGCGTGCTCGCCGGTGGCCGTCAGCTTCACGGCGCGGCCCGAGCCGATACGGACGCACCAGCCCGCGTCCAGGGCGTGCCGGCACAGTTCCGCGCCCGCGACACCCGCCAGATGGGGGCGGCGCTCGGTCCAGTCGAGGCAGGCACGGGCCAGCGGCCGGCGGCCCGGGTGCGCCAGCCCGATACCGGCGTCGCCGAACCACTTCAGCCCCGCCCTCGTGAGCGCGAACCCGGTGCCCCGTGCCTCGGGGCCCGGCCGCGGGGCCGACGGGGCGGCCGGCGCACGGAGCCCGGCCGCGGCGGCGTCCGCCGGCCCGTCCGTGACCCTCAGCAGTCCGCGTTCGGTCAGCGCGTCGGTGATCGCGATGCCGAGCCGCCCGGCGAGGTGGTCGTAGCAGGTGCGTCCGCGGGCCAGCGCGGATCCGGCGCTCGACTCCCGCAGCGTGCGCGGGCGGCGGGCCGTGGCCTCGGGGGCGACGCGCGCGGTCAGCTCCTCGACGAGCTGGGCGACCCGCGCGTCGGCCAGCCGCACGTACCGGTGCCGCCCCTGCCGTTCCTCGGTGAGCAGCCCGCCGGCGACCAGCTTGCCCAGGTGTTCGCTCAGCGTGGACGCGGCGACCCCGGCGTGCCGGGCCAACTCGCCGTTGGTCCAGGCCCGGCCGTCGAGCAGCGCCAGCAGACAGGCCGCCCGGGTCTCGTCGGCGAGCAGTGCGGCGAGCGCCGCGAGTCCCGCGGCCCTGGGGTCCTTGACGGTCATGCCTCCAGCATCGGTCAGGGACACTTCGGCCGCCGCCGAAGTGTCACCGCGCGGTGCGCGCGACCCGCTCGTACTGCTGCGCCAGCCCGTCCAGCAGCGCCGTCAGCCCCGTCTCGAAGGCGCGCTCGTCGATCTTTTCCTGCTGTTCGGAGAGGAGGTGCGCCTGCCCGAGGTGCGGATAGTCGGCGGGGTCGTAGGCGCTCGCGTCGCCCACGAACCCCCCGGCGAACGAGCCGAGCGCGGAGCCCATGATGAAGTACCGCATCAGCGCGCCGATGGACGTGGCCTGCGCGGGCGGCCAGCCGGCGGCGACCATCGCGCCGTAGACGGCGTCGGCGAGGCGCAGCGCCGCGGGCCGGCGGCCGGGGCCGCGGGCGAGGACCGGGACGATGTTGGGATGGTCGCGCAGGGCCGCCCGGTAGGAGACGGCCCAGTCGTGCAGCGCCGTCCGCCAGTCCCGGCCGTCCTCGAACATCGACAGGTCGACCTGGCCGCTCACCGAGTCGGCGACCGCCTCCAGGATCTCGTCCTTGGTGCGGAAGTGGTTGTAGAGCGAGGGTCCGCTCACCCCCAGCTCGGCGGCGAGGCGGCGGGTGGAGACGGCCGCCAGGCCCTCCGCGTCCACGAGTTCCCTTGCCGCCCGGACGATCCGGTCGGTGCTGAGGAGGGGCTTGCGCGGTCGGGCCATGGCGCACATAGTAGGGCCGCCCGCATAAACTAGCGGTGATAATCGCCGTGGGACCGGCATAGAGCCCGACGCGTTCTGAGTACGCGTCTGAGTAGCCGAGCGGATGTGACCCCGGCCACCGCGCGCGACGCTGGCCCGCATGAGCGAGACACCGGTCAAGCAGCAGAGCACCACCGCCTTCTACGGCCAGGCCGTCGCGTCCTTCGGCGTCGCCCTCGCGGCCACCGCGCTCGGCATCTACAACCTGCACACGGACGCCTGGGTCCGTGCGTTCCTCGGTATCGCCGTCCTGTATCTGGTCACCTCCGCCTTCACCCTGGCCAAGGTCATCCGGGACCGTCAGGAGGCCGGCCAGATCGTGAGCCGCGTGGACCAGGCCCGGCTGGACAAGCTCCTCGCCGCGCACGACCCGTTCAAGGAGCCGGGCCCGTCACCGCACGCCCGGGGCTGACCGGCGGGGTCGGGTGGCGGGGCTGAGCGGCGGGGCTGGCCGGCGGCGCTGAGCGGCGGGGCCGGGTGGCGGGGAGGCAGGCTAAGCGACCGCTCACCTTCGGCGGTATGGTGGAGCTCCTGTCACCGAGAGGGGCGAGCGAGCGATGAGTACGGCGGAGGAGACGACCGGCGGCGAGGTCGAGCCGTGGGACGAGGTCACCCCTGACGCGGCCCGGCGGCTGCTCATCGCCGCCGTGGAGGCCTTCGCCGAGCGCGGGTATCACGCGACCACCACCCGCGACATCGCCGGCCGCGCCGGCATGAGCCCGGCCGCGCTCTACATCCACTACAAGACCAAGGAAGAACTGCTCCACCGGATCAGCCGCATCGGTCATGACAAGGCGCTGGACATCCTGCGCACGGCCGCCCGGCGCGAGGGCAGCGCCAGGGAGCGGCTGGCCGACGCGGTGAGTTCCTTCGTCCGCTGGCACGCCGGCCGGCGCACCACCGCGCGGGTCGTGCAGTACGAGCTGGACGCGCTGGGGCCGGACGCCCGCGCCGAGATCGTCGCGCTGCGCCGCCAGGTCGACGCGGAGGTGCGCGGGATCATCCAGGAGGGCGTGGCGTCCGGCGAGTTCGACGTCCTCGACGTGCACGGCACGACCCTCGCGGTGCTGTCCCTGTGCATCGACGTGGCCCGCTGGTTCAACGTGAACGGCCCGCGGACACCGGAGGAGATCGGCGCGCTCTACGCCGATCTCGTGCTCCGCATGGTCGGCGCCCAGTAGCCCCGGCCCGCCGGGCTGCGCAGCCGCGGGGGAGGGCTCAGAGGTAGTAGCGGGAGACCGACTCCGCCACGCAGACCGGTTTGTCGCCGCCCACGCGCTCGACCGTGAAGGCGACGGTCAGCTGGACGCCGCCCGTGACGTCCTCGACGCCGGTGATCCGCGCGGTGGCGCGCAGCCGGGAGCCGACCGGGACCGGGGCGGGGAACCGGACCTTGTTGGTGCCGTAGTTGACGCCCATCGTCGCGCCGTCGACCCGCAGCAGCTGCGGACCGAACAGCGGCAGCAGGGACAGGGTGAGGTACCCGTGCGCGATGGTCGTGCCGAACGGTCCCGCGGCGGCCTTCTCCGGGTCGACGTGGATCCACTGGTGGTCGCCGGTGGCGTCCGCGAAGAGGTCGATCCGCTTCTGGTCGACCTCCACCCAGTCGGTGTACCCCAGCTGCTCGCCCACGGCCGCCTTCAGCTCGTCGGGGGAGGTGAAGATCCTCGGTTCTGCCATGGTCCCTGTCCCGGCCTCTCGCGTACGTACGGAAATCGCCTACGGCTAAGCAACTGCTCAGCATGGTCCGGGTGGCGCGCCCTGTCAACGGACCGCGACGGTGCCGCGATGGGTAGGCTGTGACGAGTGCCCCAGATCCCCGAGAAGATCCACGAGCTGACCGTCGGCCAACTGTCCGCGCGCAGCGGCGCCGCCGTCTCCGCCCTGCATTTCTACGAGTCCAAGGGGCTCATCAGCAGCCGTCGGACCTCCGGCAACCAGCGCCGCTACAGCCGTGACACCCTGCGCCGCGTCGCGTTCGTCCGGGCCGCCCAGCGGGTGGGCATCCCGCTGGCCACGATCCGCCAGGCGCTCGCCGAACTCCCCGAGGAGCGCACCCCGACCCGCGAGGACTGGGCCCGGCTCTCGCAGGCGTGGCGCTCCGAACTGGACGAGCGCATCGCACAGCTGAACCGGCTCCGCGACCATCTCACCGACTGCATCGGCTGCGGCTGCCTCTCCCTGGAGAGCTGCGTCCTGTCGAACCCCGACGACGCCTTCGGCGAGACGGGTTCGGGTTCGCGCCTACTGATGGAACGCCACCGGTAGGCGCCGCCGCGCCGCAACTCCGCTGCGGCCGACCGCCCCACGCACCGGCACGGTAGGCCGACATGGCTCGGTGCCCCTCGGGCCGCGCTGCTCCCGTCGGCCGCCCTGACGCGCGGGCACGGCACGCCGACATGGCTCGGTGTCCCTCGGGCCGCGCTGTTCGCGTCGGCTGCCCCCTTGCCGCGACCACCCCGGCCGTAGCGCCGTCCATCACCTCCGGCCCCAGCGGCGCCCCGCGTCGTCGCAGCTCGCGCGCGGTCGTCGCTTGCGCACCTTCGCCGTTCCCGCGCCAGCGGCACCTCCGCGCCGTCGCCGTTCCCGCGCCCGTTGCCGCTCCGGCCCCAGCGGCACCCCAGCGCCGTCGCCGTTCCCGCATCGCCATCTCTCCCGGTGGTCCGGTGATGCGGGTCGCTGGTGACAGGGGGTGCGGCATCCCCGGCGCACCCCCCGGCCGGTCAGGCCGACATGAGTACCCGGCCGCGCCGGGCGTAGCCCAGCGCCTCGGGGGTGAGGACGGGCCGCGGTACGAGAATCCCGCAGTCCACGCAGACCGGACCCGACGACGGTTCGTGATCCAGGTCGTACTTCCAGAAAAGGCGCTCCCCGGCGCACACCGGGCAGGCCGAGCCCGGCGCCCGCTCAAGGGCGGCGATCAGCCGGCGCAGCACCTCGGCGAGGGGTTCGCGGGGGTGGACCCGGGGGTCGTCGCACCAGGCGACCCCGAAGCCGCCCCAGGTCAGCCGGTGCCAGTCGTCCACGCTGCCCGGCCGGCGCAGCCCGTCGTGCTTCTCCTTCCTGCGGCGCTCGGCGAACTCCCCCTCGTAACCGAGCCAGACCGACCGGGCCTCCTCCAACTCCTCCAGTGCGGCCACGAGACGCACCGGATCGGGAGAACGGTCCTCGGGGTCGAATCCGGCCCGGGAGCACAGATGGTCCCAGGTCGCCCTGTGCCCGTAAGGAGCGAACCGCTCAAGGCACTTGCGCAGCGAGTAGCGTCGCAGCGCCAGGTCGCACCGCGGGTCGCGCACCTGTCTCGCCAGACTCCGGAAACCGGCCATCGCCCTGCACCTCCGTCACACCTGCACCTGTACATCGGTCACTTCGGCGTCGCCGTACGGACTTCGTGCGACGTCGCCGAATAGACGTGTCGACACGCGAATCGGCTCCATCCGATTTCCGATGCCCGCCATAACGTGCCCCCGGTTGACGCGGTCAACGGCTCCGGCGACGCCGAAAAGTGACGCATGTTCATCTTCAATGTCGGGGATACCGGCGGTAACGTCCGGCCCACCCCCGTCGGGAGGAGCTGCCATGCCACGGCGCACCCCACGCAACGCGTTGTTCCACAAACTGAGAACTCCCGGCAGTCGCACCGGGTTCCTGAAGACGGCGTCCGTATGCGCGCTGATCGCCGGACTGCTGTCGCCGCTGACCCAGCGGGCGGCGGCGGCCGAGCCGGCGGCGGCACAGGCGGCGGCCGCCGCCGACCACTGCGGCGGGCAGTGCTCCGACATCCTGCCGCCCGGTCAGAACGGCAACGCGACCCTCGTGCAGATCCTCCTCAACCAGGCGTTCGGCACCCAGCCCGACCACGCCGAGGACCAGCTCGGCCCCTACGCCGGCCTGGCCACGGGCTACTCCGCGCTCACCGACGCCAAGATCAACACCTTCTTCAACGACGCCTCGTTCGGGGTCCCCGCCGACCAGGTCGCCTCCACCGAGAAGCCGGCCGGCCGCACCGACGTCACGATCGTCCGCGACAAGAAGACCGGCGTCCCGCACATCACCGGCACCACCCGGTACGGTACCGAGTTCGGCGCCGGCTACGCCGCGGCCCAGGACCGGTTGTGGCTGATGGACGTCTTCCGGCACGTCGGCCGCGGCCAGTTGACCACCTTCGCCGGCGGAGCCGCCGCCAACCAGGGCCTTGAACAGCAGTTCTACCGCAACGCCCCCTACACCGAGGCGGACCTCCAGGCCCAGATCGACAACGCCGTCACCCACAACGGCGACCGCGGCAGGCAGGCCCTCGCCGACGTCAACGCCTACCTCGACGGCATCAACGCCTACATCGACGCCTCCGACAGCGGCCGTTACTTCCCCGGCGAGTACGTGCTGACCGGCCACAAGGACTCCATCACCAACGCCGGCACCATCGAGCACTTCAAGGTCACCGACCTGGTCGCGCTCGCCTCCGTCATCGGCTCGCTGTTCGGCGCCGGCGGTGGCGGCGAGGTCGACAACGCGCTCACCCTGATCGCCGCCCAGTCCAAGTACGGCGTCCAGGAGGGCACCCGCCTGTGGGAGTCCTTCCGCGAGCGCAACGACCCCGAGGCCGTCCTCACCGTGCACAACGGCGAGAGCTTCCCGTACGGCGCCAAGCCCGCCGACCCCGAGGGCGCGGCCTTGCCCGACGCCGGCACGGTGACCCAGGAACCACTGGTCCACGACCGCACCGGCAGCGCCGCCACCGCGAGCGCCGCCGGCGCCTCCGACACGGCCGCGAAGAGCGCGGTCGGCTCCGCGCGGCGCGGCATGTCCAACGCCCTGGTGGTGAGCGGCGCGCACACCGCCAGCGGCCACCCGATCGCCGTCTTCGGCCCGCAGACCGGCTACTTCGCACCCCAACTGCTCATGCTCCAGGAGATCCAGGGCCCCGGCATCAGCGCCCGCGGCGCCTCCTTCGCGGGCCTGAGCATGTACGTCGAGCTGGGCCGCGGCCAGGACTACGCGTGGAGCGCCACGACCTCCGGCCAGGACATCATCGACACCTACGCGGTCGAGCTGTGCCAGGACGACTACCACTACCTGTACCGCGGCACCTGCACCGCCATGGAGAAGGTCGAGCAGAAGAACGCCTGGAAGCCCACCGTGGCCGACGGCACCGCGGCGGGCTCGTACACCATGCGGGTCTGGCGCACCGCGTACGGGCCGGTGGCGTACCGGGCGACCGTCGGCGGCAAGAAGGTCGCCTACACCACGCTGCGCTCCTCCTACCTGCACGAGGTCGACTCGATCATCGGCTTCCAGATGCTGAACGACCCGGACCACCTCAAGGGCCCCGAGGACTTCCAGACCGCCGCCCAGCACATCAACTACACGTTCAACTGGTTCTACGCCGACTCCCGGCACACCGCGTACTACAACAGCGGCAGCAACCCGGTGCGGGCGAGCGGGGTGGACGCGGAGTTCCCGGTCTGGGCGCGGCCCGCCTACGAGTGGCGCGGCTGGGAGGCGGCGAGCAACACGGCCGACTACACGCCGCCCGCCGAGCACCCCCACTCCGTCGACCAGGACTACTACATCTCCTGGAACAACAAGCAGGCCGAGGACTACACGGCCGCGCCCTGGGGCGAGGGCTCGGTGCACCGCGGCAACCTCCTGGACGACCGGGTGAAGAAGCTGGTCCAGGCCGGCGGGGTCACCCGTGCGTCGCTGGTGAAGGCCATGGCGGACGCCGCCCTCGCCGATCTGCGCGCCGAGGACGTGCTGCCCGACCTGCTGAAGGTGATCAACAGCTCGACGGTCACCGACTCCACGGCCGCGGCGGCCGTCAGCAAGCTCCAGGCGTGGGTGAGTGCCGGCGCCAAACGCACGGAGACGTCGGCGGGTTCGAAGCAGTACGCGAATGCCGAGGCCGTCCGGATCCTGGACGCCTGGTGGCCGCTGCTGGTCAAGGCCCAGTTCGAACCCGGTCTGGGCAGCGACCTGTTCGCGCGGTTCACGGCCAACCTGCCGGTGGACGAGGCGCCGTCGGCCGGGCACGGCCCGACCGGATCGCACGCGGGCAGCTCCTTCCAGTACGGCTGGTGGAGCTATGTCGACAAGGACATCCGGGCGGTGCTCGGCGAACCCGTGCGGGGTCCGCTCGCCCAGAAGTACTGCGGCGGCGGCAGCCTGGGCTCCTGCCGGGACGTCCTGCTCGGCACGCTCAAGCAGGCGGCCGGACTGACCGCGGCCCAGGTCTACCCCGGCGACGAGCAGTGCTCGGCGGGCGACCAGTGGTGCGCCGACTCGATCGTCCAGCGCACCCTGGGCGGCATCAAGCACGGCAAGATCAGCTGGCAGAACCGGCCGACCTACCAGCAGGTGGTGGAGTTCACCTCGCACCGCTGACCCGACGGCGGCGGCCCGCACGACGCGGCCCGCCGCCGGCACCACCCCCAACTCCGCACGCACGACGGCTCACTCGTAGGGGAGACACCTGCCGCGCACCGGGTCGAAGGCGGTCCGGTCGTGGAGGTGGATCCGCGCACCGCCGACGCTCGTGCGCGGCCCCGCCCCGACGTGCCGCGGTCGGCCTTTCCCGGGAACATACCGACCGGTTAGTGTGGCAGCGCGGGAGCCGAGTCGCGTCGAAGGGGGCCCAGCGTGGGAGCCGTGCGGGATGCGGGAGTCGTCGTCACCGGGGCGGGCCGTGGCATCGGGGCCGCGCTCGCCCGCCGCTTCGCCGCCGAGGGCGCCCGGGTCGTCGTGAACGACCTCGACGCGGACCGGGCCGAGGCGGTCGCGGACGAGATCGGCGGCATCGCCGTACCCGGCGACGCGGCCACGACCGTCACGGCCGCCCGGGACGCGCTGGGCGGCACGGTGGACGTCTACTGCGCCAACGCCGGGCTCGGCTCGGGCGGTTCGGAGGACGCGCCCGAGGACGTCTGGGCCCGGGCCTGGGATGTCAACGTCATGGCCCACGTGCGGGCCGCCCACGCGCTGCTGCCCGGCTGGCTGGAGCGCGGCGCCGGCCGCTTCGTGTCCACCGTCTCCGCCGCCGGACTCCTCACCATGATCGGCGCCGCCCCCTACAGCGTCACCAAGCACGGCGCGTACGCCTTCGCCGAGTGGCTGTCACTGACCTACCGGCACCGCGGTCTGAAGGTCCACGCCATCTGCCCCCAGGGCGTGCACACCGACATGCTGGCCGCCACCGGCAGCGCGGGCGACCTTGTGCTCAGACCGACCGCGATCGAGCCGGAGGACGTCGCGGACGCCCTGCTCCAAGGCATCGAGGAGGACCGCTTCATGATCCTGCCGCACCCCGAGGTCGCCGAGTACTACCGGGTCAGGGCCACCGACCCGGACCGCTGGCTGTCCGGCATGAACCACCTCCAGCGGACCTGGGAGGCGAACCGATGACCGGCTCCCGACCCGCCGCCCGGTTCGTGCCTGCCCGGACCCGGTCGCGGATCCTGCCCGAACCGCCCGTGACGAGAAGTGGAAAGATCCTTGCGCGGGAACCGTGTTCCCGCGTGCACGACGGCTAGACAAGCACCACGGAAAGGCAGGTGGCGGCAGTGCCCAGGACGACGGACGGCGACGGGACTCCCGTCCCGCAGCGGCTCCTCGCCGCCGCCACACGGCTCTTCGCCGAGCAGGGCTACGATCGCACCTCCGTACAGGAGATCGTCGAGGCGGCCGGCGTCACCAAGGGAGCGCTCTACCACTACTTCGGCTCCAAGGACGACCTGCTGCACGAGGTCTACGCCCGCGTGCTGCGCGTCCAGCAGGAACGGCTCGACGCCTTCGCCAACGCCCACGAACCGGTCGACAAGCGGCTGCGGGCGGCGGCGGCCGACGTCGTCGTCACCACGATCGAGAACCTCGACGACGCGATGATCTTCTTCCGCTCCATGCATCACCTCAGTCCCGAGAAGAACAAGCAGGTGCGCGCCGAGCGCCGGCGCTACCACGAACGCTTCCGCGCGCTGGTCGAGGAGGGTCAGCGGGAGGGTGTCTTCTCCACGGCGACCCCGGCCGACCTGGTGGTGGACTACCACTTCGGTTCCGTCCACCACCTGTCGACGTGGTACCGGCCGAACGGCCCGCTCACCCCGCAGCAGGTCGCCGACCACCTGGCGGACCTGCTGCTGCGGGCGCTACGCCCGTAACGCTGTGCGACTTGGCCGGGCCGTGGCGCCGTCCGTGTTCTGTCGTCCTTTGTCTGCGGCTGGGTCGTGGCTGGTCGCGCAGTTCCCCGCGCCCCTTTGGGGCGTGCTGTCGGGCTGTGGGTTTTGTGGGGTGCCGGTGTTGGGGGTGGTTGTCTGCGGGTGCGTCGTGGCTGGTCGCGCAGTTCCTCGCGCCCCTTACGGGGCTATGGTGCGTATTTCTTCAGTTCCCGGCGGGCCAGGGAGCGTTGGTGGACCTCGTCCGGGCCGTCCGCGATCATCAGGGTGCGGGCGGCCGCGTACAGCTCGGCCAGCGGGAAGTCCTGGCTGACGCCGCCCGCGCCATGCAGCTGGATGGCCCGGTCGATGATGTCGACCACCGCGCGCGGCGTGGCGATCTTGATGGCCTGGATCTCCGTGTGCGCGCCCTTGTTGCCCACCGTGTCCATCAACCATGCCGTCTTCAGCACCAGGAGCCGCAGCTGCTCCACCGTCACCCGGGCGTCCGCGATCCAGTTGTGGACCACGCCCTGCCGGGCCAGCGCCGTGCCGAAGGCCGTGCGGGACAGGGCACGCCGGCACATCAGCTCGATCGCCCGCTCCGCCATGCCGATCAGCCGCATGCAGTGGTGGATGCGGCCGGGCCCGAGCCGGGCCTGGGCGATGGCGAACCCGCCGCCCTCCTCGCCGATCAGGTTCGACACCGGCACGCGCGCGTGGTCGAAGACCACCTCGGCATGACCGCCGTGGTAGTGGTCCTCGTACCCGAAGACCCGCATCGCCCGCCGCACCGTGACCCCCGGCGTGTCGCGGGGCACGAGGACCATGGACTGCTGACGGCGGACATCGGCGGCGCCGGGGTCGGTCCTGCCCATCACGATGAAGATCCGGCAGTCCGGGTTCATCGCCCCGGAGATGTACCACTTGCGTCCCGTGACGAGGTATCCGTCGCCGTCCCGCTCGATACGGGTGGTGATGTTGGTGGCGTCCGAGGAGGCCACCTCCGGCTCGGTCATCGCGAACGCCGAGCGGATCTCACCGGCCAGCAGCGGCTCCAGCCACTGCTTCTTCTGCCGCTCGTCGCCGAACTGCGCCAGCACCTCCATGTTGCCGGTGTCCGGGGCCGCGCAGTTCAGCGCGGTGGGCGCGAGCTGCGGGGAGCGGCCGGTGATCTCGGCCAGCGGCGCGTACTGGAGGGTGGTCAGCCCGGCGCCGTACTCGGCGTCCGGCAGGAACAGGTTCCACAGTCCCTGCCTGCGCGCCTCGGCCTTCAGCTCCTCGACCACGGCCGGGGTGTCCCAGGGCGAGGCGAGCGCGGCCCGCTGCTGTTCGGCGACCGCCTCGGCGGGATACACGTACGCGTCCATGAAGGCCAGCAGCCTGGCCCGAAGTTCCTCGGTGCGCGCATCGAACGCGAAGTCCATGGCCGTCAGCCTTCCCGGAGGGTGGTGAGTCCGTGTTCGATGAAGACGGGGACGAGGTCACCGATGCGGTCGAAGCCGGGTCCGACCGTCTGCCCCAGCGTGTACCGGTAGTGGATGCCCTCCAGGATCACGGCGAGCTTGAACCAGGCGAACGCCGTGTACCAGGAGACGGCCGACACGTCCCGGCCCGAGCGTGCCGCGTACCGCTCGATCAGCTCGGCCGGCGCGGGGTGCCCGGCGGCCTCGGCGGTGGTCGAGACGGGGGAGTGCGGCGCGCCGAGCGGCAGGCTGTACATCACCAGCAGACCCAGATCGGTGAGCGGGTCGCCGAGCGTCGACATCTCCCAGTCGAGGACCGCCGTGATCCGGTCGTCGGCGTCGATGAGGACGTTGTCGAGCCGGTAGTCGCCGTGCACGACGGTCGGCGCCGGGGACGTGGGCAGCGCGCGCCCGAGGGCCGCGTGCAGCTCGTCTATGCCGGCCAGCTCCCGGTCGCGGGAGGCGTCCAGCTGCTTGCCCCAGCGGCGCAGCTGCCGGTCGAGGAAACCCTCGGGACGGCCGAAGTCCGCGAGACCCACCTCGGCGGGGTCCACGGCGTGCAGGTCCACGAGGGTGTCGACGAGGGAGAGCACCGCGTTCCGGGTGCGTTGCGGGCCCAGCGGGGCCAGTTGTTCGGCGGTGCGGTACGGCGTGCCCTCGACGAACTCCATGACGTAGAACGGCGCGCCGAGCACATCGGGGTCCTCGCACAGCAGCACCGGGCGCGGCACCGGCACCCGCGTGGGGTGCAGCGCGCCGATCACGCGGTGCTCGCGCGCCATGTCGTGCGCGGTGGCCAGGACATGGCCGAGCGGCGGCCGGCGCACGACCCAGGTCGACCTGCCGTCCGTGACGGCGTAGCTGAGGTTCGACCGTCCGCCCTCGATCAGCCGTCCGGTCAGGGGGCCGTCGACCAGACCGGGCCGTTCACGGTCGAGCAGACCGCGCAAGCGGTCGGGATCGAGTCCGGGCGGGTGGTCGGGACCCATGCATCGCTCCTACGGACAGGGAAACAGGACGCGAACAATGATGCCGACCGGTCGGTATGCCGTCCAGTGCGAGGGCCGAACGTGATCGGAGCCACGATAGGCCGACGGCTCCCCGCGCGTCGCGCGAAGGAGCCGTCGGCCGGGTGCGGCGGGGTGCCGCCGGGGTCAGTGGTCGTCCCAGTGGCCGGCGTGCTCGGCGTGCCGGTGGCCGTCGTGCAGATAGTCGATGTGGTCGCCGTGCCGCACACCCGTGTGCCCGCAGCCCTCGCCGTGCTGGTGGTCGTGGCCCTCGTGGGTGGTGTGCCCGGTCGGCTCGCACTCGTCCCAGTGCCCGGCGTGCTCGCGGTGCAGATGCCCTTCGTGCGCGTAGTCCACGTGGTCGCCGTGCGGCACCTCGGTGTGCCCGCAGCCGGGGCCGTGGCGGTGCGAGTCGTGGGCGGCGTGTTCCTGATGAACTGCGGTCATGGTGCTCACCTTCAGGAGTGAGAGGTGCTGACGACGCACAGGCTGCCATGCATACGGGACATATCGGGGCATCCTGGCCGCGTGCGTCCGGGTACCCCGGAGAACGGCGGACCATGACCGCACCGGCCGCCGCCGGACCTCCGGGCCGGGTCCGAAGGGCGGCCCATTCCTGTCACCGGGCCGAAGTCCGCCTGTGGCGCCCGCTCGGGGCGCCCCTAGACGACTATCGCCGCAGCGCACACCGCCATCGCCACCGCGCACAGCGCCGCCGCGGCGGCGTGCCGTGGGGTGAGGGACGGGGGGCGCGCGGTCGTGGCGAGCACCCGCACCCGGTGGTGGGCGACCCACAGAAAGCCCAGCCAGAGCCCGCAGCACAGCGCGCACACCAGCAGACCGGCGGCGGACGCACCGCCGTGCAGGGCGGTGCGCACGGCGAGCACGGTGACCACGGCGGAGGACAGTGTCGTGCGCCGCCAGGCGAGCCGCGTCCGCTCCGGTTGCAGCCCCGGGTCCCGGCCGGCCGTCACCCCTCCCACCTGACGAGCACGACGAACACCATGGCGACCGCCACCACGGCGACGACGAGGCTCAGCAGCGCCGGGAACCGGGACGCGGGCAGGTCCTCGCCGCGCCGCATCGCCCGCTCGCAGCGCACCCAGTGGTTGATCGCGCGCAGCGAGCACAGCACGCCCGCGCCGAGCAGGGCGAGCGCCAGCCCCACCCGCCAGGCCCAGCGCAGCTCCGGCAGGAACTGGTCCACCGCGAAACCCCCGCCGATCAGCGCGAGCGCGGTGCGCAGCCAGGCCAGGAAGGTGCGCTCGTTCGCCAGCGAGAACCGGTAGTCGGGTGTGTCGCCCTCGTCCCGGACCCGGTCAGGCATGAACCAGAACCGGACGTTTCGCAGGAATTCGATCACATTGGGACCTTATCGGGCCCCTCGGCGGGGCCTGCCGGCCGGGTCTCCCGTGGTCATGCCTGGCCCCGGTGCGCGCGCAGCCGCCGGTACGCCGCAAGCCCGTCCGGCGTCCACTCCCACTCACCTTCCCCGAGCCGCCGCTCCAGCTCGTCCTCGCTCAGGAAGTCGTGCCAGGCCACCTCCTCGGCCTGGGGCCGCACCGGAAGCGTGCAGCGGACCTCGTAGACCGCCGACCACCAGCTGTGGCCCGCGCCGTCGTCGTACAGGAAGGTGAACAGGTGCGACGGGCGGGGCAGGCCCGTCACCCCCAGCTCCTCCTCGGCCTCGCGCAGGGCCGCGTCGTCGTAGGACTCGCCCGCGCCGACCACGCCGCCGACGAACATGTCGTACCGCGAGGGGTAGACCAGCTTGGTCGCCGTACGCCGGTGCACGAAGATCCGGCCGGCCGCGTCCCGGGCCAGCACGAACGCACAACGGTGCCGCAGCCCGCGCGCATACGCCTCCCCGCGGGACGACTGCCCGACGACCCGATCATGCTCATCAACAATGTCAAGAATCTCCTCAACACCACTCACCCCCCCATCCAACCAGCCCCCACCACCCCCAAGAACCCCGCAGGGGACGCGGCGAACCGCGCGCACAAACGAAGCACGACAGGCGCCCCGAAAGGGGCGCGGGGAACTGCGCGCAGACGAAGCACGACAGGTGCCCCGAAAGGGGCGCGGGGAACTGCGCGCTCAGCCACGACGCAGCCGCAGATGAAGCACGGCGGGTGTGCCCCGCAGGGGGGCGCGGGGAACTGCGCGCTCAGCCCCGACGGCGCTGCGGACGAGGCTCGGCAGGTGCCCCGCAGGGGGGCGCGCTCAGCCCCGACGGCGCCGCGGACGAGGCTCGGCAGGTGCCCCGCAGGGGGCCGCCGGCCACGGCTCAGGCCCGGCCAGGGCTAACGTGGCTGAAGGTCCCGTTTGGGCGCCGCCGCACCCGTACCCCGCGGCATAGCCGGATGCAATCCGAGCAGCACGATGCCCACGACCACGGCGGCCAGCCCCACCGCCTCCCAGGCCAGCGCCCCGGTGTCGGTACGCAGCCGGTCACCGAGGAAGCCCACCCCGCACAGAATCCCGGCCAGCGGCTGGGCGGCCGTCAACGCGGGCAGCGACATACGCAGCGGCGCCGTCTCGAACGCACTCTGCACCAGGATCAGCCCGGTGACACCGAGCACGAGCACGCCGTAGGGCTGCCAGCCGGAGAACAGCTCGGCGAGCCCGCCCGCGGAGAACCGCTGCCCGCTGATCCGGGTCAGCGCGTCCTGCACGCCGTACAGGAGACCGGCGGCGAGGGCCAGCAGCACCGGGGCCATGCTCAGCCGGGAGCGCTTGGCGAAGGTGGTGAGCAGCAGGGCAAGGCCCAGCATCACGCCGATGATCAGCCAGTGCCGGACGGGGTCGGTGACCGCGTGCCCGCCGTGCGGCCGGCCCGCCACGATGAACGCGGTGACGCCGCCGGCGAGCAGGGCGAGGCCCGCCCAGCCCTGGCGGCCCAGCGGCTGTCTGGTCTGGTGCCGGGAAAGGGCGAGGGCGAACAGCAGGTTCGTGGCGAGCAGCGGTTCCACCAGGGAGATCTCGCCCCGGCCCAGGGCGACGGCACCGAGGATCATCCCGGCCGCCATCAGGCCGATGCCGCCGAGCCACCGCGGCACCTTCATGAGGTCGAGCAGCAGCCGTGGCGAGAGGAAGTCGCTCAGGGGTGCCTTCTGGGCGGCGTTCTGCTGGAGCACGAATCCGAAGCCGAGGCAACAGGCCGCGCTCACGGCGAGAATCAGAACCAGAACCGACACGCTGCGTACCTCGATCATCCGGCCGGGCCACGGGTGCGTAGTGGCCGACTGTAGCCTCCCGAAGCTCTCCGTGCCCCGGGGAGTGCCCAGAACCGGTCAGGCGAATCGGCCGCGAAGCCCGGTCGGCCAGGGGAACGCGAGCCGACGGCCCCACCGTCATGGTCCGCCGCCCGGGTGGACGCCGCCGTGACGCATGCCACGGAGACCCCCTCGACGGGTCCGCTCCACGCCACCCACGCCGCTCCTGGGCCTGCCTCAACTCCCTTACCGCACACGGTAGTTGAATCCAACAACAGCTCCGGTGAACTTGACGTGAACCGTTGGCGGGGGATTTGCTGTGAGTGATCGGTCGATGGCAGTTCGACAACCAGGAAGTCCCGCGGTGCCCTCACCTCCGCCCCTGCTCCACCCGCGCCGCGCGCGCCCCTACGAGGTCGTCGACGACGCCTTCGACGACACCGAACTCATCGCCGCGCGCGCCGCCCTGGCCCAGGGCCGGCGCCAGGCCGTACGGGCCCTGCTCCAGCGCACGGCCGACGACTGGGACCGCCGCGGCCACCGGATCTGCGTCCTCGCCCGCCCGCCGTACACCGCCGCCTGGGCCCGCGACTGGCTGGCCGCGGAGCCCGGATCCGCCGACGCCGCCGCGCTGCTCGCCCTGACCCTGGCGCGGCGCGCCCTGCGCGGCAAGGAGGAGCCCGCCGCGGCCCGCGCCGCCTGCCGCGCCGCGGCCGAACTGGCGCCCGCCGACCCGACCCCGTGGCTCGGTCTGCTCCTGCTCGCCCGCGACCTCGGCACCGACGAGGAGACCGCGGACGCCTTCGCCGAGGTGTGCCGCCGTCACCCCGACCACCACCACGCCCACCATCTGATGACCGCGCGCCTGGCCGAGCGGGGCGCCGACCCGGGCCACGAGGCGTACGCGTTCGCCGACCGGACCGCGGCCCGCGCCCCCGCCGACTCCCCGCTCGCCGTGCTGCCGGTCGTCGCGCACGCCGAGCGCTTCCGGGCGCTGGCCGCCGCGGGCCTGCTGCCCGTCGACCCCGTCGCCTCCGGGCACTGGTCGGGACCCCGGGTCCGGCAGGTGGTGCAGGCCGCCTTCGACTGGTGGCTGGAGTGGGAGCACGACGAGCACCCGCGCCGCCACGTCGACCTCAACTTCCTCGCCCACGCCATGTCCTGCGCGGGCCGGACCGCCGAGGCCGCCGCCCTGTTCCAGCGGATCGGCCGGCACCTGACCCCACGGCCGTGGTCGTACCCGGGCCGCGAGCCCCGCGCCGCCTTCCGCGCCGCCCGCGACCGCGCGCTCGGCGCCGCCCCGGCGGCCTTCGACGGGGCGCTCCCGGACCCGTCGTACCCGCGCGGTCCCCTTCCCTGAACACAAGAAGACATTACGGAACGCTGACCCGTGGCCCGACCCCCTGGTCCCGCGGAGCCGACGGTGCTCGAATGACGGTGTGAACCCCCAACCACCCGAGGACGCACGGGCCGAGGAGGGCCGCCCGATCGGCCGCCGTGTGCTCCTCGGCACCCTCGCCCTCGGCGCCCTCGGCGTGGCCGCCGCGCCCGCGCTCCAGCGCGGCACCGAGGCGTTCCTCGGCGCCGCCTCCGGCAAGGACCCCACCGGACTGACGGGCCTGCTGCCGAACGGCGGCGGCTTCCGCTACTACTCGGTCGCCGCGTCCGTCCCGCACCGGGGCCCCGCGGACTACCGGCTCACGATCGGCGGACTCGTCGACCGCCCCCGCGCCTACACCCTCGCCGAGCTGCGTGCCCTGCCGCAGACCCGGCTGGTCAAGGACGTCCAGTGCGTCACCGGCTGGCGAGTCCCCGGCACCCCGTTCGAAGGGGTCAGGCTGTCCCGGCTGCTGGACGCGGCGGGCGTGCGCGGCACGGCCCGCGCGATCCGCTTCACCTGCTTCGACGGCACCTACACCGAAAGCCTCACGCTCGACCAGGCCCGCCGCCCCGACGTGCTGGTCGCGCTGCGGATGCAGGACGGGGACATCGGCCACGACCACGGCGGGCCCGTCCGGCTGTACGTGGCCCCCATGTACTTCTACAAGTCGGCGAAGTGGCTCTCCGGGATCACCGTCACCGACCGGGTCGAACCCGGGTACTGGGAGCGGCTGGGATACGACGTCGACGCCTGGGTCGGCCGCTCGAACGGACGGACCGATGAGCCTACGAACTGAGGCGCCCGCGAGCACGGACCGGCTGCCGCGCTTCTCCCGCGCCGAACGCTGGGTGCACCGTACGACGGCCGCGCTCACGGGCGTGTGCGTGCTGACCGCGGCCTGCCTCTACGTCCCCCAGCTCGCCGTCGCCGTCGGCCGCCGCGCCCTCGTCGTCCGCCTCCACGAGTGCGCGGGCCTCGCCCTGCCGGTGCCCGTCCTGCTGGGGCTCGCCTCCCGGGCGTTCCGCTCCGACCTGCGTTTCCTGAACCGCTTCGGCCCGCACGACCGGGTCTGGCTGGGCGCGGCCCTGCGCCGCGACAAGCGGCACTCCGCGCGCCCGGCGGGCAAGTTCAACGCCGGCCAGAAGGTGTACGCCGCCTGGATCGCCGGCGCCACGCTGGTGATGCTCGGCACGGGCCTGATGATGTGGTTCACGCATCTCACCCCGCTGATGTGGCGCACCTCGGCGACCTTCGTGCACGACTGGCTCGCCCTCACCATGGGTGTCGTACTGGCCGGCCACATCGGCATGGCCCTGGCCGACCCGGAAGCCCGCCGCGGCCTGCGCACCGGCACCGTGACCCGAGACTGGGCAACCCGAGAACACCCCCTATGGCGCCCCTGACCCACCCCGCAGGGGCGCAGGGAACCGCGCGACCAGCCACAACGCACCCGCACCCGGACCGGCACCGGCACCCGCAGCGGCACCGGCACCCGCACCCGCACCCGCACCCGAGGGTTCAGGTGGTGAAGTCCAGCAGGACCTTCTCGGTGTCGAACCGGAACGCCCAGCGCAGCCCGGGCGCGCCCCGCAGGGGCGCGGGGAACTGCGCGACCAGCCACAACGCACCCGCACCCAGCACCCGGACCCGCACCCGCACCCGCACCCGCAGCGGCACCGGCACTCGCACCCGAGGGTTCAGGTGGTGATGTCCAGCAGGGCCTTCTCGGTGTCGAACCGGAACGCCCAGCGCAGCTCGGGCGCGCCCCGCAGGGGCGCGGGGAACTGCGCGACCAGCCACAACGCACCCGCACCCAGCACCCGGACCGGCACCGGCACCCGCAGCGGCACCGGCACCGGCATCCGCACCCGAGGGTTCAGGTGGTGAAGTCCAGCAGGACCTTGCAGGCGCGGTTGCGGTCCGCCGCCAGGGCGAACGCGTGCTCCGCCTCGGCCACCGGGAGCACCGCGCTGATCAGCGCGTCGAACGCGGGCTCGGCCGCCAGCAGTTCCAGCGCCTCGTCGAACTCGGCGTCGAACCGGAACGCCCCGCGCAGCTCGATCTCCCGGCTCACCACCAGGTTCCCCGCGAACGGGCTCTGCCCCGGCGGCAGCATGCCCAGCTGCACCACGACCCCGCCGCGCCGCACCAGCCGCAGACAGGTGTCGAGCCCGGCGGCCACCCCCGATGCCTCGACGGCCGTGTCGACCTCGGCCGGCCAGCCGGCGTCGTCCGGATCGTCCGCCCTGACGACCGTGTCGGCGCCCGCCGCGGCGGCGTACCGCAGCGCCTCGGGCAGCAGGTCGGTCACGGTCACCCGGGCCGCGCCCGCCGCCCGCGCCGCGGCCACCACCAGACACCCGATCGGCCCGGCCCCGGTCACCAGCACATGCCGCCCGGCCACCGGCCCGGCCCGCCGCACCGCGTGCAGCGCGACCGACAGCGGCTCGGCGAGCGCGGCCCGGCGCGGCCCCAGTCCGGCGGGCAGGGCCCGCAGTTGCCGGTCGGGCACGGTCACCCGGGCCGCGAACCCGCCCTGGACATGCGGGAATCGGGCCGCGCTGCCGAGATAGTGGGTGTTCCGGCACACATGGCGCAGCCCGGCCGCGCACTCCGGGCACGCCCCGCAAGGGGTCGCGGGATGCACGGCGACGGCCGTACCGACGGCAGGGCCCGAGGCGTCGGCGCCGTAGCCGACCACCGTGCCCACCACCTCGTGGCCGAGCACCATCGGCTCCCGGAGCCGGAAGTCACCGACCCCGCCGTGCCGCCAGTAGTGCAGGTCGGAGCCGCACACCCCGCCGTAGCGGACCGCGACGAGCGCCTGCCCGCGGCCGGGCTGCGGCACGGGAAGCTCCTCGACGCGCAGATCGCCGCGCCCATGGATCACACAGCCCAGCATCCCGCCGGCCTCCCTCACAGCACGCTCGTCATGCCGCCGTCGACGTACAGCACCTGCCCGCTGACGAAGTCCGCGGCCGGCGAGGCGAGGAACAGCACCCCGCCCACCAGGTCCTCGGTGCGGCCCCAGCGTCCGGCCGGGGTGCGGCGGCGCACCCAGGCGGTGAAATCCTCGTCCGCGACGAGCGGCCGGGTCAGCTCGGTCTCGATGTAGCCGGGTCCGAGCCCGTTCACCTGGACGCCGTACGGCCCCCACTCCGCGCACATGCCCTTGGTGAGCATCTTCAGCGCGCCCTTGGTCGCCGCGTACGGCGCGATGCCGGGGCGCACCACCTCGCTCTGCAGCGAACAGATGTTGACGATCTTGCCGTGGCCGCGTTCCGTCATCCGCCGGGCCGCCTCACGGCCGACCAGGAACGCGCTGGTCAGATTGGTGTCCAGGATCCGGTGCCAGTCGGCGTCGGTGAACTTGAGGAGCGGCGCGCGCAGTTGCATGCCCGCGTTGTTGACCAGGATGTCGAGCGGGCCCACCCGCTCCTCGACGTCCGCGACGCCCGCGGCCACGGACGGTCCGTCGGTCACGTCGAACACCGCCGTGTGCACCCGGCCGGCGGGCAGGGCGGCTGCGGCCTCGGCGAGCCGGCCGCCGTCGCGTCCGTTGAGTACGACCGTGCAGCCGGCCTCGGCCAGACCGCGGGCCAGCGCGAGCCCGATGCCCCGGCTTGAGCCGGTGACCAGGGCGGTGCGCCCGCCGATGTCGAAGAGGGGGTGAGCCGTCATCGCCGTACCCTTCCTAGATCACGAGGGACAGCAGGAGGACCAGGGCGCCGGCGACCACGGAGATGATGCACTCCATCACCGACCAGGTCTTCAGGTTCTGACCGACGCTCAGCCCGAAGTACTCCTTCACCAGCCAGAACCCGGCGTCGTTGACATGGCTCAGGAACAGCGAGCCGGCGCCGATGGCGAGGACCAGCAGGGCCGCGTGGGTGGTCGACATGTCGGCGGCCAGCGGCGCGACCAGACCGGCCGCGGAGACGGTCGCCACGGTCGCCGAACCGGTCGCCAGCCGGATCGCCACCGCGATCAGCCAGGCGAGCAGCAGCGCCGGTATGGACCAGTCCTTGGATATGTCCAGGACCATCTGGCCGACGCCGGAGTCGATCAGCGTCTGCTTGAAGCCGCCGCCCGCCCCGACGATCAGCAGGATGCCGGCGATCGGCATCAGGCCCTTCTCGACGGTCTGTGAGATCCGGTCCTTGGAGAACCCGGCCGGACGGCCCAGCGTGAAGATGCCGACGATCACCGCGGCGAGCAGGGCGATCAGCGGCGAGCCGATGACGTCGAAGACGCGCTGCACCAGGTGCGTCGGGTCGTCGACCACGATGTCCACCAGCGCCTTGGCCAGCATCAGCACGACCGGCAGCAGGATCGTGGCGAGCGTGGCGCCGAAGCCGGGGCGCCTGTCCAGTTCCTCGGAGGGACGCTGCGGGATCATCCGCTCGGGCGCCGGCACGTCCACCCAGCGGGCGGCGACCTTCGAGAACAGCGGGCCCGCGATGACGACGGTGGGGACGGCGACGAGCACACCGAGCGCCAGGGTGACGCCCAGATTGGCGCCGACCGCGTCGATCGCGACCAGCGGGCCGGGGTGCGGCGGCACCAGGCCGTGCATCACGGACAGGCCCGCGAGCGCCGGGATGCCGATGCGCATCAGGGAGTAGTTGCCGCGCTTGGCGACCATCAGCACCACCGGGATCAGCAGCACGATGCCGACCTCGAAGAACAGCGGCAGGCCGATCACGGAGGCGATCAGCACCATCGCCCACGGCATGGTCCGGCCGCCGGCCTTGGCGAGGATGGTGTCGACGATCTGGTCGGCGCCGCCGGAGTCGGCGAGCAGCTTGCCGAGGATCGCGCCCAGCGCGATCAGCACGCCGACGCCGGCGACCGTGCTGCCGAGCCCGGTGGTGAAGCTGGTGATCGCCTTGTCGAGCGGCGCCCCGGCGAACGCGCCCAGCGCGAGCGAGCCGATGGTCAGCGCCAGGAAGGCGTGCAGCTTGAACTTGGTGATGAGCAGGACGATCACGGCGATGCCCGCCAGCACGGCTATGCCGAGCTGGGCGTGCCCTGCCGAGGTGATGGGCTGGACTGTGTCCGCTGCCAGCATCTCGGCGCTGAGTCTGGTCACGGGGATTCCCTTGCAGATGGACGGGGACGGGGGAGGAGGCGTTGCTGAGGGGGTGCTACGGCGGTGTCACCGGGCGGGGTCGGGGAGCGCGGCCAGCGCCTCGGCGGCCCGCGCGGTGATCTCGTCCGGGCTGCCGGAGACGTCGACGGCGACCCCCGGCTCGTCCGGCTCCAGCGGCTGGAGCGTGGCGAACTGGGAGTCCAGCAGCGCGGTCGGCATGAAGTGGCCCTGCCGGTGGGACATGCGGTCCTCGATGAGCGCGCGGTCACCCGTCAGGTGCACGAACACGATCCCGGGGGCCGCCGCCCTGAGCCGGTCGCGGTACGACCGCTTCAGCGCCGAACTGCTCACCACCCCGCCGAGGCCCGCCCGCCCGTGCGCCCAGCCGCCGATGGCATCGAGCCACGGCCACCGGTCCGCGTCGTCCAGCGGGATCCCGGCCGACATCTTGGCGATGTTGGCCGGCGGGTGGAAGTCGTCGCCCTCGGCATAGGGAACGCCGAGCCGGGCCGCGAGCAGGGGACCGATCGTGGTCTTGCCCGTGCCGGCGACGCCCATCACCACGACGACGTGGGGGGTACGCATCACTGCCTCGCTGTCTTCCTCGACATGCGACGTCGACATCTGACGTCGGCCACACTGAAACCCATTAGGTACGACGAATTCAAGAGTCTGTGACAAATAAGTCTGACTTTTTGGGAGCGTGAACCACTCTGTACGCTGAGTGCATGAGCACACCGGGCCGGGGGCTGCACGGCCGCGTACTGGACACCCTCGGGCCCGCGATCACCGCCGGGGAGTACCCCACGGGCAGCGTGCTGCGCACGGACGAACTGGCCCAGCGCTTCGAGGTGTCGCGGTCGGTGATGCGCGAGGCCGTGCGCGTCCTTGAGTCCATGCACCTGGTCGAGTCCCGGCGCCGGGTGGGCGTGACCGTACTGCCGAAGACCGAGTGGAACGTCTACGATCCGCAGGTCATCCGCTGGCGTCTGGCGGGCGCCGACCGACCGGGCCAACTGCGCTCGCTGACCGTGCTGCGCTCGGCGATCGAACCGGTCGCGGCCGGGCTCGCCGCGCAGCACGCCACGGCCGAGCAGTGCGCCGAACTCACCGAGTGCGCGCTCGGCATGGTGGCCAACTCACGCGGCCACCGACTGGAGGCGTACCTCGTCCACGACGTCGCCTTCCACCGGGTGATCCTCACCGCGTCCGGCAACGAGATGTTCGCCCGGCTCGGCGATGTCGTCGCGGAAGTCCTCGCCGGCCGCACGCATCACGAGGTCATGTTCGAGGACCCCGACCCGGCCGCCGTCACCCTGCACGTCCAGGTCGCCGAGGCGGTACGCGGCGGCGACGCGGACCGCGCCGAGCGGCTGACCCGTGAGATCACCGTGGGCGCGCTCCAGGAACTGGACATCCTCGCACCCTGAGCAGCCCCCCGCCGCGGGCGGGCACCCGGGCGTCAGCCGAGAACATCCCCGTCGACGTACGCCCACGCCCCGTCGACCCGCTCGAACCGGCTGCGCTCGTGCAGCGAGCCGCCCCGGTAGGAGGCCCGGAAGGTCACGGTCCCGGTGGTGTGGAAGGCCGAGCCGTCCGTCGTGCCCAGCACCTCAAGGCCGGTCCACCGCAGCCCCGGATCGAGGTCCAGTCGCACGGGCCGGGTCCGCGGATGCCAGGTGCGCAGCAGATACCCCGCGTCCCCCCGCACGAAGGCCGCGTACCGCGACCGCATCAGCGCCTCCGCGGTCGGCGCCGCACCCGCCCCCCGGTGATACCGCCCGCAGCACCCCTCGTACTCCCCGCCCAGCCCACACGGACACCAAGAACGCCTCGTCATGCCCCCATTGTGCGCGACCATGGCACGGCGCCGGACCACGACCAAACAGAAAGACCCCAGGTGAACTGGGGTCTTTGGCTGGTGTCCGAGGGGGGACTTGAACCCCCACGCCCGATAAAGGGCACTAGCACCTCAAGCTAGCGCGTCTGCCATTCCGCCACCCGGACAAGGTGTCCGTCGCGCGGGCTTCCCCCGCGGCGACGAAGGAAACATTACCAGGCTTTCGAGGATGGCCGATCACGCCCCGTCCCCGCGCCCGGTCCCGCGTGAACGCCTTGTGACGGGCCGGGACCGGGCTTGGGACCGGGGCGGCGGCGAGGGAGGATGAGGGGGACCACCAGCAGCGACAGCGCGGGAGGAAGCAGCGTGAGCGAGACGGACACGGCCAGGGGCGTCACCGGCGAGGACGAGGTCGTGGACCTCTGCCGCGAGCTGATCCAGATCGACACCAGCAACTACGGCGACCACTCGGGCCCGGGTGAGCGCAAGGCCGCCGAGTACGTCGCCGAAAAACTCGCCGAGGTGGGCCTCGAACCGAGCGTCTTCGAGTCGCATCCGGGGCGCGCCTCGACCGTGGCCCGCATCGAGGGCGAGGACCCGTCCAGGCCCGCACTGCTCATCCACGGCCACCTCGACGTCGTACCGGCGAACGCGGACGACTGGACCCACCACCCGTTCTCCGGCGAGGTCACGGACGGGTGCGTCTGGGGGCGCGGCGCCGTGGACATGAAGGACATGGACGCCATGACGCTGGCCGTCGTGCGCGACCGGCTGCGCAGCGGCCGGCGCCCCCCGCGGGACATCGTGCTCGCCTTCCTCGCCGACGAGGAGGCCGGAGGCACCTACGGCGCCCGGTGGCTTGTCGACAACCACCCCGGGCTGTTCGAGGGCGTCACCGAGGCGATCAGCGAGGTCGGCGGCTTCTCGTTCACGGTGAACGAGCAGCGCCGCCTGTATCTGATCCAGACGGCCGAGAAGGGCATGCACTGGATGAAGCTGACCGTGGCCGGAACCGCCGGACACGGTTCGATGATCCACCGGGACAACGCGATCACCGAGCTGTCCGAGGCGGTCGCCCGGGTGGGCCGGCACCGGTTCCCGGTGCGGGTCACCAAGACCACCCGGGCCTTCCTCGACGAGCTGGGCGACGCGCTCGGCAACGAACTGGACCCGGAGAACATGGAGGCGACGCTCGCCAGGCTCGGCGGCATCGCCAAGCTCATCGGCGCGACCCTGAGCAACACGGCCAACCCCACGCAGCTGAACGCCGGCTACAAGGTCAACGTCATCCCGGGCGAGGCCACCGCGCACGTCGACGGGCGGTTCCTGCCCGGGTACGAGGACGAATTCCTCGCCGACCTCGACCGGATCCTCGGGCCGAAGGTGCGGCGGGAGGACGTGCACTCCGACAAGGCCGTCGAGACCGGCTTCGACGGCGCGCTGGTGGAGGCGATGCAGTCCGCGCTGGTCGCCGAGGACCCGGCCGCCAAGGCGATCCCGTACATGCTCTCCGGCGGCACGGACGCCAAGTCCTTCGACGACCTGGGCATCCGCGGCTTCGGCTTCGCGCCCCTGAAGCTGCCCCCGGAGCTGGACTTCGCGGGCATGTTCCACGGAGTCGACGAACGCGTACCGGTGGACGGGCTGAAGTTCGGTGTGCGGGTGCTCGACCGGTTCATCGACGCGTCCTGAAATCGGCCACACGTGCGGAGCCCACTGAGACGGGTGAATGCGACCATACGCTCGTAGCCCCATTACTCCCTCCTCGTTACACGTGATGCGGTCCGCAGCTGGGGCCGCTCTTGCCAACAAGGAGGAAGAATGATCAAGAAGGTCGTCGCTGCTGCGGCTGCCACTGGTGGTCTGGTTCTCGCGGGCGCGGGCCTCGCCGTCGCGGACTCCGGCGCCCAGGGCGCCGCCGTGCAGTCCCCGGGCGTCGTCTCCGGCAATGTCATCCAGGTCCCGGTGCACGTCCCGGTGAACGTCTGCGGCAACACGATCTCGGTGATCGGGCTGCTGAACCCCGCCTTCGGCAACACCTGCGTCAACAAGTGACGTCGACTCCCTGAGGGCGTCCTCTCGCCGGCCCCGGAGCGCGCGCCATGCGCTCCGGGGCCGACCGGCTTCCCCGGCGGAACCCAGCCGCACCGCGGCACGGCAGCCGGGGAACCCAGCGCAGAACACAGCAGAACGCAGCAGAACACAGCAGAACAGAACAACCTCATCGAAGGCAGGGGGGACTCACCTATGCGACAGGGCACCCGCAAGGGCCTGATCACCGTGCTGGCGGCCACCGGCGCACTCGCCGCCACCAGCGGATACGCCCACGCCGACTCGGGAGCGGACGGCACCGCCACGCACTCGCCCGGCGTGCTGTCCGGCAACACCGTCCAGGTGCCCGTGCACGTGCCGGTGAACGTCTGCGGCAACACCGTGAACATCGTCGGGCTCCTCAACCCGGCGGTGGGCAACGCCTGCACCCAACGCGCGGGCGCCACCGAGGGCGGTCACGGCGACTCCGGCGGTGCGCACACCGGCGGACGCACCGACGGCTCGCCCGGCGTGGGCTCCGGCAACACGGTGCAGGTACCGATCGACGTGCCGGTGAACGTGTGCGGCAACAGCATCGACGTCATCGGGATCGGCAACGCGGCGACCGGGAACGACTGCGCCAACGGCACGGGCGGCGGCCACGAAACCCCTCCCGGCGGCGGGCATGAGACCCCTCCCGGCGGGGGCCATGAGACGCCTCCCGGCGGCGGGCAGGAAACCCCTCCCGGCGGCGGTCACACGACCCCGCCCGGAAACCCGGACCACCCGGACACGCCGAGCACCCCGCCCACCAAGGGCGGCGAGACACCGCCCGCCCACACCTCGCACATCCGCCCGCAGGGCGACGCCTCCGTCACGCGGCCCGGCGGAGCCGCACAGCTCGCCCACACCGGGAGCGGCCTGCCGATCGGCGCCGCCATCCCGCTGAGCGCGGGCGCGCTGCTGGCCGGCGCGGTGCTCTACCGCAAGGCCCGGGCCGCGGCGTGACGCGCGGACAGCGGTGAGACGGAGCGGCCCCGGCGTACGGGGCCGCTCCGGTCAGGTGTCCTGTCTCACCACGTGGCCCGCACCTGGCGGATGATCCGCCGGCGCAACCGCACCCTGCGGCTGCCGTCGCGCAGCAGGCTCAGTCGGTCCAACTCCCAGTGTCCGTACTCGGCATGGTCCGTCAGCAGACGTGTCGCGTCCTTACGGGACACCCCCCGCGGGACGTACACGTCGACAAATTCGTATTCCGGCATCGCATCTATTGTGCGGGCTGGGGCCGGGTACGGATAGCGTCTGCACTATGTCTGATGCTGCGCAGCCCACCGCTGCCGAGGTACGCGCCGCCGCCGAGGCGGTCAAGACCGCGCTCGACCGCCACCTGGCCGCGGTCGAACGCAGGTCGGGTGAGGACGACCCGGCCGTCTACGAGGCGTTCAACCAGCTCGCGGCGGCCGCCGAGACCTACGACGAGCTGCTCTACGACCGCTACGACGAGGTCACGCCCTTCGAGATCCCCGGCACGGATGAGTCGCTGCCGCCGTACGCGGGTCCGGAGGAACCGAACGCCCTGAGCGTGCTGATCCGCCGCGACTACGCCGTGGTGGAACCGCAGCGGCTGCTGGCCCAGGCCGGGCGGGTCGAGGCGGCGGAGTACGAGGACGGCGCGGGCGTGGATGCCTCCGGCACGGTGCACGGGGCGCTGGGGATCCTGTTCGGCGAGTTCGAACCGGATGAGATCGCCTCCCGGCACAAGGAGTTCGGCCTGGAGGAGGGCGACTCCACGCTGTGGGTGACCGCGGCGGACGAGCCCGCGGAACCCGGTGAGTGGCTGGAGGCGCCGTTCGAGCAGATCGATCCGCAGCGGGTGGTCTGCCGCTTCGACGTCAGCGCCGTCTTCGACGATGAGGACACCGCGGACGACGTCGAGGACGATCTTGAGGACGAGTTGGACCTGGACGGCGACGAGGACGAGGACCTGGAGCCCCTGGACGCGGATCGCTGAACCGACCGACACCGGTGCCGCACGGGCACGAGCCCCACGCGGCACCGCCGCGTGCGGCCTGCGGCCGTCCTCGGGCCTGCGGCCGTCCTCGGGCCTGCGGCCGTCCTTTGCCCGTGGCTGTGTTTGGTCCGCCGCTGTGCCTCACCAGCCGCTGTGTTCGGCGCGCGGCTGTGTTCGGTCCGTGGCTGTGTTCGGCTCGCGGCCGTGCTTGGCCGGCCGCTGTGTCCGGCGCACCGCCGTGCCTCGTCCGCCGGTGTGTTGCGTGCGGCGCAGCGGTTGGCCCGCGGCCGTGTTTCGCCGCTGTGGGTCACCCGACGACGGCACGGGACGACGGAACGGGCACCACGGCGGCACCTGCACGAAGGCGGCCCGCGGTGTCCGCCGGTCGTGGCCGCCGTCGAGCCGCCCCGCGGGCCGGGTGGGTCAGCCGGCCGGCGGGAGCTGGGCACGCAGCAGGGCCGGCAGCCGGGTGCTCCGGGGCTTGGCGGGAATCTCGGCGACCGCTCTGGGCAGCGCCTGCTCCACGCCGTGCACCACGGACAGATGGCGGTCGGCACGGCCGAACGCCGTGTACACCCACGGCCTGCTGAGCGCCTGCGCGGCATCGCCGGGCAGCACCACGACCACCGCGGGCCACCGGGCGCCCACCGCCTGGTGCGCGGTCAGCGCCCACCCGTGCCGCACGGACCGCTCCACCTGCTCCCGCGCCACCACGACCGGCCCGTCCGCACAGGACAGACGCAGTCCGTCGGCGTCGGCCTGCACGACCCGGCCGGGGAGCGTACGGCCGGGAGCGGGGGAGTAGGCGATCCGGTCGCCGGGGTCGAAGCCGCCGAAGCGGCCGGGCCCGGGGTTGAGCCGTTCCTTGAGCGCCGCGTTGAGGGCGCGGGTGCCGGCCGCCCCGCCGTGCCCCGGCGTGATCACCACCGTCTGCTCGGCCGGGACGCCGATGGCCCGCGGCACCGAGTCCGCGACCAGCTGCACGGTGCGGTGCACGGCCTCGCCCGCGTCCCGCACGGGCACGATCACGACCTCCTTGCCGGGCGCCTCGACCTGGTTCAGTTCGCCGACGCCGATACCGGAGACGAGTTCGCCGAGCGGCCCCGGGTCGGGCACCCGCGAGGCGATCCGCGGGCACGCCCGGGTCAGGAGCAGATCGGCGAAGACCCGCCCGGGCCCGGCCGACCACAGGACCGCTGGGTCACCGGACAGCACCAGCCGCGCCCCGTCCGGCAGCGACTCCACGAGCAGGGCGGCGGTCTCCACATCGAGCTGGGGCGCGTCGAGCACGATCAGCAGGTCGAGGTCCAGGGCGCCGTCCGGGTCCCGCCCCGGCCCCTCGGTGCCCGCCAGCAGCCCCGCCACGGTCGCGGTGCCGCGGCCGGCCCGGTCCGCCGGTGCGTCCGTGCCGTCGAGGCCGGCGAGCAGCGCCGCGCACTCGTCCCGGCCGCCGGCCGTATGCGCGGCGGCCCAGGCCCGCAGGCCCAGCACCGGCGCCTCGTGCAGCAGGCGCGCCGGGTCGACGAGCGAGGCGTGGCCGCCCGTGTGCAGCACCAGCCCGTGCCCCGCGACCGCCGCGATCAGCTCGCCCGCCGAGCCCCCCGCGGTCGTGGCCGCGCGCTGCCAGGCATCGGCCGGGCCGTCCTGCTTCGGCACCGAGTTGACCAGGCGGGCCAGGCCGTCGGCAAGGCTCTCCTCGGCGAGCGCGTACCGCTCAAGACCGACGAGGACCCGCACGGGCCGCTCCGCCTCGCCTCCCCCGTCGGCCGCGGCGTCCTCACCGTCCCTGTCGGCCGCGGCGTCCCCGGCGTCCTCCGCCGGGCGCGGCCCGGCCGGGGCGCCCGGCTCCTCCAAGGCGTCCTGGAAGACCAGGGCCTCGCCCTCCGCGAGCGTGTCCTGCACGGCCGCGTCCGGATCGGGCACGCCCCGCTGGGCCAGCGCGGCGAGCAGCGCGGGCATCTCCAGGGCGGTGTGCCCGGCCAGCGCCGCCTGCTCCAGCAGCCAGCCGGTCACCGCCCGGCCGCGCCGTACGTCGTCCGGGCCGCACTCGGCGCCGAGCAGCGCACGCGCGAAGCCGTCGGCCTGCTCCGGCCGTACGCCGCCGACCCGCAGCAACAGCCACGGATCGGACCGCAGCCGGGCGTCCGCGCCCTCGCCGAGCGCCGCGGCCACCTGGGGGGCGAGGCTTTCGGGGGCGCCGCCGTCGCTCAGTACCGCGCGCACCGCGTCGACCGCCGCCGGTGCCGGTGCGGCGGGTTCGGCGACGGGGGCGGGCTGCGGCCGACGCGCGGGCTCCGCAGCGGCGGCCGGCCTGCGCGGGGCGGGCGCCGCGCCGAAGACCTCGGTGGCCGGCCGCTCGCCGCTCTCCACGGCGCGTACGGCCGCGAGCAGGTCGGCCGCCGTGCCGCTGAGCTTGGTGCCGCTCTCGATCGGCCCCTTCTTGTCGGCTTTGCGCCGCTCGATCCGCTCCCGCTCGACGCGCTGGGCGGCGAGCTCAGCCTCCGCCTCGGACCGCTGGGCGGCGGTTTCGGTGCCGCCCTCGCTCGCCGGGGCGCCGGACGGCTCGGTGCCGCCCTCACCCGCCGGGGCGCCGGACGGCTCGGCTCCGTTCTCACCCGCGTTCCTCCCCGCGTCCGCGGGCTCCGTGGCTTCCACGGCTTCCGGGTCCGTGGCCTCCGGGGTCCCCGGCCGGGCTTCCTCCGTGGTCTCCGGGTCCGTGCTCACAGCGTGCTCCAGTCGTGATCGGGATAGCGGTGCAGGGGCGCCGACACGTCGTCCAGCGCTCGGCAGATCTCGTCAGGAAGACTAAGCGCCTCCACTGACAACGCCGCCGTGAGCTGCTGCGCGTTGCGCGGGCCGATGATCGGGGCGGCCACGCCGGGCCGGTCCCGCACCCAGGCGAGCGCGACCTGGAGCGGGGTCACCGCGAGCCCGTCCGCCGCCGTCGCCACGGCGTCCACGATCCGGCTCGCGGTGTCGTCCAGGTACGGCGCGACGAACGGCGCCAGGTGCTCGGAGGCGCCGCGCGAGTCCGACGGGGTCGCGTTGCGGTACTTGCCGGTCAGGACGCCGCGGCCGAGCGGCGACGAGGGCAGCAGGCCGACGCCCAGGTCGAGGGCGGCGGGCAGTACTTCGCGCTCCACGCCGCGCTGGAGCAGCGAGTACTCCATCTGCGTGCTCGCCAGCCGGGTGCGGGTGCCCGGCTGGGACAGCTGCCAGGTGGCGGCCTTGGCGAGCTGCCAGCCGCAGAAGTTGGAGACCCCCGCGTAGCGCGTCCGACCGCTGCTGACGGCCAGGTCGAGGGCGTGAAGGGTCTCCTCCAGCGGGGTGTACGGGTCGAAGGCGTGGATGTGCCAGATGTCGACGTACTCCGTGCCGAGGCGGGCGAGGGAGGCGTCGAGCGCGGCCAGCAGATGGCCGCGCGAGCCGTCGAAGCGGCGGTCCGGGTCCGGTACGCTCCCCGCCTTCGTCGAGATGACCAGGTCCCGGCGCGGCACGAGCCCTTCTATCAGCTGTCCGAGCAGATACTCCGCCTCACCCGCGCCGTACACGTCCGCGGTGTCGACGAGGGTCCCGCCCGCCTCCCAGAACGCCTTCAGCATGTCCGCGGCGTCGTGCTCGTCGGTGTCCCGGCCCCAGGTGAGGGTGCCGAGCCCGATCCGGGACACGCGCAGGCCGGTACGGCCGAGATGCCTCTGCTCCATGTCCGTCGACCCTACTGGCCGGAACTGCCCCCGTGGGCACCTGTGGACAACCGATTCCCCCACCACCCGCCCCCCGCCACCGCGCGCCGCGCCGGTGCCGCGGGCGGTCCGTACGGGTGGCCCCGAAGCGGGGCCACGGACAGCCACCCGCACCGGATCCACGCACATGATCCCCCGCCCCGGCCCAGGCAACACGTTCCGTCGGCCCCGTCCGGCCCCGCGCCTCGTCCGCCCCGGCCCAGGCGCCGCGATCTGCCGGCCCCGTCAGGCTCTCCGACCCCCGCGTGGCCGCCGGTCGCTGCCGTGCGACGTGCTCTCCGACCCTTGTGTGGGTGCCGGTCGCTGCCG